>ONIY01000070.1 GCA_900318065.1 uncultured Prevotellaceae bacterium
CATCCTTGTGGCGATGGTTAAAAATGACACCTATTATGGTGAAATTCAAAAAAAGTAGAAAAAAAGTGACTTTTTTCTTGCATTTGAACATAGAATGCCACTTGTTGAGAGGTGATTGGTGAAATAACCATTAGAACCACCCCAGATATCTATTTCAGAACTGCCACTTATAGGGTAAACCTCTATGGCAAGTGTGTACTTGCTCTTATAGTAGGTCTCACCATTCTGTGTCGTTGTACTTGTGCTACGTGATGTGATGCCGTTTTGAGAATAGAGAAGAAGTTGGGTCTTGTCTGAGGTGACTTGGTCATAATAAACAGATAAAGACCCACTATAGTAAGAACTTAAACCACTCACCGTACCTGACGATGTCATGGTGACTGATGTTTTGATAGCTCCTGTAGAGGCATCAAGTACATGAATCTTTACACCAAGTTTAGAAACACTAGTGCTTCTTGCCCATGCATTGGCAATAATTCCTGCATACATATATCCTGCATCCGTATTTGTGTAAATGGCAGAACGCAGAATCGTTCTTAATGGGCTGGAACTCGATGCAGTTCCGTGAATATGGTAACCACCACCTTCGCCATCTTTGCTCTTGCCACCATCATTTGAGGCTGCAAAAAGTGCCACATGGTTAGGATGAGAGTCACCAAAGAGGGAGTTGTATGAGTCGGCAACATCGCCAGTACCGTCATGAGGTCCAATCTGCGAGCCCCAGCTGTTGCTAACTACTAAGGGCTTGCCTTGCTCATCGGCATAGGTACACATGTTTTTTACAGCATTTGACAAGTAAGTGCTAGAAAGGCTATTAATACCAGCCAAATACAGGTCTGCACCAGGAGCCATGCCGCCATAGGTGGCATTGGCATGGTCGTTGGTAACAGTAACCGTGCTTCCACTAACTGTAACACTTGAACCGCCAGCCGTGGAACTTGTGTGAGTGCCATGGTCTTCTGTATTATCGTCGGTGAGGTTACTAGTTATGGATGAACCGGTATAAGTCCTGGCCGACGAACCGTTGTAAACATATGCCTGTTTGATACGGCTGTTGCCATTGGCATCTTTAAATGCGATGTGGTTGAAGTCGATACCGGTGTCAATCACACCAAGGATAACGCCCGAGCCGTCGAATGCATTTGGCAGACCTGCACTTTGTGCGTCGGCGCTGTAGGTGAGCACGTCGTCAACATTGGTCTTTTGGCGAGCAACCTTGGTTGATTTTTTCATCAGTGTTGCTGCATTGATGCTTGATACGTTAGCAACTTCGCTCACCTCCTCAATCTTATCAACTGGGATAAGGGCGGTGACGAGTTTGCCGTCAAGGAACTGCTCTTCGATTTCTACTCCAAGAGATTCAAGTTTAGCTATTGCCGAGGGGTTTTCTAAGCGAATGAAGGCCGACATGTAGGTCTGTCCGTTTTTCACAACGGGGTCGGCAACAAACTGGCGTTCTCTCTCGGCAGCCTCAAATGAGCCTGCTTCGGGTTTTAGTCCTTTCAACTTGGCTTCATTCAAGGTGGTCTTGTCGGTCACGATTTTCCCGCTGAGTTTGTCCATGAAAATCTGCGTGGAAATCGACAGCTTGTTGGCGTCTTGAGCCATTGCTATCGATGTCGTCGTGATGGCGACGATTAAGAAGATGAAGAATTTTCTCATTTTTGTTTTATTTTTAGTTATTTTCTGGGCTTATGGTGATAAACAATCGGCAAATGTATGTAAAAATGTGTTTTTAAGCAAAAATAATCAACTTTTTTCAACGAATCGGTGGAATTGTGCCATGAAAAATGTGACATTATTAACTGGAAAAAGTAGGAGTGTGAGGGGGGAAGAGGGGAGAGGGAAGAGGGGAGAGGGGAGAGGGAAGGACGTAGGGACAAGGCGTGCCTTGTCCGCCAGCGAGGGAGAGGTTTGGTAATTAGCATTTTCTGCGGTTTTCGGACAACGCACGCGTTGTCCCTACAAATTCACCATATCCTCACCATCGTTCCACGTTCCACGTTCCCCAATTGACATCAATAGATGCAGCTTTGTGAGATTGTTGTGTCCTCACAGGGAATTGCAGCCACGTTGGGATACTCTCGCAAAGTTGCCACTTCGTGGTCACAAAGCCTGCTCACGCAGGAATTTAATTAAAAATAATCCGAGCTTGCGAGGCTTTGCGACATCGATAGATGCAGCTTTGCGAGATTATTGTGTCCTCACCATCGTTCCACGTTCCACGTTCCCCAATTGACATCGATAGATGCAACTTTGTGAGATTATTGTGTCCTCGAAGGTAAAACTGCCAGGCTGTGTAATCTCAAAAAGCTGCCACTTCGTGGTCACAAAGCCTGCTTACGCAGGAATTAAAAACCGCGAGAATTTTGGAGATAATTAAATTGTTCTTGATTGTTGGTAATTGTTTGACTATTGGCACGTTCCACCTTCCACGTGTCACGTTTTACAGCCTGAAGGCTATGGGCAGGACGCATCGCACGTTCACCTTGCTGTTCTGTATTTTTCCCACGCTCCACTTGGGCATCTTGCTGATCACTCGCATGGCCTCACGGTCAAGCGTCTCGTCGCCCGAGCTACGGATCACCTGAATGTTGAACAGCTTGCCGTCGGTTCCCACGATGAAGCTGCACAGCACGCGTCCCTGGATGTGGCGATGGTAGGCATTGTAGGGGTACTCGCGTGTCTCGTTGATGAAGTTTATCATGCTGCGCTCTCCGCCGGGGAACTGTGGCCTGATGTCGACACTCTCATATTCATAGACCACCATGTTGTAGCCCTGCTTGTTGGGCGACAAGGGGTTGCAAGTAGTGACATCACGCAGCTGAGCGCTACCCGCCAGGGCAGTGCTTATCATTACAACAATAGCCAGAAATGCGCGATTAAACTTCATCATCATTTGTGTCACTTTTGTTCAAGTTTTTACCAGTTTTCATGCGGTAAACACTAAATTTCTTTGCAAATATAATCTTGAATTTCTAAAAGTCAATAACCCGAACCCCCGTTTTTGGTATTGATTAATAAGGTTTTGTATTTTTTTACAAATTGGCGCAAGAAAATGCCGTCTTGTAAAAAAAATTAAACATTTGATGATTTAAAAAGGGCGCATTAATACTATTATCAGTTTTTTATCGTTATAAATTAGATAACACTATTTTTGACACATAACACAATGCATAGCATTTTACGACATACATTAGCCTTAATGGGTGCGCTCATTGCGTGCTCTATAGCTGCAGCCCAAGACGGCACCACTGCCTATCAGTTCCTTAACGTGCCAGTGTCGTCGCACGTCTATGCCCTGGGTGGGCACAACCTCACGATTATCGACGACGACATCAACCTGGTGGAGCAGAACCCGGCGCTGCTGGGCAAGGAATTTGACCACCAGGTGGGGCTCAACTACATGCGCTACATTGGGTCGACCAATTTCATGGGAGCGCGCTACGGCCAGGGCATTGGCGAGCATGGCGCACTAGGCGTGGGCATCCAGTACTACGGCTACGGAAAGATGAATGCTGCCGACGCCAGCGGTGTCATCACCGGCACTTTCAATGCCAGCGACATGGCCTTCACCCTCACCTATTCTCACGACATCAGCGAGAACCTGCGTGGCGGTATCAACCTCAAGTATGTCTACTCGAGCTATGAGACCTACTCGGCTGGCGCCATCGCCGCCGACCTGGGCATCAACTACTACAACCCCGACAAAGACCTCTCGCTCTCGCTCGTGGCAAAGAACCTGGGAGGACAGGTGAAGAAGTTCAACGACAAGCGCGACAAGCTGCCATGGGACATTCAGCTGGGATTCTCGAAGGGACTGGGTTCTACTCCTTTCAGACTCTCGGTAACTGCTTTTGGCTTGACAAAATGGAAATCGCCCTATTACGAGCCCGCCGACAAAAACAATACTTCCAGCGAACTGGTGGAGAAGGAGAAGTTTGTGAGCAACCTGTTCAGGCACCTGGTCTTTGGCGTGGAATACTTGCCCACCGACCGCATCTACATCGCTGCCGGATACAACTACAAGACGCGCACCGACATGAGCACCTACAAGCGCAACTTCCTGTCGGGATTCTCCATTGGCGGCGGCATGAAGGTGAAGGCCCTGGGCTTTGGCGTGGCATTCGCCCAGCCCCACACCGGCGCCACCACGTTCATGTTCAACCTCACCACCTCGATTGGAGAACTGATGAGATAGTTTTCAGTAGTCAGTTTTCAGTAATCAGTAGTCAGTAATCAGTTTTCAGTAATCAGTTTTCAGTGATCAGTGATCAGTTTTCAGTGATCAGTTTTTTCTAGAGCTCTAGAATTCCTAGAAGTTATAGATAATCTAGTTTTTCTAGATGTTCTATATTTCAAAGGCACTTAACGGTTTTCATTTAAGAGATTGCAGTGCATTTAGTCTCACCACTGTCTTCCATAAACCATAAACTATAAACCATAAACCATCACCTCCATCCTCGGCCCACGATTTTCCTGTAATAGTAAACCCACAGTAGTGGCACTGCCGTGCCCACTATGGTGTAGAGTATCCAGAACAGGTCGGTCTGGCTGTTGTGGTGCACCACCATGTGGCACCCTATCTGTCCCCAGTCGAGGCCGTAGTACCATATCTTGAGTGCCGAGACCAGTTTGAATGAGATGATGTGGAACACAAACACATAGATGGTGTTGTCGCCACAATACACGAGCATGCGCTTGAACCAGCCGTCGTGGCGGTCAATCCAGCTTGCTATGGAGTGGATCATCAAGAACCCAATGCAGCCCGTCACGGGAATGGTGGCAAGGTCCTTGAGCTCCACCTTGAGGTTCATGCCGTGGCAGTGCAGGAAGCATCCACCCACCAGCAGCCCGGCATAGAGCAGCGTCAATGCCCAGTGCTCCTTGATGCGGTGCTCGTGGCGGCGGTAGAGCGCCCCCAGGGCGAAGAACATCACGCCCCACGTGTCGCGAATGCCACCCTGCACAATGGTGGTGATCTTGAGGTTGTTGCCCACCTTGAAGCAGGCGAAGCCCAGTGCTATCAAGGCAATGGCAATGAGGGTGCCGTCGTCGCCCAGCCACTTGTGGCGGTTGTGAAGCAGTTTGTAGAGGATAATGAACACGATGCTCGCCACCAGCAGCGCCCTGAAGAACCAGAACGCCCCGGCAAGAAACTCGTCGTAGCCCGCCATCGAGAAGATGATGTGTACCAGGCGCTGGTAGAAGTCGTGAAGCGAGTAGGGATGGGTGACGCCATTCTCCCAGTTGCCATACTGCTCGTTGAGGATGCCTATCTTGAACATCAGGTTGTGCAACACCAGGAACAGCAGGCTCCACTTCACAAAGGGCACATACAGCCCCTTGAAGCGTTTCTTGCAAAAGAGCCACGGGTCCTGCTCATACTTCTTGTTGAAGAAGTAGCCCGCCGCAATGAAAAACAGTGGCATGTGAAACAGGTAGATGAAGTTGATGATAAACCAGTGGCACTCGGTGTGGCCGGCGCACATCAAAATAATGGCAATGCCCTTGCAAATCGACAGATTGGTGTTGCGAGTCATGATTATTGCGGCTTTTTGGGGCTAGTAAGTTAGAAAATCTAGAAGTCCTAGTTGGTGCCTAGAACTTCTAGATAAATGATTTGTATTTGGGTCAAAATCACTACAGCTTAAAATTCACTGGCAGAGTGAAGAGCACTCTCACGGGGGCGTGGCTCTTGTTGTAGCCAGGCACGAAGCGTGTGATTTTCTTCACAACCCTCAGGGCCTCGTTGTCAAGTTCCTTGCTCACGCTCCTTACGACCTTGATATTGCTCAAGCTGCCGTCTTTCTCCACAATAAACTGTAGCACCACATGGCCATGGTCGCCTTTCTTCTTGGCAATCTCAGGATACTGGATGTTCTGTGCGAGGAACTTCATCAGGCCTTCGTTACCGCCAGGGTATTCGGGCATGTATTCCACCACTTCGAGCACCTCGTCGTTGTCGTTGGTGCCTTTCACATAGTCATAGCCACTGGGCGCAGGCTCCACAACCTTAGCCTTCTTTGCCACGCGGCGGGTGGTCTTGCGCTTCTTGGCATCGGCATTGAAACTTGTCAATCCCACGGCAAGGGCAAGCACGATAATCACTAATTTAAATGCTTTCATAATGGTAGATGTTGATTGTTGATACTCTTTAATAAATCTCATCGTCACCGGCTTGCTTGATTTCCTTCTCGGTGAGCTTGGTGGCGTCCATCTTGCGCCACACCCAGGCAATGTAGGCTACCACAAAGGGCACCAGGAGCGACACATAGCTCATGACGGTGAGGGTGAAATGCGACGACGAGCTGTTGGCAAGCGTGAGCGAGCTCTGCACGTCGAGCAGCGAGGGATAATAGGCGGTGTTGTTATAACCCAGCACCCAGAACAGGCTCATCACCACCAGCACTGTGCCAATGCCCGACGCCCATATTCCCGTGCGGAACTTCTTGTCGAGCAGCGACTTGCCTATGCCGTAGAGCACGAGCACCACGCCAGCAAGCAGCGCAATGCATGCCCACCACAGCACGATGTAGTTGTGCAGGTACTTATAGTCGACCCACATGGCGTTGCCGCCCTTGTCAATCTCCACACCCGAAGCGGTGAGAATCACTGCCATGGTGGCAAGGAAGAGCACCACAAAGATGGCGGCGTTGAAGAGCAGCTGCTTGTGCTGGCTGCGCTGCACCTCGTCGTCGTTGATGTTGTTGATGAGATAGAGCGATGCCAGCGTGCGGGCAAGGAAGAACACCATGAAGCCAAAGAGCAGGTTCTTCCACGAGGCTATCGCCTCAAGGCCGTGGCCAGGACCCCATTTCGAGATGATTGCCGAATTGAGGATCTCGCCCTTCTCGACAGTGAACTCAGCGCCAAAGAACATTCCTGCCACCGCCACGCCCAGCAGCACTGGGCCCACGATGCCGTTTATTAATAATAAGGTGTCGTAGAAGCGCGTGCCATACACGTTGCCGTGCTTGGTGCGGTACTCGTAGGCGATAGCCTGGATCACAAAGCTAAAGAGGATGAGAATCCACAACCAGTAGGCACCGCCAAAGCTTGTGCTGTAGAACAACGGGAACGAGGCAAAGAACGCTCCACCAAAGGTCACCAGGGTGGTGTAGGTCAATTCCCACTTGCGACCCAGTGAGTTGATTATCAACTGGCGTTTAGAGGGCTTTGTGCCTATAATCATCGACTGACCGCCCTGCACAAAGAGCAGCAATACCAGCAGTGCTCCAAGCACCGACATTATCAGCCACCAGTAGTTTTGCAATAATTCATGTGTCATAGTTATTTCCTCCCCTTTTTCTCTTTTTTAGTTGGTTGTTCTACCTTGTTGAGGTCGGTTTTCGACTTCTTGGAAATCTGCTTGCAGATGATGCTCACGTCGGCAATGAGCAGCGCAGTGAATACCACGGCAAAGATCCAGAAGGTGGTCTGCACATATCCTGCCGAGAGGTCGCTGATGGCAACCTTGTTGGGCATCAGGTCTTGGATGGTCCATGGCTGGCGGCCCACCTCGGCAACAATCCATCCGCTCATCGAGCACAGGTAGGCGAGCGGAATGGTGATGATGGCAAGCCAGTAGCCCAGCTTCTGCAACTTCTTCTTGCCAGGCACCCATTTGGGCTTGTAGATGAGCAGCAGCACCACGATGAAGAACAGTACAAGATATCCACCCACTGTTACCATGAAGTGGAACGAATAGAACGTCAGCGGCACGTTGGGCACCGACTCCTTGGGCTCGTCAAGATAGGTGTAGCCCAGGTACTTGAAGTTCTCGTCGATGTCCTTGCGGAGCTGCGTCAGTTGCACGCTGTCGCCAGCCTCCAGGGCTTTGTTGTAATAGGCAAGAGCGTGCTGTGCCATCTTGCCGCGCTCCTTGCGTTGCTCAAACGACAATGGCCCCTTGTCCTTGCCCATCAATGTGTTGTCGTCGCGCGTCTTGCCAGCAAGAATGTCCTCAATGCCTGGCACAAAGGCGTTGATGTCGTGGGTAGCCAGGAACGCCAGTCCGTGAGGAATGGAGATGTCGAAGAGGAAGGGCTTCTCGCTGTTGCCCACTTCCTTGGCAGGATTCAGGATGCCAAAGGCAACTATCGACTGCCCTTTATCGCCCTCGTAGAGGCCTTCCATGGCGGCAAGCTTCATGGGCTGATGCTTGGCAACGGTCACTGCCGAGGTGTCGCCGCTGATGCTGGTGAGCACGATGCCAATGAGGCCTACCCAGCCGCCCACCTTGAGGCTGCGCATGCAGTGGTCGCGGTTACGGCCCTTGAGGAGCATCCATCCACACACTCCCACCACAAAGGCACCACTCAGTGCCCACGCGCTGGTGACGGTGTGGAACACTTTGTTCACTGCCATGGGCGAGAACGCCACTGCCCAGAAGTCGGTCATCTCGTTGCGCATGGTCTCGGGGTTGAAGGTGCAGCCCACAGGGTGCTGCATCCACGCGTTGGCAACAAGAATCCACAGTGCCGAGATGCTCGCGCCCAGGGCGGTGAGCCATGTTGAGGCAAGGTGGAACTTGGGCGACACCTTCTTCCAGCCAAAGAACATCACGGCGATGAACGTCGACTCCATGAAGAATGCCAGGATTCCCTCGATGGCAAGTGGAGCGCCAAAGATGTCGCCCACAAACCAGCTATAGTTTGACCAGTTGGTACCGAACTCAAACTCGAGAATGATACCAGTAGCTACACCAATGGCGAAGTTCACTCCAAAGAGTGTCATCCAAAACTTGGTGGTGGCGAGCCATTTCTCGTCGCGGGTGCGATAATAAATGGTCTCCATCACACCGATGATTATTCCCAGTCCTAATGTCAACGGCACAAACAGCCAGTGATAACAGGCTGTAAGGGCAAACTGCGCCCTCGACCAGTCGACTACGTTCATTAATAAATCACTCATA
>ONIY01000091.1 GCA_900318065.1 uncultured Prevotellaceae bacterium
TTGTGTGAACTGTACAGTAGCAATGGTGACCTTATCGCCGTTTGCGTCGGTGCGGGTTACATTATATTCTTCTTGGTTGTTCTTGAGGGCGACGAAGTCTTCGGCACTGGTGGGGCGAATCGAAAGTTTGTTCTTATAGATGTTCACTTCATGAGTGACATCATATCTACTGCGATATTCCGAAACTTGAGTGAAGAATGGGCTATAGCCTGGAATAGTGATTGTGCGGACAGGTGACTCGGCTTGAAGGGTAATCAGTGGCTTGCTATCCTTATAGATTATATTCCCGTCGTTGTAGTAGTTGATAGTTTGGGCCTCAATCACATATTTGATGGTTTGAGGGTCGGTAGTTTGCTGTATGAGGTAGTCATGGTGCTTGGTTACCACAAGTCCATTTTCTTTGGCAACGTCCTCTATAAGTGTGCGTGTATTGTCTTCATTAAGGATATAGACATAGTAGTGCTGGGGAACAACATCTACGCCCAGTTTTTCAGGAGTGAACGATGTGTCCCAGTCCAAGTTAACTTTATAGTATCCTTTAGTATCAGAGGGGGTTGCCGTTGCATTGAGTGACGCAGTGTACATCAACACCTTGGGCATCACATCTGGATGGTTATAGGCTTGTCCGCCATAGAAGCAGTAATAGTTTTGATTGCTAGCTTGAGATGAATTAGGAGCCCTATTGTACTCAAATCTGCGGTCGGGAATGAAGATTGTGAGGTTGTTTAGGCTAAAAGCTTCACCTGTTTGTGAAATAGTGAACCAGTGTCCATCCCCAACAGTTCCCACATCGGCACAGTCGTGATAGCATAGATAGCTGTTGCCATTGCGCATATCGTTGATGAAACTGGTGGTGGCTTGTCCGCCATTATTTGTGTTGATGGGACTTATTTGCTCAAACAGACGATACAATGGGCGGTCATGTGTGTTTCTTGTTTTTCCCTTCGAGATGAAGAAAAAACGGTTTGCTGCTCCATCTATCGAGAACAAATACCCTGGATTGTTCGCGTCGTGAACTCGGGTGAAATTTGTGATGAGTTTAACCGAAGAGTAGGCCCGGTTGATGTATGTCCAATCTGACCAGTTTGCCCCAGGTGTTTTAGATGTCCAATCCTCATTCAACTGCACCAGCAACAGCGTCATGCCATCTTGGTCGGGGTTGGGATAGTTAGTTGCATCGGCAGTGCCCAAGGTCCAAGGGGTACCTTGATTGGCATTGTTGAGATAATTCAAAAGGTTGTCGGTTGTGCCGTTGTAGTTATACCCATAATGAATGCCAGGTATAGTCTTGTCGGTATACACGGCCTTGAGTAGTGCGATGATGTGGTCGGGGGTGGTGGCCTCATCGGTAAGGTTAGCGGTCTTTGTCTCACCGCCTTCAGTGTACTGGAATGTGTAGTTTGAATAGTCAAAGTTTGTGACCATCGGAGCAATTGTTTGTGCCGAGGAAAGACTATTCCCCCATGCAAGCACAATCGCAATCATACAAAATGCTTTAAAGAGCTTTAAATTAAATGTTTTCATAAAGATTGGATAAATATAAAAAAGTAATAATAACAAATGATTTTATATAAGGATTTGCAATCCAATGGATTGCGTAAAATTGCGATTGCAAAATTAATCTTTATCAACAAAATAGCGACTATTATAAATGATAAAAAATGTTAAGGTAATGTAAATTTTGCTTAAAAACACACCATCTATTGCGTTAATTATTTTTTATGGCATTTCAATTTATATAAAATTGCCATTGAAAAGCTGCAACAATTAATCGTTGATTGTAATGTTCATATTGGTTTTGCTCATTCTAGACTCCTCCTTGCCCCTACTTTTTTTTGTAAAAAAGCAAAAAAAGCGGGTTATATTTTGCTGTTTCGGGAAAATGTAGTAATTTAGTGCACTAATTCACAAAATGCCCAAGAGAGGGTATAAATATTGCAAAAATTAGAATACACATAACATAAACAACAAATTTTCTATTTCGGATGAAAACTAAACATTTGCTACTTGGCGATGAGGCCTTGGCACTTGGTGCACTGCATGCCGGACTGAGCGGTGTGTGGGCTTATCCTGGTACCCCATCGACCGAGATTACCGAGTTTATTCAAAAGAGTGAGATTGCTCGCACAGGTGGTGTTCACTGCCAGTGGAGTGCCAACGAGAAGACAGCCATGGAGGAAGCTCTGGGTATGAGCTACTCGGGCAAGCGTGCCATGGTGTGCATGAAGCATGTGGGCATGAACGTGTGTGCCGACGCATTTGTCAATAGTGCAGTGACAGGAGCCAATGGCGGTCTTGTGATTGTTGCCTGCGACGACCCATCGATGCACTCTTCACAAAATGAACAGGACTCTCGCTTCTATGCCGACTTTGCTATGATGCCTTGCTTCGAGCCTTCTTCACAGCAAGAGGCCTACGACATGGTGCGTTGCGCCTTCGACTACAGCGAGAAGAACCGCATTCCAGTGCTCATGCGCCTCACTACCCGCATGGCCCACTCTCGCGCCATCGTTGAGACCAGCGAGCAGAAGAATCAAAACGAGATTCACTTCCCCGAGAATCCTCGCCAGTGGGTTACTCTTCCTGTTAATGCCCGCATGCGCAACGACCAGCTCGTGAAAGACATCCTGGCATTTGAGGAAGACGCTTGCACAATGGAACAGAATAAATATATCGAGGGAACCGATCACTCGATGGGTATTATCACTTGCGGTATTGCCTATAACTACCTCATGGAGAACTTCCCCGAGGGATGCCCATTCCCAGTGCTCAAGCTCACTCAGTATCCATTGCCCAAGAAGTTGGTGCGCCGCCTCGCTGCCGAGTGCAAGACCATTCTCGTGGTAGAAGAGGGCCAGCCTCTGGTAGAGCGCATGATTCGTGGCGTCCTCGACATCAACAACGATATCAAGGGCCGCCTCGATGCCACACTTCCACGCACTGGTGAGCTCACCCCCGATGCCCTGCGCGCTGCCCTGGGCATGGAGCCTCTTGAGGCTCACGCCGCTTCGAGCGTGACAGTGCCACGTCCACCAGCATTGTGCCAAGGTTGCGGTCACCGCGACTTCTACACTGCTCTTAACAATGTGCTCAAGAACTATGAGAGTGCACGCGTCTTTGCCGACATAGGCTGCTACACACTGGGATGGCTTGCTCCTTTCCACGCTTTCCACACCTGTGTTGAGATGGGTGCTTCGTTGACCATGTCGATAGGCGCTGCCAACGCTGGCGTACATCCCGCAGTTGCTGTGATTGGCGATTCTAC
>ONIY01000024.1:0-71366 GCA_900318065.1 uncultured Prevotellaceae bacterium
AATATTAATATGTATAATATTTTTCTCATATTTAGCATGCAAAAATAGTCAGTTTTCTCTATATAACAAAGTTTTTCATTGAAAAAAACCACCCAAAAAAATTTAGCCCCCCCCCAATCAAATCACTAATAATCAATAGTTTATAGCTCACATTTGCAAAAAACGAGATTATCAATTATCGCTTATCAGAACAAAAAAGGCGCAGCACTAGAGATTGTCAATCAGCACGTTTCCCAGTTACCCTTGTCCTTCTCAGGATATAATCACTATCAAAGTCATAACAACCCATGTACATCTATCTTTTTAAAGCTCTTCGTATATTTTATTGCTTCAAAATTTATTAAATAATTCGTCAATTTTTATTGTTTATTGACGAATTATTGCTACACACGAAACTAAAAAAATGATGTTTGCAGCGCATTGTATATACATTAAATATCAGTCAACATTGTCACTTTTTTAATGTAATGTTTGCATAATTGGATATAACTCCTTACTTTTGTATCGTAAAAAGTTGTCAATATTGACAGAAATTTAACAAAGGCAATGGAAATAAAAAGAGATCGGTATCTACAGCAACTGATAGAAAGTCGTCAAAATGGCTTTATCAAGGTAATAACCGGAATACGCAGATGCGGCAAGTCGTACTTGCTGAATGTATTATTCTATCATTACTTGTTAGAGAATGGAGTGGCAGATGACCACATCATCCGTGTTGATCTTGAAGATCGCATGAACAAGGATTTGAGAGATCCAGATGCGATGCTACATTATGTTCATGATAGAATCAAGGACAAGGAACTATACTACATTATTATTGATGAGGTGCAGTTGATGGATGAGTTTGTGGATGTCTTGAATAGTTTCCTGCATATTGACAATGCCGACACTTATGTGACAGGAAGTAATTCACATTTCCTATCATCCGACATACCGACGGAGTTTCGTGGCCGAGGAGAGACAATTCATGTTTACCCTTTGTCATTCTCAGAATTCTATTCGGCCATAGGTGGTAACAAGCAAGACGCATGGCGCGAATATTATACCTATGGCGGTTTACCTCTTATTCAGTCTTTTGACACCGAGCAAAAGAAGATAAACTATCTGAAGGACTTGTTTGAGACTGTTTATTTGGCTGATATCATTGAGCGACATAACATCAAGAATGAAAATGAAATGCATGAGTTGGTGCTCATTTTAGCATCATCTATTGGGGCTCCATGTAATCCCACAAAATTGTCAAACACTTTCAAGAGTGTAAAGAAAGTTAAGATTGGCAGCCAAACTATATCTAACTATCTCTCATATTTGATTGAATCATTTTTGGTGGATAAGGCAATACGCTACGACATTAAAGGAAAGAAGTATATCAATACGCTTTCTAAGTATTATTTTACAGACATTGGCCTGAGAAATGCCATTCTAGATATGCGTCAACAAGAGGAAACGCATATTATGGAAAACATCATTTATAATGAACTAAGAACTCGTGGTTACAGTGTTGATGTCGGAATGGTAGAGATAAGGAAACCCGACAAAGACGGGAAGTGGATTCGTACTCAGCTTGAAGTGGACTTCATTGCCAATCTTGGCAGCAAGAAGTATTATGTACAGTCTGCCTTATCCATTCCCGATAGAGAGAAAGAGATACAAGAGTCTCGCTCGCTGACAAACATTAATGATTCTTTCAAGAAAGTAATCATAGTAAAAGACCATATCATGCCTCGTCGAAACGAAGAGGGAATACTTACGATAGGACTTTTCGATTTCCTTCTCAAAGAAGATAGCCTGGATTTGTGAAGTAAAGAAAACTAGTGATATGACCAAAGAGACCTAATTAGGTATTTGATTAAAGAGAGATCTTTAACATCCTGCCCTAATGGCGACTTGAGTAAAGCGATACTACGATCGAGAATAATTTTAAAAATGGTAAAAATAGAACAATTCAAAGCTTCAACACTAGAAATGTTGGCAAATGCAATCGCAGATATAGATCCGGGGATTACAGGGTCTGTGATTCATAAGATGCTTCTGCAATCTCAGATTGAAGATATATCATTTAATGAGCAGTTTCTAGCCAAACGCAAAAAACTTTTCAATGCATTTGCAGATTATCAAAATAAGAATCATTGTGCAAACAACATTATTCTGTTTATACAGAATATTTTGTCACCTCAAAGGTATATTAATAATGTGGAAATGTTTAACAGCATTAAAGCAGAAGTTAATAAACAACTTGCATTTGAAGGTTTGTATGTTGATGATACTAACCAAATTATTTCAGTAGAAAAAGCATCTAAAATATCAGATGTTCAAATAAAGGTTGATGGGTTAAAAGCGAAACTCATAGAACAAGGTGCACATCAACTAGTATTCTCTTATTGCAATGCCGAATTGCTAGCTAATAATTACTTTCATTCTGTACTTGAATCTTCCAAAGGTTTAATAAAACGCATCCAGGATCTTGCAGGAGTTTCATACGACGGCCAAAACCTCATTGAGAAGGTATTTAAAGATGATGAGCCTATTTTGATTGTCAACAATTTCCAGAGCAAATCAGAAAAGGATGAACATAGAGGTTTTCGTAATCTTCTTATTGGTATCGTTGCGATGTTTCGTAATCCGACTTCACATGAATTGAAGGTAGAGTGGAATATGTCTGAGCAAGATGCTTTGGATATTCTTGCTATGATATCATATTGTCATAGAAGATTGGATAATGCCCAGAAAATAAGATTGGAGTAAAATCGCATATACGTATCTAATAGAAAACATAAAACTATATATTGGCGAAAAGATATGCCGATAATAAAATTCTTCACTAAGCCCTCTATTGCTAATGCCCAATATAGGATAAGGCATCTATAATAAGGTTATATAGTATAAGACGACTGATGCAAATAGCTGTTGTCTGATTAATTTGGCATCGATATACCAAGTTCTCTCATCTTATGCCAAAAGTCTGCCATAGTTTTGTCGTAAATAACAGATAAACAATTTCGATAAGAGATTGTTTTTCTAATCTTATCAGTATCAGATACTATTTGTAGTTTAAAGGTCTCTACATTTTTTAAATTCTTAGCTGTAATATAAGGAATTGTTAATTGCATTTGATTAATGCTGTTTGACTGATTAGGTTGATCTGAAAGTATTGAATAAAGTAAAGCAGAATGATAAAATGTAAAAGCCTCTAAAAACATGTTTTTCGCAATATATGAATCTGCATTTGAAATACATAACCCAGCTTGGAAATTATATGACTCCTTTGTGTGAAGAATATCGTTCTCTGCCAATAAGCGTTCATTTTCAATAAGTTCATTTTGTCGTTTCTCCAATACGGATATTTTATCACGCATTTCAATGGCATTAATTATTTGCCATCCTACTAATATAGTAAAGATTATCGCTAATAATGCCACAACAACTCCCACAAATGTGTCTAATGAGACCACTGATAATTTCATGCTGCCAAATACCCAGAGCCCAAGGAATGATAGAACTCCAACAAAAGATATTATAGAGAGAATAAAAGCAACTTTTGACTTCATATAACCAATTTAAACTTTAATTCATTAAGAAACAATAATGTTAGTTATTATAGTGTGATACACCAATAATAATTAATTTATCTTACAAAGATATAAAATATTCCTGAAATTGTCGTAAGACTACAACCTTTTCCGCATTTTTTGTTCCAGAATTAACTCAAATGGTAAAATGTACTTGATCCTGGTTTTACGACTGTGAATCACATTCAGGCACCGATTGTGCACACTAAAAAATTGGTAGGATTGAGCTGTTTCTTCATGTAGCTCCATTTGCCCAACAAGTAACTTAGGAAAGACATCGTGCAACAGGACTGGGCCTATACATCGCACGATAATGCAGCTTGAAAAAACGCTCAATATGTCTTATTGTGTCAAACACTATACATACACACAGAAACCGATTTACTTCTATCTGCGTATTCCGATGATACCCGTTAAGCGTTTCCAGTGATATCCGTTTGCTCGGTTATTCTTTTTGAGTATCTGCCATTACGATCCACAAAAAGTTGTGAACGGTTAAAATTGCATTCTAAAAATAGACAAATTCCATAGATCATAACGTCTAAAGTAATAAAAAACGGAAGAGAAACTACACATCTGTCACTGTGAAACAGTTTTACCAAGTGCCATATCAAAATTCAGCCAAGTGCTACATTTGTTTTAATAAAATTTGCTATAAAAATATTAGTTTATATCTTTGCCCAAATTAAAGAACGTTTTTATGAAAGTATCAAATTTTGTCGCCATCGACTTTGAGACAATGACAGCCGAACTCACCAGTGCATGCGCCATAGGCATGGTAAAAGTGATTAATGGTTATGTGCATCAGTCTTTCTACTCACTGATAAACCCGATTCCCGATGATAGAACTAAATATAACACTGCGGTACATGGTATAACTCACGACATGGTTGCCGATGCTCCTGGTTTCTGGGAACTTTACCCTTTCATCAAGAAATTTATAAAGGATTTTCCTATTGTGTGCCATAACCGCGGCACCGATATCAATGTTCTACGCAGCTTAATGGATTTCTTCTGCATAGATGACATCAAGACAAATGACAACTACTGCACTTATGAGATGACAGGACTGTCTCTTGTCGATTGCTGCAAGCAATATGGCATCCCTATAGGCGTACACCACAACGCACTTGACGATGCAATGGCATGCGCTAAAGTCTTCCTTGCTTGCCAAGGAAATATTGTTGCCACAACGTTTAAGGGCGGCATTGCAGAAGCCATCGCATCAGCTTCTGCCAAGAAGTTTGAACGCAGTACGCTCAATCCTATTGCTGATGACCAAGTGAAGAATCAGGATACAGTGTTTTTTCCATGCCAATGTTGTCATCACCGGAACGTTCGTTGCCTATCCCAACCGAAACGAGCTTGGAAAGCAGATTCAAGCACTTGGAGCCGACATCAACACAGGCATATCAGGTAAAACGACTGTTGTAGTTATGGGTCAGGGTGCTGGACCAAGCAAAATAAAGAAAATAGAAGAGTGGCAAGCTAAAGGACATGACATCCGAATAATATATGAAGAAGAACTTAAACAGATATTGAATTATGGAAAAGAATGAAATTATAGACCAGCTTGAAGACTACCGCTTCAAGCTCATGCGCCGTGACAACATCAAGTGGCACCTTGAAAAGGATTTGGTTGATGGATTCATGGCTATCGCTAGAGACCGTAAACGTCTGCTTGAAGAAGCACAAAACGATCTTGAGGTTGTTGAACCAAGTGCCAAAGAGATGATTCAGATTATTAACCAACAATATGCCATGTGCCCTCGTGACAAGGCACTACGTCTTATATCATTATATATTGAAATGATTAATATGGAACCCTTAAAGCTAGAAAAACATCGACAAAAAATAAACACACTACGACAGAAAGTTCTGGGCAAAATTGATGAAATTGAGCAAATCCGTCAACAAAACTTACTTTTTGACTAAATATACCTCACTACTTTTCTATAGGAAAAGATTCTTTCTTAATCAAGCATAAGATATTTTGACATCATTAAGAACTTGATCTATGCCATGATTCCAAATCAGGCATCAGTGCTACACTATGTTATAATTCACATGATGAAACTTCATACCTCTTTGTTGTCCAAAATTGACACCATTTCTCTTCTCATGTCTTCGTCAATGTCGCGGTAGCGGGCGAAGGCGGAACTATTGGGGGCGTGTCCGGTTATTGAACTTACTAAGGATTGGTCTTTATACTTTTTATATAGAATATTAGTCAATGTGCGGCGAGCAAGGTGGCTACTTGCAATCTCATTTAAAGGACGAATCTCTGGTTCTCCAGTTAATGAGTTACGGACAACAACATTTCTAGTCAAGCCTGCCAGCTTGAAAACTTCTTTAATCGCCTCATTATAGTTCTGGTCACTGATAAAGGGTAACAACTCCTTACGTTTGAGGTCGTAATGGCGCTCAATTATTGCTTGAGCAGTCTTGTTGATTGGCACCTTTATTGTCTTTGGGTTACCATCCTTTGTTTTACGAGCAATGTAATGAATCTCGTTATTTATGACGTTAGCCAACGTGAGTTCTTTCAAATCGCTTACTCTGCAACCAATGCAACACTGGAACACGAAAATATCGCGCTGCACTGCAAGGCTTGGGCGTTCGCTCAAATCAGCCTTTTCTAACTGGCTCAAATCTTCAAGGGTTAAGCAGTACGGTGTGCCATAAATGTCTTTCGGAATCTTGAACTTGCGGAAGGGATTGTTCGTGACGTAATCTTTGTCAATCGCCCATCTCACAAAAGCCTTAAGTTTCTTGTAATGACCATTCACTGTATTCTGACCACGCGGCCCAGGTTGACGGCTCTCATTAACCGCCGCAGTTTATACTCCTTTTTGATATAATCTCCAATTTCCTCAATTCCATTTCCATCAAGCGTGTCAAGAGACAACTTAAACTTTGGATCCAACAGCTGCTTATACATCTCATATCTTTGGAGGATTCGACGAAATACCTTGTACTGATTCTTCTTGCCTTGCGATATTTCACGTTTCTCAAGAAATATGTCAAACAGGTCGAAGAAGGACAACTGTTTCGGTTCGCTTTCATCGCTATCAACTTCATCATCGTGGGGATTGATGAAATCATCAATTTGTTGCGCCAACCAACCCTTACCAACATTGTTCGCACCTACTTGCTGAAGATTATTGTCTATAAACTCAAGCATATCATCCAGCTGCTTCTTTACTTCATCGGTATGTTGCACTTCGTCTGTCTTTAGGCGAGATGTTTTCAAAACCAGGCGTTTGCTTTTGCGGCCTTTGCTGCTTACATAGTTTTCCCAGCGGAGATGCTGTGGATTCACAAACAGATGAGTCGATGCTTGTTGGTCAACTTTACCCAACCTTAAACGCAATGATAATTCAGCTCGTCCGGTATTGTCAATTCTCTTTGATATGGAAATTTCATAAGCCATAACACACAATATTTATCGTTTTATTCTATTACAAAGATACAACAATATATGGAGACCACAAAGAATCGCCCCCATATAAATCCCCATATCGGTTGTTATTTTATGTTTTTTAATATTTCTCTATGCTAACGAAATAATTGCCATATCATTAATTATATCACTGATAATAAATGTATTATAAAAATACAATCATAACAGTTTGCAACTTCAAAAAACTTAAAATATCACAATTTGCGACCCCAAGCGGATCACACAAAACAATCGGTCAATTTAGCTGCCATCCAGCAAGTTGACCGATTGCCTTTTTCCACACCCATATAAATACCCCTCTTCAACAAGGCTTTTCTGAATCGATATTCCCCTTTTCACTCTACGATATAGCCTTGGGGGTTGTTGCGGTCGTCGGCTAGTTCTATTATCTGGCAGGCTGTTATGTTGCCGCTGTCGAGTGTTAGGCGAATGAGGGTGCGCACCTTTTGCCACCCTTGCCTGCCTGCTGCCCCAGGGTTGATGGTGAGCACTCCGAGGCTGCGGTCGGGGATGACCTTGAGGATGTGGCTGTGTCCGCACACGAAGATCTTGGGCTGCACCAGTTCCAGTCGCGACTTGATGCCTGGCGCATACCGTCCCGGGTAGCCGCCAATGTGGGTCATCATCACCTTCACCCCCTCGGTAGTGAAGACCTCGGTTTCCTTGAAACGCCGCCTGAGGTCCTGCCCGTCGGCATTGCCCCACACGGCTCTCACCTGTGGTCCTATCGCCTCAATCTTGTCGATGAGAGCCATGTTGCCTATGTCGCCGGCATGCCAAATCTCGTCGCATCCATCGAAATGCTGTGCATAGCGGTCGTCCCAGTAGCAGTGAGTGTCGCTTATGATGCCTATGGTCTTCATCTAGTGCCTTGCAGTTTAGTGTTTACGGTTGAAGAGAATTGTGATTATGCATTAAAAAGGCGCAGCCCAAATTGTGCATTGCGCATTGTGCATTGCATTATTTAAACTCCATGAGTCGTGCCAGGTATTTGCCAATGATGTCAAACTCCAGGTTCACCACTGTGCCCTCAACGATGTTGTGGAAGTTGGTGAGGTCGTGGGTGTAGGGGATGATTGCCACCTCAAAGCTGTTGCGCTCACTGTTGCACACGGTGAGGCTGGTGCCGTTGACGGTGATGCTGCCCTTCTCCACTGTGACATATCCCTTGCGCGCCATGGCTGGGTCCAGGTCGTAGTGGAAGGTGTAATACCAGCTGCCGTCGGCCTCGCGCACGCCAGTGCATGTGGCGGTTTGGTCAACGTGTCCCTGCACGATGTGCCCGTCGAGGCGTCCGTTCATGAGCATGCTTCGCTCCACATTCACCTCGTCGCCCACCTTGAGCAGTCCCAGGTTGCTGCGGTCGAGTGTCTCCTGGATGGCTGTGACGGTGTAGGTGCCGTCGCCTGGCAGTTTCACCACAGTGAGGCACACACCGTTGTGCGACACGCTCTGGTCAATTTTCAACTCATCGACAAAACTGCAACTGAGCGTAATGTGCAGGTTTCCTTCTTCTCTCTCGAGTGCCACCACGCGGGCAGCTTCTTCAACGATTCCTGAAAACATGGGGATAAAATAGTGAAATAGTTATTGTTGAACAGTAAAATAGTTTAATAGTAGAATAGTGAAATAGTTGAGCGGTGCCAATTGCCTATTAATGCTTTCTTGTGGCGCCTTGGCCAGCTGCGGGTCGCTTGGTGGCATTGCCTGAACCTGAGCCGGTTCCCGAGCCTGAACCACTTGCTTTGCCTGAGCCTGTGCCTGTGCCAGAACCGCTGCCGCTTTCCTTGCCAAAGGCTCCAGAGCCCTCGAGCATGGGCTTATTCTCCTTGCCTCCGCTATACTTGCCTTCGGGGTCGGGATCCTTGCCCTCGGCAGCGGCTTTCTCGCGCGCCTTCTGCTCTTCCATCTTCTGCATTACAGCCGCCTCTTCCTTCATGCGGGCAACTTCCTCGGGCGTCTTGCCTGTGGTGTCAATCTCGCCTCGTTTTTCCTGAGAACCTGCGCCTGCCATCTGTGTCGAGTCGGCAGCCTCACCCTGTCCAGGCTGAATGAGCGAACTGTCGAAGGTGCGGTAGTAGTTGGTGGTGAGCACCTGGAACTCGGTGCGACGGTTAATCTGGTCGGCAGCGGCACGGTCCTCCTTAGAGAGAGCCATCACAAACGCCTCGTGCAGGGTGTCGCCCTCGTTGAACTGCGGATACAGTCGCGCGATGCGCTTGGTGACGATCTTAGGCACGGTCTTGCCGTAGCCGTGAAACTGCAGCCTGGCGCTGTCCACACCATTCTCGATGAGATAGTTCACCACGCTCTTGGCGCGAGCCTCGCTAAGCTTGTTGTTGTAGTCGTCGCTACCCACGCGGTCGGTGTGCGAACCCATCTCAATGGTGACGTAGGGGTTATCGTTGAGCACCTGCACCATCGAGTCGAGAGCAGCCTTCGACTCGGGACGCAGCGTGGCCTTGTTGTAGTCGTAGAAAATGTTCTCAATGACCTGCGGCTTGGTCATTGCCGCGAGGATGAAGTCGACGCCATACTCGGCATCGGCCTCCTCGATGTCGCTGGTGAACTGCTGCTTGCCATTGAGGTAGCCGTTGGCACCGGCGAGCATCACATAGCTCACGCCGCGCTGCAGGTCGAAGCGGAACGAGCCGTCGGGCTTGGCAACCGCCTTCTGGTTGCTGCCGTCGTTACCCACGATGCGAATCAACGCATTGGGCACCGGTTCCTCGTCCTTGTCGAGCACATAGCCCGAAATCCATATCTTGAGGTCGGGTTTCTCAAAACTGAAGATGTGATCGTAGCCACGAGCGTCCTTGCGGTTGCTCGAGAAGAAGCCTTTCTCGCCCTCACTCTCAAAGGTGATGCCAAAGTCGTCGGCGCTGGAGTTCATGGGCGAACCCATGTTCTCGACAAACCAGCGTCCTGAGGGCTGCAACCGGGCGCGGAACAGGTCCAGGCCGCCAAAGCCCGCATGTCCGTTGCTCGAGAAGTAGAGCGTGCTGTCGTCGCGCACGTAGGGGAATCGCTCGTCGCCAGGCGTGTTGATTTGTTCGCCCAGGTTCTCAAGGGTTCCGTGTCCGTCGCTAATCATCACTCGCCACAAGTCCTTGCCGCCCTGTCCTCCTGGCATGTCGCTCGAGAAGTATAGCCACTTGCCGTCGCGGCTCACCGCTGGGTCGTCGTAGGCCGAGAGGGTGTCGGCGGTAATCTCAAACTTCGCAGCGCCGCTCCACTGCGCCTCGCTACGGCTAGCCTTGTAAATCTCGACGCTGGTGCCCGAGTCGGTCTTGCGAAGTGCCTTGGCAAAGAACATGGTAGACCCATCGGGGGTGAAGGCGGTGATGCCCTCGTCAAACTCGGTGTTCAGGTCGCCCTCTACTGGTTCGGGATTGCTCCACTTGCCCTTGTCGTCCTTCTTTGAGAAGAACACGTCGCAGTTCTTGGCGCCGGTAATCTCGCTCTTGGCGGTGCCGGTGGCCTTGTCGCGCGACGAGGTGAAATATAGCACATCGTTCTTGCTGTCGAGGAACATGGGGCAGAAGTCGGCACGGCGGGAGTTGAAGATGCGTGCATTCTTCACGATGTAGCGCGTGTCGCGCTCGCGCCACTTGGGCGCCATCTGGCACCCACGCACGCCTTCACGCGCCTGCCAGTTGGCTGGTGCGGTGTCGAGGTATTTGCGATAGTTCTTCTCGGCAAGGTTATACTGTCCCTCCATCTGCTGCGCCTGAGCCAGATAGAACGGTATGAGACTGTCTTCCCATTCATAGCGCAAGGAGTTCTGGTAAGACGCTGCAGCGCGTGCACTCTGGTTCAGGTGGCGGTAGCACTCACCCAGCATGAAAGCCACTTCACCACGCTGGTAGCGGTCTTCCTTGCGTCGCAGCTTGTTGTAGATTTTGCGATAAGTCTCGGCGGCGGCAAAGTATTCACCGCGCTCATATTTCTCGTCGGCATCCTTCATCTTGGCGGTCTTGCACGATGTGAGTTGCACCGATGTCGCCAGCATAATAGCCGATAATATGATATAAACGATCTTCTTCATGACAATATAAAACTACAAATAAAACGCATTTCCTACCTTCTTTATTGCACGCGCGTGAAAGATTTATTGAGAGGAAAGATGGATGTCTCTCTATGCTGCAACATTGTTGCAGCACAGGAAACACAGCACTATCAACAATCACCCCTGGCAAATCGTAGCCTCAATGAAGAAATATTTCTAAAATGATGTGTTTTTGCATAGTTTTGGAAAAACATTATTACATAAACACTAAAAGCGCCCGAATGGGCGCTTTTAGATTATGAATTCTGCTTGGGGATTAGTTCCCCAGCAAGATATTGTAAATGACGGTGATGTCGGTGCTGGTTACTTGTCCGTCTCCGTTCACGTCGCTGGTGTCGTAATAGGTCATGTCGCTATGCAGCAGGTAGTTGTAGATGCAGGTGATGTCGACGCTGGTAACCTCTCCGTCGCCATTCACATCGCCAACAACCACAGCGTTAGGATCAAATCCCAGCTTCTGGTCCATCCATGCCAGTCGCTGTGAGATCCATTGCTTCAAGTGGCTCACCTCATCGTTGAAGTTCTGAGCAACGTAATAGTTGGGCCACACATACTGTCCCCACCTGGGCCATGCCTGGCTGTTACGCGTCATAGCGCCTCCCGAGGTGAGCTGTGTCGCCATCGAGTCGATCTTCTCCATGATGCGGTCTTCGCGCATGTTGGAGCGACGGCACTGTGCCCAGCGGTTCTTGAGCAGGTTCTGATAATAGGGGTCCTTGTTGAGTTTATACCACCAGAATGGCACAAGTTGGGTGTCACCATTGCTGTTGAGCACATCGTTGTTCTCATAAATCCAGGTGTTGGTGTACCAGCCCTGGTAGTAGTCGCTGTTGCCATAGGCGATATTGAAGTCCCAGAGCACCATCTTGAAGCGTGGGTCAACACTGTCGCGGCGCTTGTAAATCTTAGAGCTCAGGCGATAGCCGTCAACGTTGTGCGACAACTCCTGCGCAATCTGGAAGTCGACAAACGACATCACGTCCATATACTTGCGATAGCCCACCTCGGGGTCGGTATAGTTGGACGAGTTGAGGGCATTTTCCATCACGTCGACCTGGCCGGTGATATAGTTATACTGCGTCTCGGTCAAGTCCTCATATTCGGGCTCCTTGAACTGGTAGTTGATATATCGGTTGTTGAGCCACTGGCCGTTCTTTGTCATGGGGTGATACTTAGAGGTGTAGGTCACCTCGTCGGTGCGGTCCACCTCGAGCAGATAGCCACCGGTGAGCTCATCGCCCTCCTCGCCTGGGTCGTCGAGATTCAGTCGCTGCTTGCCCTTGGTGGGCAGCTCGCACATGATGTAGATGCCGTAGTAGGTGCCATCGAGGAATAGCTCGCAGTACTTGCCTTGCGGGCAGAACTCCATCCATGGCCGCGAGAGCTCAAAGGCGAGCAGGTCGCGCATCATGCTCTTGTCGCTGTAAGGCGCAAGGATTGCCCAGTTGTTGTCCTTTCCCATTCCCAGGATTTTCACCTTTTCCTTGGTGCCTCCGTCCTCGAGCGGTGCGTTGAGCGGACGGAACGAGTAGGGCTTCTTGTCGCTGGAAGTGAACGAAGAGTTGCCGCGATACTTTAGCGCCACATATCCCTCATAGTCAACGGTTTGACCAGGATGAGCCACGGTGTCGGCATAGTTTATCTCGCCATCTCCGTTGTGAATGATTTTCAGTCGGGCAGTGATGCGCTCTTCACGGTCAATAGTCTGGCCGTCTACTTCGAGCCATGCGATGGGAAGATTGGTTTGAGTGAGTTGCACATTCTCATTGTCGGGTGGATAGTTAGGGTTCCACCACCACTTTGCCTGAACAGTAGATGTTGCCACGAGCAGGAACAGGGCAAATAGTAGTTGTTTCTTCATTATAGAGTTGTTTTTGAATTATAATTCTTTTTTGTGGCACAAAATTAATATTAATTCCCACATTTTTCAATAAAATACACCGATTTTTTGTAAATATTTATGCGATAAACTATCTTTGCGACCTTATGATAGAAATTATATCCATAATGGTAGCCGGCATTGCCGTGGGATGGCTGCTGCGCAAGCACTCCTTCAAGATTGTGGGGGTGGTGCTCATTGTGCTCGTGTGGGCCCTGCTGTTCTTCCTGGGCATCGAAGTGGGTGAGAACGAGAAGATTATAGGCAGCCTGCAGAATCTGGGGCTGGAAGCTCTGTTGCTGTCGGTGGCTGCCACGGCGGGCAGCATCGCGTGTGCCTGGGCACTGTGGCGCTACATCCAGCGAAAGGAAGGATGCAACCAATGAGAGGCAGCCTGATAATAGTGGCGTTCTTCGTAGCGGGCATCATCGTGGGGCTCACCCATGTGCTGCCACCGCTCAGGAGCATGGGCAACGTGAGTTACATCACGCTGTGCGCCTTGATTTTCATGGTGGGGTTCACGATAGGCAACGACACCGAGATTTTCAAGAAATTCAAGCGCCTGAACCGCCTGTACATGCTGTTGCCGCTCATGACCATCGTGGGCACACTGGCAGGCTGCGCCATCACCACCTTGCTGCTGCCCCATCGCTCGCTTAGCGACTGCCTTGCCGTGGGGTCGGGGATGGGATATTACTCGCTCTCGAGTGTATTGATCACGCAATACCGCGGTGCCGACCTGGGTACCGTGGCGCTGCTTGCCAACATAGTGCGCGAACTCTTCACCCTGCTTGGCGCGCCGCTCATGGTACAGTGGTTTGGAAAGTTGGCACCCATCTCGGTGGGCGGTGCCACCACTATGGACACCACACTGCCCATCCTCACCCGCGCCTGTGGCAACGACATGGTGATAGTGTCGATATTCCACGGCTTCATCGTCGACTTCAGCGTGCCATTCCTCGTCACCTTCTTCAGCGGAGGATAAGCTTTAAGTAAGTGTTAAGAGTAAAGAGTTAAGTAGGAAAGAACCAGGAAGAAGTTTATAATGTTCAGTCTTCGTACTTTGTACTTTATACTTTGTCCTTCGTCCTTTGTACCTTGTACTTCGTCCTTTGTACTTTGTACTTTGTACTTTGTCCTTCGTACTTTGTACTTTGTCCTTCGCCCCTTGTCCCTCGTTCTCTCACTGCATTTTCATCTCAAATCCCACCATCACGTTGCGGTAGTTCTTGCTCAGGAACGAGAGTGCCTTGAGGGTCTCGCTGTGGCTCATGCCGCTAATCAGGTGAAGGACAACGAGCAGGCGGTCGGTGTCGAAGGCGATGTACAGTTTCTTGCCGTCGCGGTGAGTGTGCGACTTCAGTGGGATGCCAGTCCAGCGCAGGGTGAGCTGCTCCTGGGTGGGGTCGTAGTCATACTTACCCTTCAACGGCACTCCAGCGATGCGCATCACCCATTGCCCGTCGGGCGTGAGCGAGAGCGAGTCCCAGCGCTTGTTGATTTTCAGTTTCTTAAACGCCTTGTCAAGACCTTTCTTGAGCTTACTCTTGGCGATGGGTTTGCCCAGTTTGCCTATGAAACTCGAGCCATCGGCATGGACATAGGGCTTGCTGTACTGCCACTCGCCCGCCACCATCTCACAGGCGGCAAGGCGTTGGAGCTCGGCGCTGTCCACCTCTTCAACCATCACTTGGGCAGGGTCGAAATAGGCTATCGTGTCAACATCCTGAGCCCCAGCATGGAGCGCAAAAGCCAGGACAAATATAACAAATGAATATACCTTTATCATTTTATCAAATAACAATTTATTCAAATCAACAAAGAGTAATAATAATCAAGCACCTCTATTGCAGGCCTATTAAATTTTATTATTGGGTCGATAAAAAACAATTGTTTCCCATTGCTCAACACATTGTCACCTTGGGCCGAGACATCAGTTATTGAAACATAATCATTGCCATAAAAATAATTATTCTCTCGCACTAGATTTAATTCACAAACCAAATAATGATCAATCTCTTTCTGTGATGGAACTAAAAAACTCTTTGACAAATAGTTTTGACTCAATACAATTCTCACACCATCAATATCCTGAGAGATTCCTTCAAACTTATATTTTGTTGATGGAAAAAATATATTATGCACCAAATGCTCATAGATCACATCCTGTGCATGAAGCTGCTTTATAGCTGATTTAGCAAATGGGTTTCTAATCTTTGTAATTCTAGTACCTGTATTATCCAAATAAACAATGCTCTCACCCGAAGGAAGTCGTTTTCTGTCTCCGAATGATTCCCATTGTTGTTTATCAATAAACAGTCCTGCCTCCTTTGCTATTGCAATCAGCCGTTCCCCTTCAGCCTGTTGCGCTGAATTTCTCGTGCCATGCTCGTAATCTCCATATCGTTGAGAGGATACCCCAACCTCAAACACTCTAATATCGCTTCGGTCGCTATTGGCCTCATCGCGGGATTCAAGCTTTGAACGTACATCATTGCATTTTGTCCGTCTCTTAAAAAGACAATTGATAATTTTTCTTCCATTTCGCCACATGATATATTAAAACTTTCATAATGTGCAAAGTTATCACTTTTTTCAAAAACTTAGACTAATTTCTTGGTAAAAAGTTTTATCTTTGCCCCAAACAATAAAATCATGAAAAAGATAAAGATTACCGTGAAGCGCATGGCATGCTACCGCGACTTGATGGAGCAGTATGAGAACCCCATCGAGCACGCGTGCGACATGACGCTGGGACGCACGTTTATCGTTGAGAATGCCCAGAAACCCGATGGCATGTGCGACAGCGCCTGGGAGACGCTGCAGCCCTGGGTAAAGGAACTCGCCATGGGAGGCGGTGGCTTCTTCGACGGATGGATGAAAAATCCCCACAGCGCTATGCTATCGTGCAACGACGGCTTCCGCCCAGTGAGTTTCCTGGTGGAGGTTGTGGAGTAGAGAAACAACGATTGATGAAACAGCGAAATGGGCGAATTGAGCAAAAATCCATTTCGCCGACATTCAATTGTTTGTAATTGTGATTAATTGTTTGATTCCCCCCAAAATTTTTTTTTCAAGTCCACGCCATTATTTATCGATCGAGAAATAAGACTGTGGCAGGTTGCGCATGTTGTAGCGGCTTGCCATCGACTCGCCATAGGCACCTGCCGTGAGGAGGGCAACGAGGTCGCCACGCTTGGTGAGCGGCAACTGCTCGTCGTGACCGAAGACGTCGCTCGACTCGCAGATGGGTCCCACCACGTCATAGGTCTCAATCGCACTCGCCTGCGAGGTGAGGTTAACAATCTTGTGGTGAGCGCTGTAGAGAGCGGGGCGAATGAGGTCGGTCATGCCAGCGTCAAGAATTACAAACTTCTTCGCCGAATTCTCCTTGACATAGAGTACCCTGGCAACTAGAGCGCCACTCTGGGCAATGATGGAGCGGCCCAGCTCGAAGTGCACCTTCAGCCCTGGGCGCACATGCAAGTGCTGCTTGAACACATCAAAAAACTCCTTGAAACGGGCTATTGAATTCTTCTCAGGATTCTGATAATCAACCCCTAAGCCACCACCCATGTCAACCATCTCGAATGTGATGCCACGGCTCCCGAAATGGTCGAGCAGCTCATTGGTCTTCTCGCAGAGCAGCCTATAGGGCTCCATCTCGGTAATTTGAGAGCCAATGTGGAAATGCAATCCGCGCAGGTGAATATTGGGCAGGCTCAACGCCTTGTCAATCACCTCGTCAAGGACAGGAATGTCGATGCCAAACTTGTTCTCGGTGGTTCCGGTGGTGATGTAGCGGTGAGTGTGAGCGTCTACGTTGGGATTCACGCGAATGGCAATACCTGCCGTTTTCCCACGCTTGGCGGCAATCTCGTTGATGACCTCCATCTCGGGCACGCTCTCCACGTTGAAGCAATAGATGTCGTTGTCAATACCTGTCTCTATCTCCCAGTCGGTTTTTCCCACGCCGGCATAGGCCATCTTGCATGGCTGGAATCCTGCCTCAAGCGCTGCCTTCACCTCATTGCCACTCACCAAGTCGGCACCCAGTCCCGCCTGCACTATTTCTCTAAGAATCACAGGGTTGGCATTGGCCTTGAGCGCATAGTGCACTATAAATGGGGTGCCATTTATCTCGTTGTTTACAGCCTTGAGAGTTGCGCGCAACAACTCTAAATCATAGTAATAGAATGGAGTGTTATATCCTTGCAATGTGGTTACAGGTAGTTGCATTTTATGGTGTTTTCTATTTGAGTTTCTTGTGATATTTTTGCAAAGTTAAACATAATTCTTCAAAAAACTATTTTTATACAAACTTTTTGTCATTATTATCATTTTTTTTACTACTTTCGTAGACTAAATTTCAACGAAATGACAACACGAGAAGCCATAAATCGCCTTCGCGAGAATCTTGCTGGCGTCTACGATCCACGCGAGATTGAGAGCATGACACGAGTGATATTTGAAGACGTGCTGCTGTGGAAACCTGTCGACATTGTGATGCGCGACCAGGAACCACTGCCCAGTTTCTTCGACACAAAGCTCTACGGCATCATCGACCGCTTGCTGCGCCATGAGCCGCTGCAGTACATCCTGGGCAAGGCACGCTTTCACGGGCATTCCTTCGCCGTCACGCCTGCCACACTCATTCCGCGCCCCGAGACCGAGCAGCTCGTCGACATGATTGTGGACCAGAACCCAGGCAGCGACCTGCGGGTGCTCGACATAGGCACCGGCAGCGGATGCATCGCCATCTCGCTGGCAAGGGCGCTGAAGTTTGCCCACGTCACCGCTACCGACATCAGCCCCCAGGCGCTCGCAGTGGCACAGCAAAATGCTGCCGCTCTCAAGACAAGGGTGAGCTTCGTGCAACAAGACATCCTCACCACTCAGGCGCCACGCGAGGCGTGGGACATAATCGTGAGCAACCCGCCCTACATCACCATGAGTGAGCGGTCGGCAATGGAGCGCAACGTCCTTGACTATGAGCCTGGCAGCGCCCTCTTTGTCCCCGACGACAACCCCATGCTCTACTATCGCCCCATTGCCGCCTATGCCAGTCTCGCCCTTGCCAGCGCAGGCCGCCTATACCTGGAGATAAACCGTGCCATGGGCAGCCAAGTAGTGCAAACTCTGCAACAGGCAGGACTGAAGAATATTCAGCTCCACAACGACTTCAACGGCAACCCACGCTTCGCCACAGCGACAAAATAGGACAACGGACGAAGGACGAAGGACGAAGGACAAGGTACAAAGGACGAAGGACAAAGGACAAAGGACAAAGGACGAAGCGGAGAAACTATACTATTATTCCCTTCTACTTATTACTTACCACTTATTGCTTATTACTTACTACTTACTACTTATCATCTAAAAAACTTAACAATGAAACATCTATCTTTTATAGCAGTTGCGTTTATCGCGATTTTCATGGCTGGTTGTTCGGGCAACGGTACCACCAGCGCAAGCAAGGCATCGACCGACAGCACTGGCTTGGGCTACACCACTTCTCTTGACAGCGCAAACCAAATGCCCAGCCAAGAAGTTGTTGACGAACTCTCCAAAGCCGTGACCGAGGAGCATGCCGACGCCAGCGCACAATACAAATATGACCCTAAGACCAACACCGTGACGATGGTCAAGGAAGTAGAAGTGCCTGCCAACCAAGCCGAGGAAGACTATGCCGAAGCTATTGTCGAGCACGAAGTGCCTGAGTTCATCAGCCAGTTCAAGAAGAGCACCAAGCCCAGCGACGTGACCATCAAGAGCAAGGGCGCCACCATCACTGTGACCTATGTGAACAAAGCCAGCGGCGAGGTGATCACGCAGTTCGACATCACCCCCGATGACTTGAAATAATCCCAACATTATTTTATACACAAGTTTCTCAAGTGATTATGTGCATCAAAACGTCTCAATATCAGGCGACAAGCTCCCCCTCTATCTTAGAGGGGGAATTGACACACAACTGTTTAACTATTCTCATCGTTACAATAGAAACTTAAGTTTAATAGAACACCAATAACCCGAAGAATTATTATGAAACGATTTTATTATGCAATAGCGCTGCCAGCATTGATGCTGTTGCTGTGGTCGTGCAACTCCAGCGGGGAGTATGTGGAACGCAACGGCACCATCTGCTACAGTTACTGGACATTTAGTTTTGGAACTCAATACCATGAGTTACAGGGCGTTAACCCAGCATCGTTCAAGAGCATCGAAAACTGGCTGGGCCACGACAACAAGAACGTCTATTTCAAGGAGAAACTCGTGAAAGGCGTTGACATCCCCAGCATCAAGGTGAAGAAATACCCACTCTTTGGCGACAAGAACGACATGTACTACATGGGCGCTGCGATGCATGTGGCCAACGTCAAGGGCTTTGAGGTGATAAAATGGAATGAGGACGACATGTGGGCAATTGACGGACGGTGCGCCTACTACGACTCTATCAGAATCGACAACGTGGACATCGCCACCTTCAAACTCCAGGCCTACAACTGCGCCACCGACCGCAACCACGTGTACCGCTTCGGCAAAATCGTGCCTGAAGCCGACCCTGCCACCTACATCGAGGAATGGAACGGCCTCTACAGCCGCGACAAGAACCACATCTGGTATCTGGGTGATCTTATTGAAGACATTGACGTTGCCACGTTTGTCATCGACAAGGACGGTGCCCACGACAAGAACGGCCACTTCTACCGCGGCAAGCGGGTGACTGACGAGGAGTGGCAAAGAATTCGCAAGGAAAACGACCTGTGACAATCAAGGGGACACTACCCTCTACCCCATCACCACATCGAGGACCATCATCAGCACGAAGCCCATCGCAAAACCGATGGTGCTCAGGTTGCTGTGCTTGCCCGTGGACGCATCGGGGATGAGTTCCTCGACCACCACATAGAACATGGCACCGGCGGCAAAGGCGAGCATATAGGGCAAAACGGGAGTGAGCACCGAAGCCAGTGGACTCAATTTGCTACTTCTGGGCGGGTTCCCACTTGCAGCGCACGGGCGAGACGATAGCGCCTTCCTTTTTCAGGGCTGCAAATGCCTTGTCAACCTCTTTGCGGTCGGCACCCAGTGCCTTGGTCACGTCGCCTGCCGAAACAGGCTTGCCAGCTTCACGCATGGCTTGTAAAACTTGCTCTTTCATAACTGTTACTTATTACATCATAGCTGTGAGGAAGTTCTCATAACCCAGTTTGTCGATATAGTTGAGATACTGTGCCTCCCAAGCCATGTGATCCTTGGAATTAAGCCTTATCGGCGGCAGAAGTCGGCAAACTTGCAAGAGCGGCAATAGGCTGGGTCGTCTTTGGCTTTAGGGGCCTGGGTGAAGGGCTGACTGGTGTCGAACAAGTTGTCGAGCAAATGCTCCATGCGCTCGATGAACTCGTCATTGATTTCAAGATAATTGTCTAACGGTTGTTTATCCTTGCCAGAAACCCTCACAATATCCACATTACTCTTATTGCGCATGTCGCGCAAGGCATAAATCATGGGCTTTATTTCACCGTCATAACCTTTTTCCTGCGCATAGGCATTGCAATAGAGCATTAACTGCAAGATGGCCTTGCGCCGCTCCTTAGAGAGCACAAAGAGGTCGTCGAGGCTGGCAAACTGAGTTTTATCGCTTCCTGTCTTGTAGTCAACCATGCGCAAGGGACCCTTGCCGTCGATGCCATCGATGCGGTCGATGCGGTCGGCAGTATAATTGAAATAAACCGTGTGATTGCCCAGGACCAACTTCACGTCGTTGTGCCTGCGCTCGCACTCCAGCACAGTGAAGTAACCGTTATCACCCAAGAGGTTAATGTCATAGTCCAGTGCTGCTATTACAAATTTCCTGATGGCGGCACTCACAATCGAGGCTTCGCCGGTGAGTGGCTCGTTGAGATTCTTCTTGCGGGTGTAGCTCTTGTTCACCATCCTGCATAGCACAGCGTCGAGATGAGCCTGGCGCTTGAATTCCTTTATCATGTCGCAAGTGACCTTGTACTCTCCCTCGCGCGGCGTGCCGTCGGGGTTGTCGGGGTAGTAAAGCTGCTGCAGGGTGTCGTGGACTATGGTTCCAAACTCGCGGCGGTCCATGAAGTCCTCTTCTTCATCGCCAGCCTTCAGGCCCTCGATGGAGCCCATGAAGAATGCCAGCGGGCAATTGATATAGTCGTTGATGGTGCTTGCCGAGAGGCGTTTGCGCCCATTCTCCTGCTTGAACTCGTCAAGCACATCGCTCACGTGTCCCTGCTTGGGGACACTGATTTTCACATCGCTCGTGACTGGCTGGGTGAAGTCAAGGTTTACCTCCTTGACACTGCAGCCATACACCATCTTGAGCTGATTGACAAACCGTGACACCTCGCTCGAACCCATCGACTGGGTGCTCGTGTCGTAGAACATATAGAGATTGCTGGCGCGGCCAATGAGGCGGTAGAAGTGATAGGACCACATCGATTCCTGATCGTCGATGGTGGGCATGCCCCTGTCGTGCCTGAGGAAGTCGGTGATGAACGAGCTGCTGCGGTACTTGCGAGGCAGCACGCGCTCGTTGGCCGAGAGTATTATCACATTGTCGAAGTCGAGACATCGGGTCTCAAGCATTCCCATCACCTGCAGGCCCATGAGTGGCTCGCCCTTGAAAGGCACCGAGAACACTCCCGCCAGGCGGTCGACAAGGAAGAAGATCGTGGCCTCGCACTGTGGCACCTGGAAGCGGCCAAGGGCATCGATGAGCTGGTCGAGCACCTCGATATATTGTGCCACAAAGGCTTCCTGGAGGGTGACGAGGCGCGCAGTCGTGTTCTCATCGTCGCCAGTGTCGCTGGTGGCATCCTCCTCAGGGATTGCCAGCAGACTGAGCACTTTCTCGCAGAACGCCTTGAGCTGCTGCAGGAACTCTATCACACTGGCGCTATCGCTTTGGTTCTCAACGGTCTTGAACAATGTGGCAAAAGGCAGGTTCTCAAACATCGACTGCGGAACGGCAAAGAGGTTTTCGGCATCAATCTGCTGAATGACTTTCAGCGACTCAATGCCAAAGCACGACTTGATGATGGGGTGAGAAAGCAGCACTTTCACATCGTTGCGATAGTAGTACCACTCGCGGCCGGCTTCACGGCGAGCCTGGCGATGCATCTTTGCCACCACTCGCATGAGCGACGCCATGTCGCTGCTGCGCAGCGGATATCCCATTGTAACATTGACATTGGGCACATTGGGGTTCATTGAGTTGAGCAGTGGCACAAAGAGTCCCTCGTCGGGCAAGACGATGGCGGTGTTGATGGCATCGAGGGTATTGGTGATCTTTTTCTCCTCTATCAGGCGGTCGATTAACGACGACACACACTTCACCTGACCCACATTAGACGGCACTCCCACCACCTCCACGGCTGGGAAGCCGCTAATGGGCTCACTGTAGAAGTCGACAGGCTCGGGAAACTCGCGCTTGAAGAAATTCACATATTTTCCTCCCACATTGGCAGCATTGTCCTGGGCAAGGGCTGGCGACGCTGTGTCCCAGAAGAAGAGCGCCTTCTGGCGGTTGGCAAGGCGCTTGAAAATCGCCATCTCACAATTAGTGAGCATATTAAAGCCCACGAAGACATAGCACTTGTGACCCAAGTCCTTACCGTCTTTCACCACATCCACAGCGTGGCGATACATCTGTCCCAGCGACGACAGGCCCTGCGCCTTGAGTTCGGCATTATAACTCTCGTAGAGCGGCAGCAGGCTTTGCCACAGCTTCAGGTAGCGCATTCTCACGTCATCACCGTCGCCGCCGCTCGTCTCGTAGTTAAGCCAGAACCTCTCTTCGTCCTCCGGACTGAAGGGCGAAGGGTTAAGCTTGAAGTAGTGCGACAGGAGTTCGCGCAAGTCGGGTCCCATGACGTTTGCCATCAACTCATGGTCGGCACGCACATTGTTGAACAAGTCCTTGGCATCAACATAGTTCATGTCCACATCGTTGAAGTCGTTGAGCACCACATTGCCCCAGAAGACAAACTTGTCGAAGGCATAATCCTGCTCGCCTGTCAAGCTGGTGTAGCACTTATAGAGGGTGAAGAGCGCGTCAACGGGATTGACCACGATGTCGCGTGTGAGCTGTCCCATGAAGTCGCTGATTGTCATAATCTCGGGCATCAGGAACACCCCGCTGCTGGTGTTGTCGAGCTCACGCTCCAGGAACGTGCAGCTGCGATGGTTAGGCAGCACAAAGCAATAGTCATGAACATCGCCTTTATCTTGAAAATACTGAGCTATCTGCCGTAGAAATGGTGTATACATATTTTTAGTTTTATTAGGGGGATCGAGGGTCGGGGATGGGGGATGGGGGATCGGGGATCGGGGATCGGAAATCGAGCAGTCGAACAGTCGAGCAATCGAGCAGTCGAGGATGAGAACTTTGTACTTCGTCCTTTGTCCCTTTCACTTCTTTATAAGTATCGTCACCTTTATTGCCACGTCAAAAAGGACGATTTTAGCGTTGGCGTTGCCGCGTATGTCGCGGGCGGCGTCGTTGAAGAGCTTGAGCATGCGCTCCACGTTGCCCTCGTTGATAAACCGCGCGAAGTTCTTGCTGAACTGTGCCTCCTCCACGGTCTCGTAGTTGAGCTGTGGCATGTGCAGGTTGTAGATATAGTTCTCGCGCACCATGCGGGCGGCATAGGCCAGGAAGCGTTGCGACTTCTCGCGCTTATAGTCGGCAATATCTTCGCTCCACACCTTCAGGCCCGCGATGTCGCGCATGTAGGCCAGGCGCATGAGTTTGACGAAATCGTTGTGGAAATCGTGGGTCTCGCTGCCGTGGTCAAGGTTGCGCAACGCCTGCACCACATTGCCGTCGGCAGGCGCCACGAGGGCAATCGCCTCGGTCATGTCCATGCCTTGAGTGCGGGCAAGGTGCTCGGCGATTTGCTGCGTAGAGGGCTTGCGCAGCTCTATGCGCTGCGTGCGAGAGTATATGGTGGGCAAGATGTCCTTCACGTTGTCGGTCGTGAGCAGGAAGATGCTGTCGTGGTCGGGTTCCTCGATGAGCTTGAGCAGCTTGTTGGCGCAAGCAGGGTGCATCTTGTCGGCCTGCCACATCACCAGCACCTTGTATTTCGAGGTGTAGGCGCTCAGGCTCATCTTTCGCACAATGTTGTCGCTCTCGCTGGCATAAATCAATGGCTGGGCGTTAGAGTTGCCTATTATCGATAGCCACCGCTCATAGTCCTCGGCTATCACATCCTGAGCAAGAAACTTCTTCCACTCAGCGTCGAAGTCCTCGCTCACGGGTTTCTCGCCCTTCTTGGTGATGGGATAGGAATAGAACGTGTCGGCATGGTTAAGGGACTGGTGCTGGAGGCACGACGGGCACATGCCGCAAGAGTCGCCGCCAGTGCGGTTGGTGCAGTGGATATATTGTGCTGTGGCAAGCGCCAGGGCGAGTTTGGGCACTCCTGGCTCGCCGTGAAGCAGCAGCGCGTGAGGGATGTTGCAGCTGTCGACCATGCGTCTTATCTGCTCTATCGCGCGCTCATTGCCTATTACGTCACTGAATTTCATAGTTTCAACGTCATTTTCTCTCTTTGAATTGCAAAGGTAATGAAAAATGAGTGAAAAACCAAGCGTGTCGTTTTTTTTCAAAAAAGCGACATCAAAATAAAGGTTCCATCCCCACTTTAAAACAGGAATGCGCCCAGATGGGCGTTCTTAGTTTTTTGCACGTATGGTTACAAAAAACTGAATTACGCAGCACTTGCATCTTCTTTTTTCGTAATGATGCAGTTCAGCCTGGTCCTGGCTCACCTCTTCTTGGGGCCGCCTTTCTTGGTGGTTATCACCACTACCCCATTGCCGCCCCTGATGCCGTAGATCGACGTCTCCGACGGGTTCTTGAGCACTTTCACCGACTCAATGTCGCTGGGGTTAATCATGTTGAGAGGGCCATTGTAGGTCATGCCATCGAGGATAATCAAGGGGTCGGTGCTCGCGTTGAGCGAACTGATGCCACGAATCAGAATCGCAGGCGACTCGCCTGGCATGCCCGTCGAGTTGATGAGCACGCCAGTCTCCTTGCCCTCGATGGTCTGGGCAAAGTTGGTGACAGGCAATTTGTCGTCACTGCCCTCGGCAGCCCATTTCGCACCACCGCAGCCCACCAGGCACATCATTGCCAGCAACAGTAATATATTTTTCATAATATCATTATTTTTCATTTTTCTAGAGTATAATAATTGTCTAAACAATTAGCAAGAAGCATCGAAGATGCTGGGCGGGTGTTGCAAAACTCTGTTTCTTAGCCAACTCCCCCTCTAAGATAGACCAATGGTGCAAGCCGAAGCCAGCGGCAAAACTTGTTTTGGCATTGGTGAGGCTGAAAATAGAGTGTTTTAACCACAATAGATTTTTTTAGCGCTACAAATATAATGATTCTTATCATTAAAACCAAATTTTTTCATTAACCATTGTCGCCAGCCTTGCTGTGAGGCTTAATTCAGTAAACCAAAGAGAATTAATCGCTCGCCAATGTGAGAAAAATTTGCGTGATTGGAAAAAATGTTGTACCTTTGCCCCGCTTTAAGCTCCCGTGTGATGGGAAATTAAGCTAAACAACTTAATTTTTAGTAACACAACTATTTAAAAATGAAGACATTTCAATTAAATGCAGAGCCAAGAACTGACCTTGGCAAGAAGGCTGCTAAGGCGCTCCGCGCCAGCCAAAAGATTCCTTGCGTGCTCAACGGTGGCAAGGTAGTAGAGTTGAAGGACGGAAAGTATGACGGCACTCTCGCACAGGGCGAGAAGGTTGTTGAGATTGGTCGCGACGGCAAGGCCGTGATCACTACCGACTTCACAGTAAACTTCAGCGACGTGCGCAAGCTCATCTACACCCCCGACGTGTATGTTGTAGCTCTGAACCTCAACGGTGTTGAGAAGATGGCTGTCCTCAAGGACATCCAGTGGCACCCAGTAAACGACAGCATCCTGCACCTCGACTTCCTTGAGGTGACTAACGAGAAGCCTGTTGTTGTTCCCGTGCCCGTGAAGATCGAAGGTCACGCTGCTGGTGTTAAGGCTGGTGGTAAGCTCTTCTTGAGCATGAAGAAGGTGAAGGTTAAAGGTATCTACACCGACATCCCCGAGCGCATCGTTGTTAACGTCGACAACATCGCTATTGGTCACGCCATCAAGGTGGGTGACTTGAAGTTCGACAAGTTTGAACTTGCCAACGCTAAGGATCTCGTGATCACTGGTGTTCGTGCCACACGTGCCGCTGCAGCTGCTACTGCCGAGACCGAGGAGGGTGAAGAGAATGCTGCAGCTGCTGAGTAATTTTCTCAAGCGCATTTTCTCAAGTAACTCTAGTAGCGACCAACCACAAGACGACAATTCTGCGACGATGAAGTTCTTGATTGTTGGACTGGGTAACATTGGTGCTGAGTATCAAGACACCCGTCACAACATAGGTTTTACAATATTGGATGCCTTTGCCGAGGCGTCCAATGTTGTTTTTGCCTCGCAACGTTATGGGGCTGTGGCACAGATGCGCCTCAAGAACCAGCAACTGGTGCTCTTGAAGCCGTCGACCTACATGAACCGTAGCGGCGAGGCAGTGCGCTACTGGATGCAGAAAGAGAAAATCGACCTCGACCACCTGCTGGTGATCGTCGACGACCTGGCGCTGCCCTTTGGCACCATCAGGATGCGCGGCAAGGGTGCCGACGGAGGCCACAACGGACTGAAGAACATCAACTCCATGGTGGGCTCGCAAAACTATGCGCGCCTGCGATTTGGCATAGGCCACGACTTCCCCGAGGGAGCACAAGTGGACTATGTGCTTGGACCCCTCACCCCCGAGGAGCGCCAACTGCTCCCCGAGCGCACCGGCAAAGCCGTCGACGCCATCAAGGCCTTCTGCCTGAGCGGCCTGAGCTTCGCCATGACACACTATAATAATAAGTGATAAGCAATAAGGGTTAAGGGTTAAGGGTTAAGAGTTAAGAGTTAAGGGTTAAGGGTTAAGGGGTAAGAGTTAAGTGTTAAGTGTTAAGTGACAAATGTCAAGTGTTAAGTGACAAATGTCAAATGTTAAGTGACAAATGTCAAGTGTTAAGTGACCACAACTCCCCCTCTAAGATAGACCAATGGTGCAAGCCGAAGCCAGCGGCAAAACTTGTTTTGGCATTGGTGAGGCGCAGCCCATTGATGCTGAAAGAGCTTTCAAGACCCGCTCGCTGGCTACCGACCAGTGCAAGCTGGGACGCGTGACCATCAAGGGCATGAACGTTAAGCCGTCGCACAACATCAAGGTGGGCGACGTGATACAGGTGCGCAAGCCGCCCATCACGTTCACCTTTGAGGTCGTGGGGTTGCTAAACAACCGCGTGGGTGCCAAACTCGTGCCCAACTACCTGAAAAACATCACCCCCGACGACCAGTACCGCCTGCTGGAGATGGCACGCATCGGAGGCTTCGTCCGCCGCCAAAAGGGAATGGGACGACCCACCAAGAAAGAAGGCCGAGAGATGAAAGAGTTTGCCGACGAGGCATTCTTCGGCTTCGACGACTGGGACGACGAGAACCCCCTCTGGACCGAAGAAGACGAAGAAGCACTACAGAAAAAGGACAAAGAATAAAGTACAAAGGACGAAGGACTAAGGACTTTGTACTTTTAAAATCACATATAGAGTTTATTATTCTCAAAGTCGACTTCACCTTCTAGCTGTGTCACGAAGTCGTCGAGCACGTCGCGTTCCACGTCGCCCAGGTCAAATTCCTTCTCGGCATCCTTGCGGATGAGCGAGATCCACTCGCGTCGCGCTGCCACATAGTCGGCATGGATGCGCTCCACCGTCTCGGCGTCGAGGTTGTCGATGTGGTAATAGTCGAGAATCATGCGATAGGTCCACGACCAGCGATACTCGTTGTAGTTGTTGTGGATTGTGACAAAACGCTCGAGCACGCTCTCTATCGACGACAGTTTGCCGTCGATGATATCGGCAATCAGGCGTTGCTCCTCGCTCTCGGGGAGCAGCATCCCCGACAGGTCCACCCAGTTGCCCTCGCCAGTGCTTGACGATGGCACCACAGGACGGTGGCGCTTGAGCACAGCACCCATGTAGATGCGCAGCGCCAGGTCGTAGAAACGAATGCCCTTGCGCAGCAGCGGCGCCTTGATCACATACTCATGGTAGTTGTAGGTGCTCACATTGTCGCCACTTGCCTCACGCAGGTTCTCCAGGATTTTCTTGCCCCTGAGTACCTCGCTAATCGAGAACGGGCTGAGCCAGTCGAAGTTGACAATGCTCTTGCGGTCGGCAACGCGGCGCTTGTCGCGCTTGGGCCACTTGCGGATGTCGCGATACAGTCCCACCGTGGCAAAGTTGCGCCCGGGCACCAGATACATCGTGTCGCTGTAGGCAATGAGATAGGAGAACGGCAGGTCGCGCGTGTCGGGGTGATACATCAGCTTGCCAAAGAGCACGCTGAAGGTGCCTATGTTGGCAGGCATCAGCAGGTAGGCGCCACTGGCAGTCTTGGTGCCACGCTCCAGGATGCCATAGTGCATAGGACCCATCTTGTAGGCATGGTTGCTGAAGTTGGTCGCCGAGCCGGCGTTGTAGAACGAGAACTGGCCGCCAATGAGCAGCGAACTCTTGTGGTGACTCACCGTGAACGGACCACAGAAGGCGGCGCACGCCTCGCCGTTCGACATGTAGCTGTTGGCAAAGAACACGCTGCTTGCCGCCGTGAAACCGTTGCTCAGCTCGCACGCCTCGCCCACCATGCAGTCTACTATCTTCACGCTGTTGATAATCTTAGAGCCACCGCTAATTATCGAGTTCTCGCAAATCACGCCAGTGCCTATCGTTATGGGATTCTCGACAGTGCTGCTGATGGTGCAGTTACTCAGTCGCGAAGCACCACTCATGTGGCAGCCGTCGCCTATCACGGCATTGGTAATCTCGTTGGTGTTGATGATTTTCACGTTGTTGCCTATGGTGCTGCACTCGGGGCGCGACTCGGCGATGGACTTCTCCACAAGAGCCCTCAACGCCTCATTAAACGCCTTGTTGCCAAACTGCTTCACCATGAGAGCGGCAAGCTGGCTGTTGAGCCCGTCAAAGATGAGCAGGTTGCCCTTGCCCACCTCGTTGAGCACCGAGATCAGGATGCCCTGGCCATAGTTGGCGTCGGGGCGAGTCTCGATGGTGCACACGTTAGAGATGTGGCACTGGTCGCCCACTATCACATTATTCATGTAATTGCCAATGTTCTCTATCAGGCAGTTGTCGCCAACCGTCACGTTGCGCAGTGTGGCGTTGTTGATGCCACAGCGCTTCACAAAACCCTCGCTCACCTCGATGCTGCCGCAGCAGCCGCCCAGCCGAGCCGTGCCATAGAAAGTGACACGATGCAGGCAATTAGGGTCGAAGCCACGGGCAACCATCACATCCTGCCAGTCCTGAGCTTGGCAGCCATTCATCTCCAGGATTGATATCTCTTCCTTGTTTAAGTTACGATATTTCTTCATTTATTGTCTATTATTGTCTTCTTTTAAACAGGCTTAGTATTGTTTGCAGCGCAAAAATACACATTTTAAACCAACCCATCACAATACTTGCATCTCTTTAACCTCCATTTCGAATCATAACCATTTTTTGAGTTTTATAACCCAATTAGGTCATAAAACAAAACCTAAACAACCCCTAAATTTCGGACAAAAAGAACCGTCCCTTTTGTCCGAAGGAAAACTCCCCCTCTAAGATAGAGGGGGGTGGGGGGAGTATGACTGCCTCAAAAAATCGGACAAAAAGAACCGTCCCTTTTGTCCGATTTTTTTTGATTGGAATTTAAGATTTGCTCATTTTTCAGTCTTGACATGGTGGCACAAAGAAACTGGTTGCGGACTTCACAGTCCACAACCAGCCGAACTAAAATTTATTCTGAGAAAATATTACTTAATTCTTCACCTGCTTGGTGGTGATTATGGTTCCGTCGGTATAGCGAGTGACCACAATGTTCAAGCCCTTGAACGGACGACTGCTAACGCGGCCCATCACGTCGATGTACTCAACACTCTCCACCTGAACCGACTGCATAACGCCGTTGATGCCAGTGGGGATGTCGTTAATCGCGGGGTGATACTTAAACTCGCTCACGTAATAAACTTTAGCCTGGTCATCTTGAGCGCGAGGAGTAACACTCAGAGTGTTTACATCACCACTTGTAGGCTCTTCGAGCGATTTCACACGACCATAGTAGTGAACGATATAGTTGGGCTGATAAGCAGTATTACGCTGCAAAATTACAAAAAATAATGGTAATTTAGTAAACAAATTCACTAAAAAATTATGTTTTTAGCATATTTTAACTTTTATGGCTTTCTGATTGTTACTCGCATAGCAACACATCAAGAAAGACGAAAAGGTGGGTACATTAATAATAAAGGTGAGTCAACTAATGATTTTGTTGCATTATTGGTTGCTTTGTTGTAACTTTGCGACAAGAAAGCGAAAAAACACCAACTTAAACTATTTCGTTATGGGATATATTCAGAAGCATTTGATGGCTGGCGAGAAAGTCGCCTACGAGGCAAAGCAGCATTGGATCATCTACACCTGGCCCATTATTCTGGGCATAGTGTCGCTTGCCGCGTTCCTGCTGCCTCTTGAGGCATGGATTAATGCCTGCATCTGCTGCGCGCTGCTGTTGATTGCCTTTTGCTGGGGCGTGTCGATTTATGGCGGCAGGCAGTATGTTGTCACTACCGACCGCCTCATCTTCAAGCGCGGCATCATCAACCGCAACTCTCACGAGCTGCTGCTCAAGAAATGCGAGGGTGTGCAGGTCGACCAGTCGATCATGGGGCGCATCTTTGACTACGGCACTGTGGTGGTGACCACCGGCGAGGTGACCAACCGCTACAAGTACATCAGCACTCCGCTCAAGTTCACCACCAAGATCCACGAGCAGATTTCAAAGATTAAAGACGCCTGACCAAAGGCTGACCATAGCCTGGGCCCCAGGCACAGCACAGAATGAGCGGATGTTGTTGACCCTCTACCGAGGCTCGGAATAAGGGAAAAACTCACGATACCCCACGCCACGCACCCCTTCGGGGTACGCGCCGTGGGGTTGCACCATTTCGCCCCCCTCGGGGACGCTTTGGCCTCGGCCAACTCGCAAAAGCCATAGTTGTGCCGTTTTCATTTTTTTATCGCCCGAAACACAGAAAATCTCAAAAACTTCGCCATTGATTTTGCATTTCACTCGGCTTTGAGTATCTTTGCAGTTTGAAATAAAATCTTAATCTACATTATTAATATATAATATGAACACTTTGGCAACTAAGTACGACCCTAAAGCGGTCGAGGAAAAATGGTATAAGTACTGGATTGACAACGACTTGTTTAAGTCGGTGCCCGATGAGCGTGAACCCTACACAATCGTGATACCACCACCCAACGTCACCGGTGTGCTTCACATGGGCCACATGCTCAACAACACCATCCAGGACATCCTCATGCGCCGCGCGCGCCAGGAGGGCAAGAACGCCCTGTGGGTGCCCGGCACCGACCACGCGAGCATCGCTACCGAGGCCAAAGTGGTGAAACGCCTCGCCGAGCAAGGCATCAAGAAGACCGACCTGAGCCGCGAGGAGTTTCTCAAGCACGCCTGGGAGTGGACCCACGAGCACGGCGGCATCATCTTGCAGCAGCTGCGCAAGCTGGGCGCCTCGTGCGACTGGAGCCGCACCGCCTTCACCATGGACGAGACACGCAGCGAGAGCGTGCTCCGCGTCTTCGTCGACCTCTACGACAAGGGCCTTATCTACCGTGGCCTGCGCATGGTGAACTGGGACCCCAAGGCTCAGACTGCTCTCAGCAACGAGGAGGTTATCTACCGCGAGGAGAAGAGCAAACTCTACTACCTCAAGTATTATGTTGCCGACGATGACATGAGCGGCGAGACAGGCGCCGAGGGCGAAGTGGTTCACCGCGACGCTCAGGGCCGCCGCTACGCAGTGGTTGCCACCACCCGCCCCGAGACCATCATGGGCGACACCGCCATGTGCATCAACCCCAAGGACCCCAAGAACCAGTGGCTGCGCGGCAAGAAGGTGATAGTTCCACTGGTAAACCGCGTGATACCCGTTATCGAGGACCGCTATGTCGACATCGAGTTTGGTACCGGTTGCCTCAAGGTGACCCCCGCCCACGACGTTAACGACTACATGCTGGGCAAGACCCATAACCTTGAGACCATCGACATCTTCAACGCCGACGCCACCATCAGCGAGCAGTCGCCACTCTACGTGGGCATGACTCGTGAGGAGGTGCGCAAGGTAATCGTTGTCGACCTCAAGAACGCCGACTTGATGGAGAAGGTAGAGGACTATGACAACAAGGTGGGCTACAGCGAGCGCAACAGCGACACCGCCGTAGAGCCACGCCTGTGCATGCAGTGGTTCATCAACATGAAGCACTTTGCCGACCTGGCTCTGCCACCCGTGATGAACGACGACATCAAGTTCTTCCCTCCCAAGTACAAGAACACCTATCGCAGCTGGCTCGAGAACATCCAGGACTGGTGCATCAGCCGCCAGTTGTGGTGGGGACACCGCATCCCTGCCTACTTCCTGCCCACCAGCGGAGAGGAAGAGAAGTTTGTGGTTGCCCTCACCAGGGAAGAGGCGCTCGAGAAAGCCCACAAGATGCCTGGCTACGAGAACATCACCATCGACGACCTGCGCCAGGACGAGGACGCCCTCGACACCTGGTTCAGCTCATGGCTGTGGCCCATCTCGCTCTTCGACGGCATTCGCAACCCCGGCAACGAGGAGATCAAGTACTACTACCCCACCAGCGACCTTGTGACAGCCCCCGACATCATCTTCTTCTGGGTGACACGCATGATCATGGCAGGCTATGAGTACACCGGCGACATGCCATTCCGCAACGTTTACTTCACCGGTATCGTGCGCGACAAGCTGGGCCGCAAGATGTCGAAGTCGCTGGGCAACAGCCCCGACCCCATCGAGCTCATGGACAAGTTTGGTGCCGACGGCGTGCGCATGGGCATGATGCTCAGCGCCCCTGCCGGCAACGACATCCTCTTCGACGAAGCCCTGTGCGAGCAAGGCCGCAACTTCAACAACAAGATTTGGAACGCGTTCCGTCTCGTCAAGGGATGGGAGGCAGCCAGCATAGAGCAGCCCGAGCACAGCCGCCTCGCCATCGAGTGGTTCCAGGCACAGCTCAACAGCACCCTCGCCGAGGTAAAGGACCTGTACACCAAGTTCCGCATCAGCGACGCCCTGATGGCTGTGTACCGCCTGTTCTGGGAAGACTTCTCGGCACTCTACCTTGAGATTGTCAAGCCCGCCTACCAGCAGCCCATCGACACAGCAACACTCGATGCCACCCTCCACTTCTTCGACATCCTGCTGCGCCTCATCCACCCGTTCATGCCATTCATCAGCGAGGAGCTGTGGCAGCACATCAGCGAGCGCAAGCCCGGCGAGAGCATCATGTATGCCCTCATTCCCGAGCCACAGCCAGTGGACGAGGCAGTAATCAAGGCTATGGCCGAGGCTCACGAGATTGTCACCGCCGTGCGCAACGTGCGCGCCAGCAAGAATATCCCCAACAAGAACATGCTCCAGCTGCAAGTGGCCAGCAAGGAGTGGAACAACGCCCTCCAGTCCATCATCCTCAAGCTCGCCGGCCTCGACGCCATCGAGGTGGTAGAGAGCAAGGATCCCACAGCAGCATCGTTCCTGGTGGGAACAACCGAGTTTGCCGTGCCACTGCACGACAACATCAACGTTGCCGAAGAGATTGAAAAGCTTGAGAAGGAGCTGCAATACACGCAGGGCTTCCTGGCAAGCGTGGAGAAGAAGCTAAGCAACGAGCGCTTCGTGGCCAACGCCCCCGAGGCCGTGGTAGCCGCCGAGCGCAAGAAGCAAGCCGACGCCCAGAGCAAGATCGCCACACTGCAAGAAACCCTCGCAGCACTCAAGGGATAATGCTCAATGCATAATGCTTAATGCACAATGCATAATTCTCGAGAGCTCGATCGCTCGACTGCTCGATTGCTCGATTGCTCGAGAACTGCATGCCACCTCATTTCATGTTTAACCCACTCAATTAGCACTCCACACAATGAGCAGCATCAACAAATGGCGTCTTGATGACAGCGCCGAACTTTACAACATCAACGGTTGGGGACTGAAGTACTTCTCAATCAACGACAAGGGACACATGACAGTGACCCCCAAGCAAACCTACACCGGCGTAGACCTGGTGGAAGTGATGGACGAGTTGCGACAGCGCAATATCACAGCACCTGTGCTGCTGCGCTTTCCCGACATCCTCGACAACCGCATCGAGAAAATATCGAGCTGCTTCAAGAAGGCTGCCAAGGAATATGACTACCAGGCCAAGAACTTCATCATCTACCCCATCAAGGTGAACCAGATGCAGCCCGTGGTGGAAGAGATTGTGAGCCACGGCAAGAAGTTCAACATTGGGCTGGAAGCTGGCTCCAAACCTGAGCTACACGCCGTGCTGGCAATGAACATGGGCAAGATCAATGAGAACTCGCTCATAATTTGCAACGGCTACAAGGACGAGAACTACATCGAGCTCGCACTGCTGGCGCAGAAGATGGGACGCCGCATCTTCCTCGTGGTGGAGAAACTCAACGAGCTCAAGCTCATCACCTGCGTCGCCAAGAGGCTGAACGTGCGCCCCAACCTGGGCATTCGCATCAAGCTATCGAGCAGCGGCAGCGGCAAGTGGGAGGAGAGCGGCGGCGACCGCAGCAAGTTTGGTCTCAACACCAGCGAGCTGCAAACCGCCATGGACTTCCTCACCAGCCACAAGATGGCCGACTGCCTCAAGCTCATCCATTTCCACATAGGCAGCCAGGTGACCAAGATTCGCCGCATCAAGAACGCGCTGCGCGAGGCTTGCCAGTTCTATGTGCAACTCACCAAGCTGGGCTTCGACATCGACTTCATCGACATTGGCGGCGGCCTGGGAGTGGACTACGACGGCACCCGCAACAGCGCCAGCGAGAACAGCATGAACTACTCCATCCAGGAGTATGTCAACGACTCGGTCTATCAACTGGTGGACGCTTGCAACAAGAACGGCATCAAGCACCCCAACATCATCACTGAGAGCGGCCGCAGCCTCACTGCCCACCACTCGGTGCTTGTGCTCGAGGTGCTGGAGACAGCTTGCCTGCCACAGTGGGACGACGACAAGGACCACCTGCGCGAAGACGAGAACGAGCTGGTGAAGGACCTGTATGAAATCTACGACAAGATCAACATGGCGCGACTGCTCGAGGACTGGCACGACGCGCTGCAGATAAGGGAAGAGGCGCTCGACCTCTTCAGCCTGGGACTACTCGACCTGCGCACCCGCGCTATGGTGGAGAAACTCTTCTGGAGCGTGGCGCGCGAGGTGAACATGCTCGTGAGCGACATGAAGCACGCCCCTCAGGAACTGCGCTCGGTGGCAAAGATGCTGCCCGAGAAATACTTCTGCAACTTCTCGCTGTTCCAGTCGCTGCCCGACTCGTGGGCAATCGACCAGGTGTTCCCCGTGGTGCCGCTGGGACGACTCAACGAGCGCCCCGACCGCTTTGCCACCATCCAGGACATCACCTGCGACAGCGACGGCAAGATAGGCAACTTCATCTCCAACCAGGGATTCTCGCACTACCTGCCAGTGCATGCCCTCAAGGACGGAGAGCACTACTACCTGGGAGTGTTCCTCGTGGGAGCCTATCAGGAGATCCTGGGCGACCTGCACAACCTCTTTGGCGACACTAATGCCGTGCACATCGACGTCTACAAAGACCACTACGAGATTGACCAAGTGATTGACGGCGAGACCGTTGCCGAGGTGCTCGACTACGCACAGTTCAGCCCCAAGGAGCTGGTGCGCAACGTGGAGTCGTGGGTGGCAGAGTCGATCCGCACCAAGAAGATCACCGCCGAGGAAGGCAACGAGTTCGTGCGCAACTACCGCTCAGGACTCTATGGATACACCTATCTCGAGAAAGAATAGGAACCTCTTTTAAGGGTTAAGTGTTAAGTTTTAAGGGTTAAGTGTTAAGTTTTAAGGGTTAAGAGTAAAGATTTAAGTGTAAAATGTTAAGTGTTAAGTGTTAAGTGCTCAACTTCTTAACTATTCCACTACTCTACTACTCCACTATTCAACTAGTCCACTATTCCACTAATTTTTATCTATTATGAAAAAATCGTTATTTCTAATCATTATTGCATTGCTGGTGGCTAGTGTGCCAGCGAGTGTCGACGCTAAGTCAAAGAAGAAGAAAGGTCGCCGCCGTGCTGCTACCGAGCAGGTGTGGACTCACATCTCGGGTACCTACAATTTCTCCAATGGCGACATCTACATGATGGTCAACAACATGCCCGACGAGCGGTCAACAGTCACAGTGGGCAAGGCCGACTACAGCGAGTCGAACGAATACCAGGGCACCGTCGACGAGAAGACCGGCCTCATCACCGCCTATGACGAAGAGGGCAAGGTCGTTTTCATCGGCAAGATGTACCGCGGAGGCAACCAGCTGCGCGGAACTCTCAACGGCAAGAAAGTGGTGCTTGAAGGCTTGTGCGGACTTTAACCCATGCCATTACAAAGCGGGCTACACATTATATATATTGTGCAGCCCGCTTTGTTTGTATTGTAACAACTATTCGCCTATCACGCCGAGCACTGGCGCATAGGGGTCTTGCGAGAGGCGCTCCACGTAGTCCCAGAAGAACTGGTTAATCATGTAAAACTCGTTCTGGTCCTGCATCATCTCGTAACGGTGCTTCATGTCGGGATACCGCTCGAGCAGGAACATCAGGTAGTTGCGGTCGACGAGGAACACTTCCTTGTTGTCGAGGTCGAGGACAAAATGAGGGACATCAACATAACCATAGTCACCCACATTAAACATTGACCCGCGTCCCACGCCAGCCGTCAAGCCCTCGAAGGTGTCAATCTCGTAAGGCAGATAGCTTATCTCGGTGACGAGGAACTGCACAAAGGCAATCTTCTCGTTGAAGTAAAGCGGCACATATTCCTCAAAGATTTTGTTATAGGGGCCGTTGAGCGAGTCGCGCAGATAACGGCTGTTGATAAACCATACCGAGTCGCCCAGCGAGAGCGCGAGGCTCTGCTTTTGGATCATGTTTTTGAGCTGCTTGTTGCTTTTCTCGGTGGGCTTGAACTTGAACTTGAAGGGAGAGAAAATCTCCACATTGGGGTTGACGGCAACGGTGTCGGGGCCATCAAAGAATATCGACTGCCAGGAGTTGTACACCCTCAGGGTGTCGGTGCCCTGGTCGTGATCGCGGTCGCTATAGAACTGCGCGCTCGAGGTGCCAGCAGTAACAGCCAGCAGCACCACGGCAAATATCTTCAACAATTTATACATAAACTCTAATGTTTTTGGGGTTGTTTTGCAACTCGACAACGCGAATGGAAGGCACAGCGTAAAAAAAAGAGAACCAACTGCCTGTGTGGCACTTGGCTCTCCTGTTGTGACTCCTGCAGGATTCAAACCTGCAACCTTCTGATCCGTAGTCAGATGCTCTATTCAATTGAGCTAAGGAGCCATCATTTTTTGTTTTGCGGTTGCAAAGTTAAGCACTTTTTTTGAATTGGCAATGCTTTTTGTGCACTTTTTTTAAAAAAAATTTCATCAAAATTGCGCAGCACTTCGCATTCCGCTATCTCTCTGCAAGTTAGATTAGCCAAGTGGCGATTGCCCAAACCGCAAAAATTGCCAGTGCAATCAATGTGGGGATGACAAGAGTCTTATAGTTTACTATATAATAGGTGGGCTTGGGAGCGTCGATCTTCTCGGGCTTTGCCTCGGCTACAGCAAGCTTGTGCTCGTCGATGGGCTCAACCTGCTCCTCTACTTCGTTAAACAAATTTGCTTTCATATCTTTTCTTGGTTGTTTTACATTTGTGGCGCAAAATTAAACAGAATTTTTCTATTTTCACAGCTTCACAGCAATTATTTTTCATTTTTACATAAATATAAATAGCGGGACAAAAAGTTTTTTACTACTTTTGCACAGCAAATAAAAACTATTACCTTATGATATCATTCTTACTTAGCATCGCAGCCCTTGTTCTGGGCTACCTGATATATGGTCGCGTGATTGAGCGCATCTTTGGCCCCGACGGCCGCCAGACTCCAGCCATCGCCCACCCCGACGGTGTGGACTACATTGCCATGCCCACATGGAAGGTGTTTATGATTCAGTTCCTGAACATTGCCGGCACGGGACCCATCTTTGGCGCCATCATGGGCGCGTGGTTTGGCCCGGCGAGTTACCTGTGGATAGTGCTGGGATGCATCTTTGCCGGCTCGGTGCACGACTACCTGAGCGGCATGATGTCGCTGCGGCACGACGGCGCGGGCCTGCCCGAGCTGGTGGGTAAGTACATGGGTGGCACCATGCGCATCATCATGCTGGTGTTCTCAATGATGTTGCTCTTAATGGTGGGAGCGGTGTTTGTCTATAGTCCAGCCTCTATTTTGGCTGGAATAGGTGGCAGCGAGATAATGTGGTTTATCGTGATTTTCATCTATTACATTATCGCCACCCTGATGCCCATCGACAAGATTATTGGCAAGATATATCCACTCTTTGCCATTGCCCTGATATTCATGGCACTGGGACTGCTGGTGTGCCTGCTCATCAAGATGCCATCGATTCCTGAGATATGGAACATTGGCAACATGGACTCATGGATGAGTGCTCAAAGCCACAACGGCACCGACCTGTTGGGATTGAAGGAGTACCTCACCAAGAACACCCTCTTCCCTGCCATGTTCATCACCATTGCCTGCGGAGCCATCAGCGGCTTCCACGCCACGCAGAGCCCACTCATGGCACGCTGCCTCAAGAGCGAGAAGCTGGGCAGGCCAGTGTTCTACGGCTCGATGATTACCGAGGGACTGGTAGCGCTGGTGTGGGCTGCCGTATCGTCGTGGTTCTTCTACAGCGGCGGCTGGCGCGAGGTGCTTCCTCAGGATGCCGTTAACGAGTTCCTCGCCCAGGTGGGCAACACCGACGGCAAGTCGCTAATCCAGTACTTCAACGCGCCCGCTGTTGTCAAGCTAGTGTGCAGCAGTTGGCTGGGTGTGGCAGGTGGCATCCTCGCCATGCTGGGAGTGGTGGCAGCGCCCATCACCAGTGGCGACACTGCCTTGCGCAGCGCCAGGCTCATTATTGCCGACTTCCTGAAATTTGACCAAAAGCCCATTGCCAAGCGCCTGATGATTGCCGTCCCAATGTTTGCCGCCGTGCTGCTGCTCCTCATCTGGCAACTCACCAACCCCGACGGCTTCAACGTGCTGTGGCAATACTTTGGATGGTCTAACCAGACGCTCTCGGTGTTCACCCTGTGGACCATCACCATCTACCTCTACAAGCGCAAGAAATGCTACTGGGTGACCCTCATCCCAGCCATCTTCATGACAGCAGTGAGCCTCACATTCATCGTGCAGCAAGTCATCTCACAAGCCATGAATTGATAGATTTCACGCTGCCCGTCGAGCATTGCACCGCATCAGCGGTGTTCAGCGGTGCGGTAAAAAATTATTATGCCCTAATATTTGGTGCTGCCACAAAAAATCACTACCTTTGCACCGTGATAATGTGGTGGCCAGCATGAGCACCCGCTCCACTGCTGGCTGAAAAGGGAACACAGGTGAGAATCCTGGGCAGAACCCGCTGCTGTATTTTCCCTCACTATTGTCGCTTGCCGATTTTTCCTGAAATTTCGGTCACTGCAAGCCCAGTCTTGCGGGAAGGCCTCAAGGCAAGCGATGGGAATGAGCCAGAAGACCTGCCTCGTTATCGTTAAAAAAATTCATGCTCTCGTGGAATTAGGGCAGGAACACATCGCAGGTTTTCGTGCTATTGCATCAACTTGGCAGCTATAGCTATTGTTGCATACCATTGTAATGGTAGCACACATTATTATTTTAGGCTTCATTGTGTTTCGTTGTTTCACCCCGGGAGTTGAGTGAAATAACGATTTTTATTAACATAATTTATTAACAATGAAGCAACTAAGTTTACTTACCAAGACCTTTGTGCTGATGATTGCCATTGCGGCAATGGCACTGCCCGCACGTGCCGACCGCACAGTCAATCAGCTGCAATTTGGCAAGCAGACCATCGAGGTTGCTGCCGATGAGGTGATAACCTTCTACGACATGAATGGTTATCAAGGCATCTCATCGTCGAGCAGCAACAACTCGCAGTCGCTCACCGTGTTCAAGCCCGCCGAGGGAAAAGCTATACAGCTCATTCGCCTATGCCAGCAGCACAAGTGATGTCACAGCTTCTTCCACCTTGCCCAGCGGCAATGTGCTTGAGAAGCTTGACGGAACCTACGAAAATCTAACCTACACCGCAACCGATGCCTCGGGCATCATCGCGGTGGGTTACCTCTACCGCTATGCCAAGGCCATCGAAGGCTGGAAGGCTACAGTGAAGTGTATCACCCTCGAAGACATGACCGTGACAGGCGCTTCGAGCAACTACGATGACGTGGTAGCCTCTACCACTGCAACCGAGGCTATCAATTTCGCCACTGCTGTGGTCACCGCTTGTGAATGGCATTACCTTCAAGGCAACCACCAATGAGGATGCCATCGACCCATTGCAAATGCGTCTATATGCAGGTTCGCAACCATCGTTCAAGGGCGCTACACCCCTGGATGCCACCGTTGCCGCCAACGGCGACGGCTACACCTTCACCCTGAACCAGCCACTGAGCGAGGGCACCAACGAGTTCTCGATTGCTGGCGAGTTCCTGAGCGAAGTCGCTCCAGGCGCCAAGGCCGCTATTGCCATCACCCAGATTGCCACCGCTGGCATGCCCAGTGGCGTGACCCCATTCACCGCCGGCACTCCCGTGGAGGTGGCAAAACCTGCTATCGTGAATATCTCCACCACTCCACAAATGATCACCGTGGGCGACGTGCCCTACAACTTCTATGACGACGGTGGCAAGGATGGCAACATCACCCAGGGCTTTGAGGGACAAATCACCTTTGTCCCCGCCACCGAGGGCAACGCCATCAAGATCGACTTCTCGAAACTCGACCTGTTCAACACCTCGACCGTTGGCCACAACGACGTGTTCAAGTTCTACAACGGCCGCGAGGTAAATGAGGACAACCTCATCACTACCCTGCTTGATGAGCCTGAGATAGTGAAATCGACTGCCGACGATGGCTCGATGACCGTCTACCTCAAGAGCACTGCCGGATATCCCAAGAGCGGATGGGAGGCACTGGTGAGCCAGTTCCTGCCAGGCGACATGACCCTTAGCGGCGTTGCTGGCGAGGCAGCGTCGACCACCACCGCCTCGGCTGGCGACACCGACGTGCAGATGCTCGTCATCGACGTTCAGACCGACAACACCGCCAACCCCTTGAGTCTCAAGGGCATTAACCTCACAACTGCCGATGCCAAGAACATCGCCAAGGCCCGTGCCTACTATCTTGGCAAGAAGAACACCTTCGCCACCACCAATCCATTTGGCGAAGTGGAGGTCTCCGGCACAAGCATCGCCATCACCGGCGAGAAGGAACTTATTGAGGGGCACAACTATGTGGCTGTAGTTCTCGACATCAACAACGAGGCACAGAACGACGAGCAGGTCAACCTCTCGCTCGACAATGTGCTCGTGGGCGAGGCCACCCAGGCACCTGCAGCAGCAGTGAGCAACACTATTACTATTAATAATGTGTGCCACGCCACTCAGGGCTCTCACAGCCACATCATCAGCGGTCCCTGGACCTTCACCGACACCAAGGGCTACAATGGCAAGTATGAGACTGCCGACGCCGACTACATCGTCACCTTCACTCCTGCCGAGGCAGGCACCAAGGCACAAATTAACTTCTCGGCATTCGACGTTTACTACTCCAACTCAAGCTATGGCACCAAGGCTGTGTTTGAGATTTACAGCGGCACCGAGGTAAACAGCGCCAACCTGCTGTGGAGCCTGCAGGATGCCAGCCAGAGTTCTACCGGTCCTGGACAAATTCTGCGTTCGCAGAGCGCCGACGGCTCACTCACCATTCGCTTCAACCCCAAGACCACTAGCAGCTACTATGCTGGCACCGGTTGGACCGCTACAGTGCAGCCATTCCAGAACCACGACATGACGGTTAAGAATGTAACCGTTAACCAAACCAGCACTGCCGAACTCGCTCCCGGTGCAACTGGCGCTCAGCTCATCGACTTCAACGTCGAGACCGAAGGCACCCTCACCACCAAGAGCATCAGCAAGATAAACCTTGACCTCAAGGGCAGCGAGAATGCCTTGACCAAGGTGAGCGTGCTCTACAACAGCGAGAACGACTTTGCCAGCGCAGTAGCATTTGGCAGCGTGGAGAATCCCACACAAAGCGCGATTGAGATTACTGGCGAACAGGCTCTCGCCGAGGCAGCCAACTACTTCTGGGTAACCGTCGACGTGAAGACCGACGCCGAGGCCGAGGCTCAAGTCGACGCCAAGCTCATCTCTATCACCGATGCCGCTGGCGAGGTTACCACCGTTGAAAACGGTGACCCCGAGGGCGAGCGCGTGGTGAAGTACATCTACCTGCTTGAACCTGGCGACAACGTGGTTGTTGTCACCAATCCTCTCATGTTCTACGACGACGGCGGTGCCGACGGCAAGGTCTCTAAGGGCCTCAAGGGCAACGTGGTCTTCGTGCCTGGACGTGAGAACTGCTCTATCGAAATCGACACTAAGGACACCTTCTCGATTGGCTCGGGCAAGATGATGGTCTACAGTGGCAGCGAAGCTCTCCAAGAGAACATCTTGGGCAAGACCACTGGCTACAGCACAACTACCGGTCCTGCCAATCTCGTGAGCAAAGCCGAAGACGGCAAGATGCTCATCACCTACGAGGGCAACAGCACAGCTACCACCCTCGACGGATGGGCTATCGAGGTGAAACTTCACGAGAAGACTCCATATGCCATCGAGACTGTGGAGGCAACTCCCGAGAACGACAACGTGAACCGCAGCATGACCGACGCGCTAATGCAGCAACTCAAGGTCAACGTGAGCGGCGACAAGGAGCCCATCACCATCAACAGCGTGAAGTTCACCACTGCTGGCACTACCAACATGGGCGACATCGCAGCTGCCAGCCTATATTTCACAAGCCACACCGCCAACTTCGACAACACCAATAAAGTGGCATCACTCACCACCGTTGCCGAGGGCGAGAACGTGATAACACTTGACACACCTCTCGAGATTGCCGACAATGGCGACTACTACCTGTGGCTCACCTATGACGTGACTGCCGACGCTGCCACTGGCAACAAGCTTGCAGCACAGGCACTCACCCTCACTCAGGGCGAGAACACCATCCAGGTTACCGGCGACGCTGCCGAGCGTGAGGTGGTAGCTGGTATCAAGGGCACCTATATCATTGGCTCAAGCGATGAGGCCGACTTCCCAACCTTTGCCGCCGCTACCGCTGCCATGGCAAATGGCGTGGAAGGCGCTGTGCGCTTTGAGGTGGAAGACGGCACCTATGCCGAGTGTGTAAACATCAGCAAGGTGCGCGGCACCAGCGAGCAGAACACCGTTACCTTCGTGAGCAAGAGTGGCGACCGCAGCAAGGTGATTATCACTGGCGGCACCTACAGCACTCCCCCCTATGGCGAGATGAAGAAGGGCATGGTATTCGTTGAGACAACACCATGGGTAACCTTCGAGAGCATGAGCTTCGTGCCTCAGAGCCAGTCTTACCCCTATGCCGTGCACATCTACAACCAGAGCCGCCACTTCACCCTCAAGGACTCTTACCTCAAGGCCGAGCTCGTGACCAGCGGCTACAGCGGCATGAACTTGTTCAAGAGCGAGAACGTGGGCACTCTGGAAGACACTGGTGGCATGAACAATGACTACCTCACCATCGACGGCAACGAATTCTATGGTGGCTACATCGCAATAGGTGCTACTGGCCCTGGTCCAGTGGCTGTGCCCGACGCGCTCAACTATGTGATCACCGGCAACACCATTTCGGAGGCCCGCAGCAAGGGTATCTATATCACCGACGTGGAGAACGCTCTCATTGAGAACAACACCATCAAGCAGAGCACCTCTACTACCAGTAACTACAACTCGATTGACATCTACCGCAACACCGGCAACCTGGTGGTGCGCAACAACGTGATAACCCACACTCACGACTATTACTCGCAAGGCATCTACATGCGTCAGGGCAATGAGGGCCGCAGCGAGAATGAGCCAATGCTCGTTTACAACAACAGCATCGTTATCGCCAACGCAGCGAGCGGTAGTGTGGCAGGCATCCAAGTGACTGCCGACTCTAAGAACATCGCGTTCTACAACAACACCGTGCGCGTGAGCGGTAGCAACGCCTACGTTTACTACACCGCTGGTAGTGGCAACCGCTACACTGGTATCAAGATGCAGAACAACCTGCTGCAGAACTTCACCACAAGCGGCAAACTTGCCTACATCAACAGTGCCGACGATGCCAAGGCGTTGATCATGAACAACAACGCCCTGTATGCTGCCTCGGGCACTCTCTTTGAGAACCATGCAGCAACTATCGACGACCTCAACGCACTCGACAACAAGCAAGACAACTTTGTTGAGCAGGCCGAGTTCTTGAGCGACATCGACAACCACCTGCTCAGCGCTGGCAACCTCAACGCTGGTGTTCCCGTCGACTTCATCACCACCGATGCCGAGGGCAACGAGCGCAATGCACAGGCTCCTACCATTGGCGCCTATGAGTTTGCCGAGGTGGTAGTCGAGAAGCCCGAGATTGCCGAGGGCTACCCCACTGTTACCGACATCACCGAGACCACTGCTACCGTTAAGAGCAAGTGGACCGTGGGTGGCAAGCTATATTGCAAGGTTGAGGAAGTTACCGAGCCCGAGGGCAAAGCACCTAAGGCCGTAACTGCCAGCGACCTGCTCGAGACCGAGGGCGTCGACATCACTGCCGACACCGAGGTGAACACAGCACTCACCGACCTCACTCCCGCCACTACCTATAAGGCCTACCTCATGGTAGTGAGCCCACTCGACGAGCAGAGCGACGTGGTCGAGACCCAGGAGTTCACCACCCTGCGCCACATCGAGCCTCTCACCGCTACCATCGACAAGGTTGCCGCCACTATCAATGCCGGCGAGACTGCTACCATCACACCTGTTGTGGCTGGTGGCGACGAGCCTTACACCTACACTTGGACCGACCAGATGAACGAGGTAGTGGGCAACGAGGCAACTCTGAGCGCATCACCTGAGTATTCTTGGGGTTATCGCCTCACCGTGACAAGTGCCGACGGCCAGACCGTCACTGCCAAGACTGGCGTGCGCGTGCTGGGCGATGCCGTCACTGCATCGATGGACGACAACTACCTTGACGACGAGAGCCACTGGGCTTATGACCCAACTACCGCAACCTCGGTTGAAGACGGCTTCTACAGCGGCTCTTACTACTTCAACAGCGGCGCTTATCCAAGCTGGAACTACTGGTATGGCTACTCGCTCAGCAACGAGACTGCCACCAGCTATGCTACCCTCAACGACCAGTGGCACAGCGCCGTGGGCGAGGGTCACAACGGCTCAAGCAACTACTGCATCTCATTCCCCGAGGGACAGTTCATCGAGATCACCAACAGTGCCGATGGCGACGTGCTCAAGGGTGCCTACGTGAGCAACGCAGCCTATGCCTACAATGGCATGGCACATGGCGACGGCTTTGCCACCGCATTCTCGCAGGGTTCTTGGTTCAAGCTCACAGCAGTGGGATTTGACGCCGAGGGCGAGGAGACTGCTCGCACCGACTTCTATCTCGCCGACTACCGCAGCGAGAAAGCACTCGACCACTACATCCTCGACACATGGCAGTGGATGGACCTGCGTCCTCTGGGCAAGGTTGCCAAGGTACGCTTCCTCATCGACGGCAGCGACAAGGGGCAGTATGGCCTCAACACCGCAGCCTATTTTGCTCTCGACGACTTCAACTGCGAGCGCGACATCATTGCCGAGGAGATTCGCATCTTCAAGATTGGCAATTGGGCACTCAACCTGAAGGAAATCTTCACCGACCTCGAGGAGGACGGCTCTACAATCACCTATTCGCTCGAAGACCTGGGTGAGGCAGCTCCTATTGCTGGTGCTCCCGTCATGCACGACATTGAGAGCGAGGGCATCGACATCAATATCGACGCCGACGGCATGCTCAACGTTAACGGAAAGGTTGACGACAGCAGCCGAGCAGTGATTGTGGGCGCTACACAAAGGGGCAAGACTCAGTATGCCAAGCTGTTGATTTACATCGACAACGCCACTGGCATCGAAGGCATTATCGTGGAGAACGGTAAGCAGGTAGAGTCGCGCCAGTATGTGAACGTTGCAGGACAGGTGAGCGACCGTCCTTTCAAGGGCGTGAACATCATCATGACCCGCTACACCGACGGCACTACAACCTCGGTGAAGACCATCATCAAGTGATGAGACACTACCGGATGTGGGCACCAGCCTAAAGTGTCCACATCCACAATTAATTCTGAACAATTCAGATTGCAATTATTTATATAGTAACACAAGAAGCCACCTCGACGCGATGCCGAGGTGGCTTTGCTTTCTTTTTCGCCACTGGTGGTGCTACCCTGCTATTGAAGGTGTTACTCTTGTGGCAAGCGGCGGAATCCTTGTCCCAGGATCTCGGAGCTCTCCATGATGTTGACAAACGCCTTGGGGTCGATGCGGTAGAGCACCGAGCGAAGCTTGATCATGTCGGCACGGTCGAGGGTAACATACACCATCTTGCGCTCATTGCCCTTGTAGAGGCCGCTACCGGTGATGCAGGTGCCACCACGCTTGAGGTCGTTGATGATGAAGTCGCGCACGGGCTCGGGGTTGTCGGTGATGATGAACATGGTCTTGTAGCTCTTCATGCCGTCAACCACGAGGTCGATAACCTTGCCCTCGATGAAGATGATGATCACCGAGTAGATGGGCAGGCGAATGTCGCCAAAGGCGATGAGCGTGCTCAGCGTGATAATGCCGTCAACAATCATCACCAGGGTGCCAAGCGATATCTTGGTGTACTTGTGCAGGATCATCGAGATGATGTCGCTGCCGCCACTGGTGGCTCCCGAGCGGAAGATAAGACCAATGGCAACACCATAGATCAAACCAGCGAGCACGGTGTTGAGGAAATAGTCGGGACTGAACCAACCGCCGTCGTGAGGGATTGGGACCATCGACGAACTGGCTGCCTCCTTCACAATGTCGCCATCATGAATCACGGGGTTATAGCCCCACGTGCTTTCCAGGATGAAGGTGAACAGGAAAATCAGCGCCGTGGAGATGATGGTCTTGATGCCAAACTTGGGGCCAAGGATCCAAGTGCCAATGATGAGCAGCGGCACGTCCATGCAGATGGCATAGAGAGAAATCTTCCAGGGCCACAAGGTGTTGAACACGTTACTCAAGCCATAGGTACCGCCAGGTGCCATGAGGTAAGGATTGACAAACATCACGTCGCCAATGGCAAACAATGCGCTACCCACGATGAGAAGTAAATAGGCAATAATCTCACGCTTGAGTTTTTTCTTACTGTCGAGAGCAAACATAAAATTGTTAACTTGTTTATTTGTAATTGAATTATTATGAGTTTTCTAAAATCGGGCGCAAAGGTAGTAAAAAGTTTTCAGTTATCAGTTATCAGCTATCAGTTATTTTAGTGGAGAGTGCAGAAGAACGTGAAACGTGGAAGGAGGAAGGTGGAAGGACGAGGGACGGAGAGCGGAGACACTAGTTTTCGGAAAAACTCAAATAAATTTGGTTTTTCGCTCGACTTGCACTAATTTTGCACCCAGAATAAGAAACCACTTAGATTAATCTATACAACAACATTAACATTATTCTTTTAAAAGATGAAAAGAGACGATTTATTGTTCAGCATCATCGAGCGTGAACACCTGCGTCAACAACGTGGCATTGAGCTCATTGCCAGTGAGAACTTCGTAAGTGACCAAGTTATGCAAGCTATGGGTAGCTGCCTGACAAACAAGTATGCCGAGGGTTATCCTGGACACCGCTACTATGGCGGTTGCCAAGTGGTGGACGAGGCCGAGACTCTGGCACAAGAGCGCATCAAGCAGCTCTTTGGAGCCGAGTATGCCAACGTACAGCCCCACAGTGGTGCACAGGCCAACATGGCAGTGTTCATGGCATGCCTCAAGCCAGGCGACAAGTTCATGGGTCTTAATTTGGCTCATGGTGGTCACCTCTCACACGGAAGCCCAGTGAACTTCTCGGGCCTCGTGTTCCACCAGTGCGAGTACAACGTTACCCCCGACACCAACATCGTTGACTACGACATGATGGAAGAGGTGGCTATGCGCGAGCAACCCAAGCTCATCGTGGGTGGCGCCAGCGCCTACAGCCGCGAGTGGGACTACGAGCGCATGCGCAAGATTGCCGACAAGGTGGGTGCCATCCTCATGATCGACATGGCTCACCCTGCTGGTCTTATCGCTGCCGGCTTGCTCAACAACCCATTGAAGTGGGCTCACATCGTTACCAGTACAACCCACAAGACCCTGCGTGGTCCACGCGGTGGTATCATCTTGATGGGCAAGGACTTCGACAACCCATGGGGCAAGACTACCAAGAAGGGCGTAGTGCGCAAGATGTCGTCGCTGCTCGACTCGGCAGTGTTCCCAGGTGTTCAGGGTGGTCCTCTCGAGCACGTGATTGCCGCTAAGGCTGTTGCCTTTGGCGAGGCTCTCCAGCCCGAGTTCAAGGCCTACCAGCAGCAAGTTAAGGCCAACGCTCAGGCCATGGCCAAGGCTCTGCTCGACAAGGGTTACAAGATTGCCAGTGGCGGCACCGACAACCACTGTATCCTGCTTGACCTGCGTCCCAAGTATCCCGAGTTGACTGGTAAGGTTGCCGAGAACGCTCTCGTTGCTGCCGACATCACCGTTAACAAGAACATGGTTCCCTTCGACGACCGCAGCGCCTTCCAGACCTCTGGTATCCGCCTGGGCACTCCTGCCATCACCACACGTGGTGCCAAGGAAGACATGATGGGCGAGATCGTTGAGCTCATCGACACCGTGCTCCAGAAACCCGAGGACGAGGCAACCATCACCATGGTTCGCGAGAAAGTCAACAACATGATGAAGGACTTCCCAATGTTTGCCTGGTAATCGTCTACGACACATCTTTCTACAAAAGGAGGACGCCACACGGCGCCCTCCTTGTTTTTTGTGTTAGCAACTCATTTTTTTGAGGGGGGCACACCCAGAGGGTGTTGCACAGCAAACCCGCAGAGAGACACTATAAAATCGCATTTTATTGCGATTTTGTTTTCCAAAGACTAACCATCAGGAGAAAAATGGAATTTTCAAGAAAGGCAATGGCATAGTTTTTCTTGCACATCTTTTATTGTTTCAAGAATTATCACTACTTTTGCAGTCGCAAAACAAAGAAATAACATATAACGACAAATAAAACAGAAGAATAATGAAGTTACTCGAAGGAAAAGTGGCACTTATCACTGGTGCCGCACGTGGAATTGGCAAGGCTATTGCCTTGAAGTATGCCAGCGAAGGCGCTGATATCGCATTCACCGACCTCGTCATCGACGAGAACGGCAAGCAAACCGAGCAGGAAATCGCTGCCCTGGGCGTGAAGGCCAAGGGATATGCCAGCAACGCTGCCGACTTTGCGCAGACCGAAGAAGTGGTCAAGCAAATCAAGGAGGAGTTTGGCAAAATCGATATCCTGGTCAACAACGCCGGTATCACTAAGGACGGACTCATGCTGCGCATGACCGAGCAGCAGTGGGACGCCGTCATCGCCGTTAACCTCAAGAGCGCGTTCAACTTTATCCATGCCCTGGTACCCATCATGATGCGCCAGCGCAGCGGCTCAATCATCAACATGGCAAGCGTGGTGGGCGTGCACGGCAACGCCGGCCAGAGCAACTATGCAGCCAGCAAGGCAGGCCTCATCGCCCTCGCCAAGAGCATCGCTCAGGAGATGGGCAGCCGCGGCATCCGTGCCAACGCCATCGCCCCAGGCTTCATCGAGACCGCTATGACCGCTGCCCTGCCCGAAGAGGTGCGCAAAGACTGGGAGCAGAAGATTCCCCTGCGCCGCGGCGGCTCGGTCGACGACATTGCCAACGTTGCCACCTTCCTCGCCAGCGACATGTCGAGCTACGTCACCGGACAGGTTATCCAGGTGGATGGCGGCATGAACATGTAATAGACACTCTCTTATGATTTCGTTTACTTGTGACTACATTGAGGGCTGCTGCCCTGAGATATTGAAGCGGCTTGTTGAGACCAACATGACGCAGGTGGAAGGCTATGGCGAGGATGAGTTTTGCGACTCGGCGCGCGCCAAGATCAGGGAGGCTACAGGCTGCCCTGGTGCCGACGTTTTCTTCCTGGTGGGCGGCACCCAGACCAACTCTACCGTGATTGATGCCATGCTTCGCCGCTACGAGGGAGTGGTGGCTGTCGACACGGGTCACATCGCCGTGCATGAGAGCGGTGCGGTGGAGTTCAGCGGTCACAAGGTGATTACCCTTCCTGGTCATCTGGGCAAGATGGATGCTGGCGAACTGCGTGAGTACTTGGCCCACTTCCATGGCGACCCCACTTGGCCCCACATGGTGTATCCCGGCATGGTCTACATCTCGTTCCCAACGGAGTATGGCACCATCTACAGTCTCGACGAGCTGAGAGCCATCAAGGCGGTATGCGAGGAATACAAAATTCCGCTGTTCATCGACGGCGCGCGACTGGGCTACGGCCTTGCCAGCCCCGCTGCCACCGTCGACCTGAAGACGCTCGCCAGCCTGTGCGACGTGTTCTACATAGGCGGCACCAAGGTGGGTGCCCTGTGCGGCGAGGCTGTGGTATTCCCCCAGGGCAATGCACCACGCCAGTTCTTCACCATCGTCAAGCAGCATGGCGCCTTGCTCGCCAAGGGTCGCGTGCTGGGCATCCAGTTCGACACCTTGTTTACCAATGGCCTCTACTTCACCATTGCTCGCCACGCCATCGACATGGCAATGGAGATGAAGAGCATGTTTGCCAGCAAGGGCTTTGACTTCTATATCGACTCACCCACCAACCAGCAGTTCCCCATCCTCACTCAGGAGCAGATGGACGCTCTGGAGGGCAAAGTGGCATTTGAGGTGTGGGACAAGCTGCCCGACGGCCGCTTCATCACCCGCTTCGCCACCAGCTGGGCAACCCCACAAGAGCACATCAAGCAGCTGGAACAACTGCTGTAGCCATAAAAGTCCGTTAGGACTGGCAAGGGCTTAGGCAGGGGTGGAGTGCGAAGCACGGAACCCCTGTGTAAGATGCCACCCCCAAAAGTAGCCCCACCGGGGCGACAGACTGATTATCAACTTGTTATCTGTCGCCCCGATGGGGCTATTGACATGGATTTGAATTAATACAGGGGTTCCGCCTACGGCTTCACCCCTGCCTAAGCCCAATATCAGCCCTAACGGGCTTCAATCAGTTTTCAGTAAAATAGTTTAGTAGTTGAATAGTTAGAGTAGTTGAGAGCTCTCACCTCTCACCTAATCTCACCACTGTCTTCCATAAACCAAAAACCAAAATCACCTTACGATTTTCTTGACTGGGAAGGTGAAGTAGGTTTTTGGATATGGCTCGTCCTTGAGGGTGAAGTGCCACCACTCGGTGTCGAGAGGCTTGAAGCCGTGGCGCATCATTGCCTGACGCAATATCATGCGGTTCTTGAACTGCGTGGCAGTGATTGAGCGGCCTGCCTTCGACTTGCCGCCAGTGTACTTGCCAGTGGCAGGGTTACCGCAGAAGTCGGGATGACTCTCCACGCCAAACCAGTCGAAAGTGCAACCCATGTCCACCTCTTTCTCGGTGCGCATGTCAAAGATTGTGAGGTCGACCGTCGAGCCTCGCGTGTGACCGCTCTTGCGGGCGATATAGTCGGGAATAAGCACTTCCTTGCCCAGCTCGGGATAGAAATACTGCTTCATCTGGATGTCGTTAATGTCTTGAGCCCAACGCATGAAGTGGTCTACAGCGCACTGTGGACGATAAGCGTCATAAATCTTGAGGCGGTAGCCCTTAGCCTTGAGCTCGTCGCTCACGGCCTTCAATGCCTGAGCGGCACGGCGAGTGAGCAGTGCGGTGGGTTCCTCATATCCGTCGATGCGCGCGCCCACGAAGTTGTAGGTGCCATGATAGCGAATCTCGAGGATAGCATCGGGCACCACGTCGGTGATGTTGACAAAGTCGCTATTGTCGTCGGTGCGCACATTGGCATACCTCGACTTGGCGGCAAACTCAGCCTTGGCGCGTGCCATCTGTTCGCGGAAGGCAGGACTGTTGTGCAGCTGCGAGTAGCCAATGCTTGCCACCACGCGCGAGGCGTCGACATCGCTCTGCCAGTGAGCACCCACTATCACACGGCTCTCGCCATACATCCAACCGCGGGCAAAGATAGTGTCGGCCCTGGCAGGATTAATCTCGGCGAGCAACAGTGCGGCAGCCCAGCCACGTGCGGTGTGTCCCGAGGGGTAAGAGCCCTCACGTCCCAGTTCTTCCTCATCCTCCTCGGCCTGATAGGTGAGCAAGTGCTCGTTGTAGTAGAGGAAAGGACGCTGGCGCATGTAGTACTTCTTGGGAGCCACGCGAATCTGGTCGGTAGTGGCGAGACTGGTGGTCATGAGTTTCCAAATCTCAGGGGTCTCGGTCTCGTTGATGTCCATGCCAAAGGCACCGCTCAGCTGCCTGAGCAACGCCTCATAGCCCCAAATTGCATCGCCACGGGCTATGGCTGCTCTAACAGAATCCTTGCGCTGCTCCTTTCCCCACTGGTAGCGTGCCTGGTCGTAGGCAAACTGTGGGCTGTCGAAACTGGGAGGTGCTGGCAGGCACTTGATGATATTGGGCATCTCATCGACGGTGAAATACGTTTCATTCTTCTGCGCTTGAGAAGCGGTGACACATCCAAGCAGCAACAGGGATGTCAAAATCCATTTATAAGAGTGTTTCATAAGGATTTGTATTAAAAAAGGCTGCAAGGCCCGATGCTTTGCAGCCGATTATTATTTTAGAAAAACGTGATTACAGATTGGGGTTAATCTTGTTCCACTCGCTGATGGGAGGAACGATGTCGAGAGTAACGAGTTCGTCGCGCATGTGACACAGGTGCTCATAGCTGGCGTCGAGCTTGGCGTTCTCCTCGGGAGTGCCCTCGGGCACCTTGAAGGTGCAGCCATTCTCGTCGAGAGTAGTGTCCATTGCCATCATGATGTTGTTGTACTTGCCGTTCTTGACATAGGTGCCAGCGGGCCAAGCAAAAGGCTCACCGCCCATGACCGAGCGAATCATCTCTACCGAGAGATAGGCAGGGCTCTGGAACGAGCTGCGGCCGCGAAGCTCAATAATCTTGGCGCCACCCTTGGTGACGTCGAGCTTCATCTGCTCCCACTCCTCGGCGGGGAACTCGGGAGTGCCAATGATGTCGGTCAATGGCTTGCCATCGATGCGCACGTGCGAACCAAAAACAGCCATCTGCTCACCGTGACCACCATAGGTAGCGCAGCCAGTCACCTCGCTCTGCATCACGTTGAACTTCTTGGCCAGAGCGCTCTGAAGGCGAGTGCTGTCGAGTCCGGCGAGTGTAGTCACCTGGCTGGGTTTCAAGCCGCTGTAAAGCAGAGTAACAAGGCCAGTGAGGTCGGCAGGGTTGAAGATGATAACCACGTGCTTGCAGTCGGGGCAATACTCCTTGATGTTCTCGCCCAGGCCGCGTGCAATCTCGCAGTTGCCCTTGAGCAGGTCCTCGCGTGTCATACCAGCCTTGCGAGGAGCACCACCACTCGAGATGATGTATTTAGCGTTGGTGAAAGCTTCTTTAGCATCGGTAGTTGCAGTGATTTTCACATCACCGAAACCACTTTGACGCATTTCCTCGGCCACGCCTTCGGGTGAGAACACGTCGTAGAGGCAGATGTCGTTAGTCAAGCCCATCATGAGGGCAGTTTGTACCATGTTAGAACCAATCATACCGGCAGCGCCGACGATTGTCAATTTGTCGTTAGTTAAAAATGCCATAACTAATTATATTTATTGTGATTAAAAAGTTTTGTTCACACTCTCAAAACATTTGAACCACAAAATTACAAAATAAAACCCATCTAGCAAGCGAAAAATAAGAATATAATAATTAAATAAGTTTAAAAGGGCGTTACCCAGTCAAGTGCCGTCGTTGCCACGGAACAACGACTCAAAAAGAGCATTATCGCCCAGAACACAAAAAACTAATGATTATTGTGTAGTGAAAAGGTGGAAACATCACCAATATTTGTGATTGCCCACAACCAATAGAGCAAGTAATTTTGCATGCGCAAAAAAATCATTTAAATGATAATAAAAAGAACAAGCCTAGTGCTGCTACTGCTCATTGTGACAATTGCAGTGCACGCACGCATCACAATTACTGGCACCGTCAAAGACAAAGCTCAATGGGAATGGGCAGCGCGCGGTGGCGTGAAGAGCCAGGGATACACCTATGCCGGCAGCAACAACATCGACGAGGTGGCATGGTACTCGGTCAACAGCGGCTACGTGGTTCACGATGTCAAGCAAAAGAGTCCCAACGAACTGGGCATCTATGACATGAGTGGAAACGCCTTTGAGGCAACCACCGACAATTTCTCGACCGACTACTCATGGGCTACCGACGGCGAGGTCGACCCCACTGGCTCTCCCACGGCAAGCGCCTATGGCCTCACCCGTCGCGGCGGCAGCTGCACCCAGGGTGCCACACGCTGCACAGTGACAAAGCGCGACTTCAACGACGTGGAGATGAACGGCGGCGCTTCGGAAGACATGTCGTTCCGAATCATCTTGAAATAAGAGATTCAGAAGCCTGAAAATATTAGAGTGCCAAGGTATTCCCTTGACACTCTAATTTTGTCTTGTGGTTAGTCCAGGGGGAGTTGAAATAGTAGGATATTTCGTCACAGTAGGGACAACGCGTGCGTTGTCCGAAAACAGTGGAACCTTTGATTGCCAAATGGTTGCCTCTGGTGGACAAGGCACGCCTTGTCCCTACAAAAAGAGAATTGAGTCTCGTTCCACGTTCTTCGTTCCTCGTTCCTCGTTCTTCGTTCCTCATTCCACGTTCCACCTTCCACGTTCCACGTCTCACGTTCCTCGTTCCACCCACTAGAAACTGAACACTGTGGTGAGGGAGTCGTTGCTCGCGATGTCGGTGGGGAACACGATGTCGCCGGTGAACAATGGCAAGTCGACATGGCTCACGTGGCCCGAGGCGAGGTCAAAGCCCACGCTCTCATAGGCTGCCTGCACAAGTTCGGTGCAGTAGAGGCGGCTGTGGTCATACCACTCGTAGCGGTCGTCAAACTCCACCCCACACTGTGCCCTAGCCCATTGTGCCGCTTTGCGCGCGGCGACGGCATCACACTGGGATAGCCTCATCGCTGCCCCTTTCACCGCCCTTGTGGTCAAGAAGAAAGTGTCGACTGGCTCTATCTTCACCCGGTCGATGCCATCGCTGCTCTCGCCAGGCACGGCATGCACCACCATCCAGGTGCCACCTTCCTTTATTGCCATTCCCACATGAGAATATACAGTTCCCTTGTTCTTGTCAAGGCTCACCACCGCCTGGCTCTCGGCGCTGGTGCCACAGCGAAACAGCAGGTCGCCGTCGCGCAACTCATTGAGCTGCAGGTCGTGTCGCACCTTGCCGCCAGCGTCCTTGTCGCGCAGGCACGAGGGCATAATAATCCACAACAACGCCATTGACATCAATGCCATTGCTGTGGTGAAACGGGATTTTCTCATGTGTAAAGTTGTAATTATTTGTTGCTAAGCCACCAGCCACATAGTTGCAAGGCTGGGAAAAAACTGTGGTACAGCAAGGTGCGTCGCCTATTTATCGGCATCCTCCACCTTGTTGCGCTCCACCAGTGCCTTGGGAATTTGGTCGCCATCAATTATCATGACCTTGTTGAGGATTCCCAGAGTCACATTCTTCTCGTTAATCTTTCCCACCGACCACAGGCCGTAGTCCTGAACGCGGAACATGGGCTTCACCACCTTGTCCATGAGGTTGGCATTGGCACCGCTGCTCATGTAGGCAGTGTACTGTGCCTGCTCCTCCTCGTTGAGGTCGATTTGCGACATGTCGTAGTTGCTCAGGTAGTCGGCAATCACGTTGAGGTGGTCGTTGCTCGATGGATTTGTCACCGACAGAGCCACTCCGGCAACAAGCAGCAACGCTGCCAGGATGAGTATCGCTCTCTTGATTTTCTTCTTCATTATAGTTAAGTGTTTTGTTGGTCCCAAATTATTTCAGTTTACAAAATTATATATTTTTCTCCAAATGTGCAAACAATCACCACATTTCGCAAAAAAGAGGCTAGTGTTTTATTGTTACTACTGCACTTCTTTATTTTCTGGAATCATTAGGTTAATTAGAATTTTTTCTTTATCTTTGTAGTCCAAACTATATTCATTAACCATTTAAAACAAAAAGCGACATGAAAAAATTATTTGCATTGTTTACATTAGTGGCTGCTGTTTTGGCCATGACTTCGTGTTCGGGCGGCCCCAAGGTTCAAGGCACACCCATCAACAAAGCTCACTTCACCATCATCCAGCCCGAGGGATGGGAAGTAGTGGCCAATGAAGACGCCCGTGTAGAAATCATGCACCAAGGTGAGAAATTCTCACACCACATCAACATCAAGGAAGACACCGAGGCCTACGACAAGGCAATGGAATACTACCTGAGTCCCGATGGCGGATACAAGCAGGTGGAGGAAATCAATGTTGAAGGTGGCAAACTGAATGTCCTGCGCAAGGATGACCGCAACTCCTACTTTATTATCGCACCACAGGGCCAGAAGACCGATGCCACTGTGAAAATAACAGCGAGCACCAACGAAATCAATGGCGACCCATTCGCCAACGAAGAGGTGAAAGCAATCATCGAGAGCATCGTCCTCAAGTAACAACCGCCCCACTCTCTTTTGCAAAAAGGCTTGCATGTAGGGCCCGACCCTGCATCTTGAGTCACCTTAAAAAACATCCCCGCAGCAAGAGCCTTGCCGCGGGGATTTCTTGTGTGTGCTTAAGGGACACCTAAACCTTGTGCTTTATCGCTTTGTACTTAGTATCTCGTCCTTTGTACTCTGTACTCTGTACTCTATACTCTATACTCTATACTCTGTACTCTGTACTCTATACCCTATACTCTGAACAAGATTACTGAATCTCGATCATAGTGCGCTCCTTCTTCATCTCCTGAGGCTGGAGCTTGGGCAGGACAACCTTGAGCACGCCGTTCTCAACGGTGGCGCTGATGGTGTCGCGGTTCACGTCGTCGGGCAACAGCAAAGTCTGGTGGAACTTGGTGTAAGAGAACTCACGGCGCAGGTAGTGACCAGTCTCATTGTTCTCCTTGTCCTCCTTGTTCTCCTCGGTCTTCTCATCCTTCTTGTCGAGCTCTACCACCAGGTTGTGGTCCTCGTCAAGGCTAACCTTGAAGTCTTCCTTGGTCATTCCTGGAGCAGCAAGCTCAACGTCATACTCGTCCTTCTTCTCAATAACATTAATAGCTGGTGCTGTGGTGTTGCTGTTCACCTTTGGCAAAAAATCGGTGTCGAAGAAGTCATTGAAAACATCGGGTAACCAGTTTGAATTTCTACGTGCAAGTAACATAATTGTAATCTCCTATAATTTTAAGTTGTTAGTATTTTAGTTTCTACACCTGCCGCTTGTGGTGACCACTCTCACTGTAGTGGCTGCCCACACCCGCAGGCTCACTTCATTATTATGCAATCACAGTGCCAACCGTGAAAACAACCCAATCACCTGTCATTATGGCGCATTAAATGCCATAATTACAGATTAACACATCATAATTATGTCATTATGGCATATCATTATCAATTGCACAAACTGCAAGGCTGCATTGATGCCCGCAAGGCTGATGCTAGACACCAACAGAAAAAAAAGGGAAGCGCTCGGGGTCGAGCGCTTCCCTTTGCTAGTGTGTAGTAGGGATTATTCCTGATCACTTAACCATAACCTTGCGGCCGGTGTTGGTGATGTAGATGCCGCGTGTGAGCTTGCTGGCGTCAACTCGGCGTCCCATGAGGTCGTAGTACTCGGTGGGTTGCTCGTCGCTGGCAGTGATGGTATTGATGCCAGTGGTGAGGTCGTACCAAGTGATGGGGCTCTCGTGGGTCTCGCCGCCACCGGTGTAGATGCTCTTCACGCCAATGGCATCCCAGTCCTCAATGCCAGGAGCATGCACATAGACCGACTCACCGCCTTGCATTACCTCCCAGTAGTCGGTGTAGAGGTAAGGAATGATGGTCATGTCCTCGGTGGCATACTCATAATACTGAGCCTCGAGCGTTACAGGGCTCTCCACGCCACCAACCTTCTTGTAAATCTCATAGCTGAGCTGGCTTGCAAAGATGGGGTTGCCATCCACATCCTCGAGTGGGATGTTGAGCTCGAGCAGGTAGCCGTAGCTTCCGTTGAGCGAGAAGTTGAGGATCTGTGGTGCGGCAGGTGTGGCAGGCACATCGTTGGCACGAGTGATTACCACGTCTCTAAACACGTCGGCATCCTCGCTGTAGGTCTCGCCCTCCAGCTCGTAGGTGCTGGTCGAGGTGAATCCCTCGGGCGAGGTGAAGGTGTCGGTCTCGGGGTTGTAGGCAAAGGTAGCGCCATTGAACACGATTTCCATGTCGATGCCCCATGCATTGAAGTTGCCCAGGAAGTGCTGTGGGAATTCTACCATGTTGTCTCTGGTGACAGTGCCCTTGATCCATGCCTCGGGAATCCACTTGCTGATGCCCTGGATGTAGACATCGCTGCCATAGAATCCCACCTTAACCTCGGCAGTGTAGTCCTCGGGGGAATCCTCGCCAAACTGCAGGTCTTGTGCTGTCATAGAGTAGGTTTCTGTCTCCAGGTCTTCGGGAGGAGTAACGGGAGCGTTGCCTTCCACGTCATACCAGCCAATCTGTGAGAAGTTCTCTTCTCCACCACCGGCATAGACGCTGCGCACGCCAATGCGGCGCAAGCCGTCGTTCACATTATACACTACCACGAGTTGGCCATTGGCAAGGAAGTTGATGTCGTCGCCAAAGGTGTAGGGGATAGTGGTCATGTCCTCGTCAAAGCCGTAGAGCTCGGCGCTGAAGATATAGGGCTCGGCATCGCCGCCATAGTCGCAGAAGAGCTGATAGCCCAACTTGCTCGTGAGCAGTGGGTTACCATCGGCATCGGTGGTGGGGACATCGAGCATCACATAGCCAAAGCCATCGTCGGCCGAGTACTCATAGTAGAGCACCTGAGGATCGGCAGGTGTAGCAGGCTCGTCGGCAATGAGAGTCAACTTGGCGTTGCCCAGCAGGTCATACCATTCTACTTCCTCGCCCGATGCCGAGATTGAATACCACTGCTGTGCCACCAGTTCGCCAGTGCTTTCATCAAGGGTCATCACCAGTGGAGTGGCCTCGAGAGTCGTCGCCTGGCAGCCCATGAAATAGAGGGGATAGGCCTCGCCCTCATAGATGAAGATGCCAAAGTACTGACCGTTGTCAAACACATAGTTGTTGCCGTCGCGGTGGCCCTTCACCCATGCCAGGGGCAGATAGGTGCACAGACCCTGAACATAGATGTCGTCGCCGTCAAAGCCCACCTTGGCAGTGCCCACCAGTGGGTCGCCCTCATACCATTCGTTGTCGCCGGTCAGACCCATATAGCAGCCTGTGAGAGCATACTCCTGAGTCTCAAGGCCTTCGGGAGCCTCAACGGTGTCGCCGTCGGGGACGATAGAGAGCGAGCTGTCATACTGGTATACAATCTGCAAACCCTCATTGCCCACATTCTCGAGGATGTAGCACACTTGGTCTTGCGAGAGCACCAGCGTGCCAGCCTCGGCATTGTAGTTGAACACAGCGTCGATCACTTGGGCCGAGCCACCATCTACAGGATAGAAATAGAGGTCATAGCCCGAGTAATTGCCGTAATACTGCATGGGGAACGTCACTGTGGCGCCGTCGCTGCTTATCGTGCCCTTGATCCATGCCTCGGGCAGATAAACACAGAATCCCTGCAGATAGACATCATTACCGTCGATTCCCAACTTGAGAGGACGGCTCACCTGCTCCCATCCGCTACCGTTGTAGATGTAGCCCAAGAGGCGATAGCTCATGACCTGGAGGTCGCTGGGAGGAGTCACCACTTCGCCGGTTGCCTTGACAGCTGCCTTAGTGGCATTGTGGATTTTAGGAACAATGAAAGTGTGCTGCTTGGGCGACAACACCTCTTTCTCGGTGGGTCGGGGCAGGGGGGCAAGTTTCTTACCCTGCACCTGCTGTGCGCTCATCGTCATCGTCATGATGACTGCCATGAGCAATAGAGTAATCTTTTTCATGCTGAAGAATTAATTAGTTAGTTAAGTTAGATAAATGTGTTCAATTATGTACTTATTGAATATTTCGCAAATGTAAATTTAAAAAATGATTTTCACAAACAAAATTCACACTTTTGCAACAATTCGTTGCAAAAATACCAACAAAACATAGCACCCTCCCACCCTAGCCATCACCAAAACTCGGGTAGAAAATGTGTGACTTTACTCAAAAACTCGGGTAGAAAATGTGTGACTTTACTCAAAAACTCGGGTAGAAAATGTGGGAGAATTTTTATAAAATACTTAAAATAAGGCGGTTATGTTTAAGCGTAAAATTGAGGGTCAATTTCTGTCTTAGTAACTATAAGAATAGAGCTGTTTTTATAAGACATTATTATAGAAGACAAGGTTTGGGAAGTGAGTTGAAGGTGCCGCAAAACTCTCAAAATTCTCATTGTGTAGGGACAAGGCGTGCCTTGTCCGCCAGAGGCAAACATTTGAAAATTGGCAATTTCTCCATTTTCGGACAACGCATGCGCTGTCCCTACATTGAGGCCTCTTTCAAGAGCGAATAGTCCGGTCCCATAGGGAACTCGCCATGATGGTAATACTGCATACACATAAAGTATTCAATAGCTGCACGAAGCAAGTCACCCTTTTCATCCCATTCTTTAGCAGCCTGAAAACTGCAATAATAATTTCCAAAATCAGACATAACTTTTTAGTTTTAAATGATTAATCTTTTTTCATCAATTGCACAAGCGACTCTGACGATTGAAACACACACAGGTTGTCCTTGCCGCCATGCAGGATGCCTACGACTCGACCTTCTTCATCTATCACAGGACTACCACTGCTGCCAGGCTTTAGCTCAACTTCCATATAACAAACAAAGAAGTTGTTATAAAGTTCGGTAACTTTGGCATTGCACACGAGCTTTTCATAAACCTCATTGGTTGCGTCAAATGCTGAAGTTGCATTAGGGTTCTTCTTGCCGTAGTGCAAATAGCTTACACTTGTCAAGACATCACCATTGCGCGGTGAGTCTTCGGCAAGTGAAAGAGGACTTGGAGCTACGCCCTCAAGCTTGAACACAGCTATATCGCTTGTGTTAGTATCAAGAGGCATCTGCTCTGTTACGCTAAAATACACAGCCTTACACTTTCGCAATTCATAATCTTTATGATCAATATACACATGAGCAACCATCGAATGCTCAATCACATGCCCAGCTGTGATGAAAAGGTTTCCAACCAGAACACCACATCCATCACTCTCACCATCCTTAGTGCCACAGCACACAGGAAACACATACTTTTCAATTGTCTTTGTCATACTTCTTTATCATTTTTAAATCATCACTTGTCAAATAAATTATCACCATCATGTCATACACCATCACACAATAAGCCTCCACCTTCTTCATGCCGCAAAGGTAGAGGCTCACAACGAATAAGTAGTTCGTAAGATTGTGATTTACCAATCTTGATCTACATTATCGTATAGTTTAGTGGATAAGTCAAAAAATGACAAGAATGATTGCATGTGATATTTAAGATCATTGTTTATTCGACTCTGTTTAATATAATCTCTACAAATATTGAAGATTTTTTCATTCGCTATAACTATATTCTTAATTTTTGCTCTTGTTATAGCAACATTTAGTCTATTTGCGCTATAGAAAAACTCTAATCTGTCTTCTATTTCTGCTGGATTTGAATTCGCAAACGTATAAATAACGAAATCTTTTTCCTGGCCTTGCATTCGCTCTACAGTATCAATAAAAACCGCATCTAATTTGTCAACCTTTAGAACGTTTTGTTCAACAAGAGCTCTTTTTACTTCACGCACTTGTGCCCTATATGGTGTAATTATTGCAATGTCTTTAATATCAACTTCGTTATAAAGTAAATCTTTCACAATGCCTGCAGTTATTTTCGCTTCATATGGCGAACGACCAAGAGCGTCGAACTCATGATGTACAAATAATACTTCATTAGATTCATGATTAATTATTCCAGCTTGATTTTTACAATCAAAACGGACAAATGGTTTATTTGTACTACAAGCAGAAAGAACTCTCTCATTATAGAAGAGTTTGCTCGGAATCCTCACTAACTCGGGGTTTAATCTGTATGAAAGGTTTAGTAGGTTTATATGATTTGGGTAATTATCTGCCAATAATCTAAAAACACTGCTATTAAAGAGTGGATTACCTGAAGATTTTGGGATTATTGGATCAAGCTGCTTGTGGTCTCCAACAAAGATTAATTTCGTCCCGTGAATCATTGCAGCAAGGGCTAAAGGGATGCTCAGTTGTGCTGCCTCATCAAAAACTATATAATCAAAATTCCATCCTTCTAGTTTTTTACTCGCGGGGTAACATAATGCATAAGGGGTGGCACCAATAACAAAACCTCTTTGTGAAAAGGATTTATTGAATTGATAACTGCCAAATGGCAAACGAGTTTTTCTTGAGATATTAGTATTTTGGAGGATTTCTGAAGCTTGACGTTTCTCGCCTAACTTTACCAATTGCTTAGAATCCTTCAACTCATTTGATATAGCATTAAGACAATTATTAATTGCAGTATGTGTTGGACCTGTAACAAAAATTTTTTTTTCTCTTCTAACAAGCTCACCAACAATTTTAGCAATTGTATATGTCTTACCTGTTCCAGGGGGGCCTTGAATCAAACAAAACAATGAGCAACATAAAGCCTTAATAATAGCTTCGTTTTGAGATGTATTTGATGATAACTGTGAAGAATGAGAATACTGAAAAGAATATGTGTTGTTAGCTCTTCCTTCAAGAAGAGAAGATATCATATCTGACAATTGTTGCGAACTTATTAATTGCTCATATGTTGAATGCAGCAATCGTGTAGTGATATCAAGTTTTACTTTATTAATCTCCCATCCAGATACAGGGTAATCTATATAATCTATGTGATTGTTTTTTACATCAAATTCATTTGACACAAGAACAAAATCATCAATGCCATCTGTGTCTATTTCCATTTTAAACCGGTGAGAGCCATGGCTCAACAACACCTGATCACCTTCACGGAATTTCATCACATTATTTGCACAATGAATGTTAGCTCTATAAATAAATTTTTGATTAACATCCAAACATGGACAAAATGGATTGGGTGCTTCATCAAAGAACTCGAATTTGACTTCCAAGTTTTGAAGCGAATAACCTTTATTAACTCTCTCTGCAATTGGCAGTTCCATTATCCTTTTGAATTCTGCATCATTTTGTTTTTGCTCTATTTCTAGAGCATTTCTTAAATCATGTACTAAATCCATAGCATTCATTATTTGTTTTTAATATCGTTATACTCGATTAATTGTAACACCTCTTTTTCCCTATATTCTGAAAGCTTTATAACATAATGATTTTGATATTCTGGATGAAGAACTACCAATAGCATTGTTGCTATATTTATTCCGTATTCTTTTTCAAGTATATATCGATAAAAACTCTGTTGTAATTCATATTTATAATAACTTGAATTGTCTAAATGAGATAAGAAAGAAAAACCGCGACCATATCCATATTTCTTAGGATATCCATCTATGATGAGATGTTTGCTTCTTTTCCAATCAACCATAATGTAGTCTCCATTTTCTTTTTGGAAAAGGGCGTCAACAGTACCTGCTATATTATGTTCTGGTAATAATATACTTTTTTCTGCATCGATAAATTTTAAATGTCTAGGCAGTATCGCTTCTTCGTAAAATGATTTAAACAATGAGAACTCAGGAATATTGTCGTCATATTTCTCACCTTTGAGGAATGCTTCAACTTGACTATGAAGATAAGTTCCTCTGTCAGAAGGTTCTTTTAACTCTTTTCTTATTTCTTCTTCAGTTTTACCAGTTTCTTCTATCCTTTTTCTTATGTAAGAATCTTCATCAAATATTGGAAACAATTGCTCTATGAGAGTTGTAACTGAAACAAAATCATTATTTCCGCTCAAATCTTGTTTAAGATAATATTTGTGTTCTTTTTCGTCAAACAGCACTTCCTGTATTTGACTGTTTCGGTTTTTGATACCGATTGTTTTGCCATCAGAAGGACGTTTGGGGGTTCTAATTATTTTCGAATCAATATGTTCTTGGGAGGTATCACATATTACTTTCTGATGTCTTTCTTGTTTTTCAAAAGACTGAATGCCAAGGTACTTTTCTCGATAAAGATCTCTTTCCCATTTTAATGATTGTTTTGAATCCCAACGTTCCTCAATTTCCTTTGTTTTGATGCAATGATTATTAGTATTTGTTTTTATTGAGTCAATGATAGAGCGCAATGTCTCTATACATCCTTGTACATTTGTATGTATTTGTTTTTCAGTAAATCTTACAACAATCCATCCACTTTCAACAAAAAATAAATTTCGTGTGTCATCATTTCCATCTGTTGTGTGGGTTGGGGTTCTATAATAACCATCATACGGTTCGTCAATTTCAACATCTATGAAGAGATTTAGTGATGACGAATATAAAACATAATCTGGTTCATAAGGTGAAACGCGACCTGGTATAGCCACATGCATCTCATTATTAATGTTAACCCCTAAATTACCTTCACATAAAGATTGCAAGAAGTCATTCTCCTTAAAACCTCTAATATCAGACCTTCCATTTCGAGGTAATTTGAGAAAAGCATTCTTTTGGGGCAACAATACTATAGGATAATTCTTTCTGTTCGGCTTAATCAATGTAGGATCATAACCTATTTGTAAAGAATCTGTTTGTTCTTGATTGGGTTTGGATTTTATTACCCTACAATTATCTGAATCTATAAATAATTCAGTTTGTTTATACTCAGATTTCTTCTTATTTAGTTCTCCAACTAAGCATTTGCTTGCCTTGAAAGAAACTGTTGGTTTTATATTCGTTACTTCAACCTTTTGGGTCTTTATGTTATAAATCTGTCTCGTTTTTGGTGGAGTAACAAAGAACTTGCCAAACCTTTGAATAGTAACACATTCTTCTTGTCCTAATGCTTCTGATATGTTACTAAGAATTATATTAAGAATTTCTTTAGATTTATTAAGTGAAATGCCTATAGTTGCACTTATTATTTTATAGAGCTGAGGCTTTGTGAGTTTGTCATTCATAATGCCAATATTTTATGCATATAATTCCTACCTAGACATGTTATTCTTAATGTTTTCAGAAAACTGTTTTAGTGTATCAAAAACTAAATCAAAATATTTATTGTTTATATAAACAATTTTAAGATATTCTTTATAGTCACTTGTATTCAATTCATTAAAATATTCAGAACTAGTTGAATATTCTAATTCATTATATCTATTAAAAGATAATCCATTGTCTTCCAGCTCTTTTCTATATGCCAATACGTCTAGTTCATCAGAATCCTCATTAATGTTTCTGTGATTTTGTTCATTTCTAATATTTCGAATAATATCAATTCTTGATCTGACTGTAAATGGAAGTTTATTGTTTTCTTTGCTTTCTTTATAATAAACTATTAATTTTGTGCTAAAATTAATAGCCTCTAATGTGTAAATATAATCCAAGCCATTTGTGTCAGGGAGAAAGTGAAGAATATGACGTTTTATCGTGTCAATGTCATTATTACATTTTTTCCGGAAATAATAATTTATTAAACCCTCATTTTGAAAATGAACAAACTTGCAAAATTCGAGAAAGTCTGCTTTATGAGACCTACAGTTCCATCTATATCGTAACATTTCTCTGAAATCAGCAAATAATTGTTCCCGAGTAAATTCATCTGTAACCCAGGAATAGTCAATCGTTGATTCTGCCCGATCTAATTGGTTGTCTAAAGCAAGATATTGTGTAATAGCATTTATCTTTTTACCAAGTTCTTTATCTTGCGAATTGTCTTTGACTGATGTTTCATTAAAAACGACATCACCAAACAATTCTTTTTTTAATCGGTCTTTAAATTCAGGTGCTTGCGTTATAACATTATTAATCTTCTCTATAAGACCTGTTATTTGCTCATCAGTCATCATTGTTGAGGGAGTTTAAGATGTTATCAAGTTCAATGTTTAGCTCTGCAACACATAGTTCAAGTTGTGTCTGCTCATTATCAATTGTATTCCCAGACTTAGCAAAATGAAGCATATAGAAACGATTTTCTCCATTGTCAACCAATGAAATACGTAACCGGTTTCTTAGGTTATTTAAATTCTCAAATAAAACTTCTTCGCTTACAACTATATTATGGTTGAGTCCATATATATCTTTATAAGATGCTGATAATTTGCCATTTTCTTTCTCTTTTACATTGATTACTGTGCTTAAATTTTTCTCAAAATTATCAATGGTAAATGATGTAATAAATGACAAACTATTACTCTCTGGAATTGGTGCAAAAGGCCTCAGTTTATCAAATTGAGCCTTTAGTTTTGTATAAACCGAATCAGTCTCTCCTTTGACCATTTTTAGATAAAGGAGTTTTCCTTCAATTACATTTTCAAGATGTGGATTCTTTGTCGTGGGTTTTGAGTATTTTTGTAATAATCTAATGCTTGCAGCACTATATCCATATCTTTCCCAAATATGGAGTATAGCTCGAAGATCCTTAATCCATTTTTTCGAAACATTAACTTTGTTCTGACTTACAATAAGTCCAGTAACTTCTTGTTGTTGGCCCTTTCGTAAAAGCCTAGTCTTTTTTTCGTTAATAGTGAAATTTTGATTGTTAATGATCCTTCTAAGTTCTTTCCAAAATTTCCCCTTTTCGCTAAAAATATAATTCATCCCGCTAAAAGTGATGTCATCAGCATACCTACTATATCTGATGCCGAAACGTTTTGCCAAACCTGTCAGTTGCCAATCCAAACGTTCACATATCATGTTGGTGAGTATTGGAGATGTAGGAGCACCTTGAGGAAGAATATAACTATATTTATACTTCTTTTTTGTCTTAGAGAATAATTTTAGAAGAAAATTAGATATAGTTCTTTTTTCATTTTCTTCGTCATCTATTCTCATACAACTTAGACCAGCGACAATTCTGGCAATATTCTTTGGAAGATTGTATGGGGCAACTTGAAGTCTCTTTGCTATCCTAGGTTCTTCTATACTAGGAAAAAAATCTTTTAAGTCGATATTAAGAATATATCTTTGCCCCATATGCAACTGAGCATTTTGGACGACTGACCTATTTAAGGCAAAGCCCATCACACATGGTAAAGGTTCATAAACAGCTTGTAAAATCTCATTTAAATAAATCTGCATTGATTTCAAACCTTTTATTGGCGCAGCGATTTCACGTACTCCACCCGATTTCTTAGGGATTGAAAAGTGCCTATATCTCCTTACTGTTTTATTGGGATTGCTAAAAATGAATAACTGTTTAAGAGAGAAAGGATAAGCATCTTCCCCCAGATTGTCTGCTTTTATGTCATTAAGCAGATTGAGCAAATCTATGGGAGTTTTTAGATTATGAAATCTCTCTTTAATATAAGCCTTATCCATTTTTTCTAAATATTTGCGGCGACAAGCAGGCCTGGATTGTATTTCTTTATATTTCCACAACTTACAAAATACATAAAACATAAAACAATTATCTTGAATTAAGACATTACATTTATGTAATCTACTACTCTAACATTGAGAGCATAGTCTAACAAATCGCTAGACGGAAATCAAATTTATATCCAGACCGAACTTGTCAATGACCGCTTATGGTTACAAAATTAGTCGTTTGTTTTTAATTGTGCAAATATTTTGCTAATTGTGATACAAAGTTATTATTAACGTGCGAATAGATTGTTCGTATCTTCAATCAATATTCCAATATGCATCAGGGTCGCCATCAAAGGCGTCGTTTATTACATCATCACTATAGCCCATTACGTCCTGTGCATAGCTACCTGCATATTCATCATAATTTCTACCGTAGTCATCAAAACTACCAGTGTTTCTTCTGGATGATATATCGGATTTTGGTAGACTCGGATTTAAATCATGAAAAAAAATTTTTTGCTCTATACCATTCTTCTTAACTACGATGGTATCGTAATTTTTTCCAACAAAGTTCCAAATCTCCTCATATTCTACAGGTAGAACCTCTTCTCCTTTTTCATTGATTATACCCCACTTGGAAAATCTTTCTGGATGGGCTTTGTATTCCTCTTCATTGAGTTGACGAATTCTATCTGGATCTGTTGTGACTTCATTATTGTCACCTATGGTCAATATGACATTCTTGAAATAATGTAATTGCCCCAAGCCACGGACTCTTGCAAGTCCTCTTTCAAAGCCATCAATCCAGGCATATTTGCCAAAAGGAACAATAACATTGCCGTCAAGGTCAGTTACGCCCCATTTGTAGGAACCATTACGTACGACCTTTACATTACCGTAGATTTGTTCTGAAGTATTAGCCATAATTGTTATTTTTGGTTATTATTTAATTAATGGAATATGATGTTTTATCGTTTTATTGCGTTGCAAAGTTATTCTTGCGGTGCGAACAGTTAGTTCGTTTTATTATAATTTTCTTGAATTGAAGTGATATGCTTCACAATTTCTTCTCTAAACGTATCGGGACTGAGAACAATTATTCCCTGCCCATAGGAAAGAATCTCGCGCATGAGTTCATAGTTAATCATGCACTTAAGCCTAAAAAAATTGCCATCCTTCAGATTTGGATAGCTTTTACGCAATGTAACTTCTTCTTCGCCACCTTCTTTGAGCGTCGTTTGTGTTCCATGAATAGGTTTTGTGAGGAGATAGTGTGTTGAACTATCCGATGCCCAAAAGTATATAGTCTCAATTGATTTGCCTTCATAATATGTTATGCCTACGATATCCTCATATCGCTCCATCAGGTCATCACTGGCTGGCTTGTATTTCATATCATCACAAGTCTCTACCTCATCAGTGCGGTCAAGCGCAAAAGTAAGAATCTTGCCAGAATCAGCAGCGGCAGCAATGAGATACCACCGGCGGTTCCATTCCTTAAGAATATAAGGATGTAGTAGAACACTGTGGGGAGTTGGATCGTCAAATTTGTGATAAGTTAGATTTATCACTTTCCGCTCAGATATAGCACTATAAAGTTTGCCAAATACCTTAGTATTTGTACCTTTTTCATTAACTGAATAATAGACGAACTTTTTACTTTCGTCAACATCGACATTTAAGCTTGCAATCAGCTGCTCTATCTGCTCAAAGCCAGGTATGTCTTCAAACTTGCCGAAGGGCTCCAGTGCCTTACGAAGCAGAGCCTTCTCGTCATCATTCAACTCATGGTTGAAAATTGAGAAATAAGGATTAGAATATCGCACCAGTTGAACCATGCGCGACTTTCCATTCTTATCCTCGATGGGAGTTTTACCAGTACGGACAATCTCAGCATAGAACGGCTCTTCCTCCATCGCTATTAAGTCCTTTTCAATGCAGCGCTTTGTCACACTCTCATAGCCCTTGTCGCCGAGCTCATTATTGCAAAGCTCGGTCAACTCCTTAATTGTGTGGCCAAACTTGTGCTGGAGCAACCTGTCAAGGATAATATATCGCGTTATCGCATTCTTATTTTGTGGCATAATGATCTAGTACTTTATTTCTTGCTACTGCAAAATACGTGCCAAAACGCGAACAAGTTGTTCGCAAAAGGAATTGTTTATAAAAAATGCTGCCAATAATCACAAATCTGCATATCCTTTATACTTTGCTACAGATGTGTTTAAGCCTATTTCATCAAACCAAGAAAAATAGTAGATGCAATTCCAATGCACTTCATAATCTTTGTCTTGTTCTAAGAAAAGAGAGAGAAATAATTTCGTAGTACAGCTGGTCACGAAATAGTAAAGGAAGTCCTCGTGCTTTCGCATCATGTCTACGGACACCAAAGCTTTGGCCCATATCAGATCAACTACTGTAGGCAGAAAGGCACGTTATTTTAAGGTGAGTTCGACGAATTTATCATTTGAAAATCATTGCGTTAGCAACTCCCCCTCTAAGTTAGAGGGGGTCGGGGGGGAGTATGTCACCTCATTTGATAGTTATCATACTCCTCAGTCGCTCCGCGACAGCTCCTCTATCTTAGAGGAGCAGCCTGATATACAGCTGTTTATTTTCGTCGAACTCACTCTATTTTAAAGGAAGCTCGGGATGTTGAACCGAAATTGGTTCTCCCTGTTGAATGACATAGAACATGATAAGTATTACTGTTTCGGCACCATTATTCTCACCGTGGTGAATGGTGCCTACCATTTCAACAATGGTTTCACCCTCATGAACCACCTTGACATTGCCATTGATGTCAATGATGGTGAGTTCGCCCTGTTGAACGTAGCCAAAGTTTATCACGTCATGATGGTGCCATCCAAGTTTCTCACCTGGAGGGAACTCATACCTCATAGATACTATCTCAGCATTTTGTTGCGGAAAACTGGGAAGGTGGGCGCCATCCCAAGTTTGCGAAGTGCGCAGCAATTCAGTGGTTTTTACGTCAGCCATATAATATTGTGGTTTTTGATGCGCAAATTTACTATGATTTTTTGTAAACATACGAAAAGAGTCGACTTTATTGTCGACTCTTTTCATAAGAAAAACATCATCTTATTGATGTTATTACTTTTTAGCTTGCTTGATAGTTTTTATAATATAAGCCAAATCTTCGTCGGTTACCTCGCGCTGCTCCCTTAAGATAGGTAGTTGAAAGTGTATCAAAAGGTTGAGTGGCGAACTTGAAGAGGTCAAATGCTTCGAAGAAGCTATTCATTAGTAACACCATGCAACCACGCAGTGCTCGGGGAGATTCAAAAGCATGAGTCGTGCCGCAGGCACG
>ONIY01000024.1:71457-75318 GCA_900318065.1 uncultured Prevotellaceae bacterium
GTGCCTCGAACCACGAAGTGCTCAAGAATATTTTGAAGCTATAGTCGCACGAAGTGCGGTGAGCGGTGCCAAAGGCATCAAAATATTCTTAACATTGAGAAACTTCTGCAGAGACAGTTGCATTGCCTCTCGTCATACTCCCCCCTACCCCCTCTAAGATAGAGGGGGAGTTGCCAAAACCTTAATTATCATTATATTAAATTCGTCGAACTCACGTTAAATACAAGGATTTGGATACCATAACAAGCACAAGGGGTGCGGCAATTGCCGCACCCCTTGCTGTAATAGTGTTTCGAAAGGCTGTTACTCCATGTCGAAGAAGCCCAGGCCGCCTATGGCGGTGAGCATGCGCTCCACGTAGTCCCACGAAGTTGGCGACCAGGCGAAGCCCAGGCGGTAGAGCACTTGCGTGGTGAGGTCGTTGTCGCGTGTCACGTCGGTGGTCTTCTGTCCATGCGCCATGTCTTGGTAGGCGAGCAGACTTGCCATCTGCTTAGCCTTTGCCGGGTCGCTCTTGGCGGCTTCCATAGCGCGCTCGAAGTCTTCCTGCTCCACGAAACGAATTCCCTCTCCCACGCTGCTCAACCCCATGAGCACGTCGCCCAGGAACTGAGTGTGGATGTTGTAGGGATGGAACACACAGCACTCACGCGGCGTGGTGGCGAGCATCACGATGGCGTGCGACACCTCGTTGATGGGCGAGAACTCCACGCGCTTGTTGCGCATTGAGTAAGGACACTCACCCAGCATGTTGTAAACCTTGATGCGGCCCATGAACGAGTTGGTGCCAAAGTTGGCCTGGAACTCGCCGTCGGTGCTGCGAGCGGCAAGGTTACCCACACGCATAATCTTGGCACTCAAACCCTTGTGGGCTATTGCATCGAGTATCAACCGCTCTGCCATAAACTTCGAGTAGATGTACTTGTTGCCCAGGAACTGGCCCATGTAGAGGCGTTGCTCGGTGAACACATCGTCACGCGCCTCGCCAGCCCATAAGCCTCGAGTGCTTGCCGTGGAGATGTGCACGAGCGTAGCGCCATGCTTGAGGCAGAAGTCCACGCAACGCTGCGCTCCACCAATGTTCACGTCCTCAATCTCGGTGCCCTCGCTAAAGTGCTTCACAATAGCTGCACAGTTGAACACCGTGTTGATGTCGAGGTCTTCGCCGAAGTCGCTCGTGACATCTCCCACCACGATGTGCAACCGCTTGCCAAAGAGGTCTTTAAATGCGTTGGCAAAGTAGTAATAGAGCAGCGTGCGCAGTCGGCTCTCGGCCTTCTCGGCATCCTTGCCACGCACCAGGCAGTAGATGTTCTGAGCATCGCTGTTGATCAACTCGCGCAGGATGTGGATGCCCAGGTAGCCAGTAGCGCCCGTGAGCAGCACGTTGCCGAGCTCGCGTCGCTCGCCACCCAGGAAGGCGTCGAGAGTGTTGCCCTTGAGCACCTCGTTGATGGCGCTGTAGTCAAATCCCGTCACCTCATCGGCGCCGTTGTCCACCGTCTCGCCAGTGACGAGTGCGGCGAGCTGGCGAGGAGTGGGGTTAGCAAATACATCGCCATATGCCACATGCATTCCAGCCTTGTCGGCCTCGATAATCACGCGAGTCACCACCAGCGATGTGCCACCCAGTTCGAAGAAATTGTCGGTAGCGCCCACCTGGTCCATTTGCAGGATGTCGGCAAATATCTCGCAGAAGGTGCGCTCGGTGTCGCTTGCCGGAGCCTCATAGGCTGTGGTTATTGCCAGTTCAGGCTCGGGCAGCGCCTTGACGTCGGTCTTGCCATTGGGAGTCATTGGCATCTTGTCGAGCTGGCGATAGGCGGTGGGAACCATGTATTGCGTGAGGCTCTTCGAAATCTCGGCCTTGAGAGCATCGGGAGCAATCTCGCGGTCGGCAGTGTAATAGGCGCACAAGTGCTCCTTACCGCCAATCTTGCGAATCATGATCACCACCTTGTCGATTCCCTCAACACGCAGCATCACGTTCTCTATCTCACCAAGCTCGATGCGCAGTCCGCGCAGCTTGATCTGGTGGTCGGTACGTCCAAGGATCACCACGTCGCCGTCGGGGAGCCACTTGGCGTAGTCGCCGCTCTTGTAGATGCGAGTGCCGTGGTAGTCGATGAACCGCTCGCGCGTCATCTCATCGAGGTTGTTATAGCCCCGAGCCACGCCACGGCCACCAATGTAGAGTTCGCCCACCACGCCCACTGGCAGTTCGTTGCCATCGCTGTCGACGATAAACTCCCTGACATTGAGCTGCGGCTTGCCCACGGTCACTCGGTAGGCGCGGGTGAGCTCCTTGTTGTTGCTTGCCACCGTAATCTCGGTGGGACCGTAGCAGTTGAAGATGCGCGCCTTGGTTACAGCACGCAACTGACTTAGCAGCTGGTCGCTGAACTTCTCGCCTCCGGCACGCACAATCTTGATGCCGGCAATTGCCCTGGCGAAGTCGTCGCTCGTGAGCCACGTTTGCCAGCGCGAGGGAGTTCCCGATACCATATTAATGCGCTCGCGAGTGATGAGCTGCGCCAGGTCGAGCGGGTTGTTGGCCTGCTCCTCGGTGGCAACGATAAGCGTCTTGCCGTTGAAATATGCCATGCCTATGTCTTGCAGCGCCGCATCAAACGAGATTGTTGTCACGCTCAAGATGCGGTCGGCATCGGTGAGCACGGCGTTGGCAAACACATTGGCAGGATGGCCATAGAGGTAGTTGCATATTCCCTCGTGACGCAGCATCACGCCCTTGGGACGGCCTGTCGAGCCGCTGGTGTAGATCAAGTACGCGAGGTCGTCGGGGGTGATGTCGGGCTTGCGGTACTCGGCATTGCTTTCTATCAATTCTTCCACGTTGATTGCCTTCTGGGCTGGCACGGTGTCCATCTTGCCTGCAGTAGTGATGATGTATCGCGCCTCGCTGTCCTCGAGGATGAGTTTGACACGGTCGGCAGGATACTCGGGGTCGCAAGGGATGTAGGCAGCACCAGCCTTGAGCACACCAAAGAGCGAGAGCACCAGGCGGCTGGTGCGTGGCAGCAACAGTGCCACACGGTCGCGCGCCTTAACGCCACGCTCTTGCAGTGCTGCAGCTATGCGAGTGGTCACCTCGTCCATTTCCTTGTAGGTGAACTTGCCGTCGATTGCCACCAGAGCCTCGCGCTCGGGCTGAGTGGCGGCGTAGTGTGAGATGCTCTCGTGGAAGAACTGGAATGGCGCGTCGCCCGTCGCCACTTCACGCAGCGAGGCGAGTTCCTGCTCTTGCTCAGCGCTCACAATAGAAATGTGGCGCACCTTCTCGTCGGGCTGCTGCATCATGCGCTCAACCACGGCAGCAATGCTTTGCGAAATTGCGTTGCCCAGTCGCTCGGAGTAGATGGCGTTGTCATATTGCACCACGATGCCTCGCGACTCTATCTTGATGTTAATCTTGAACTTAGGAACATTCAACTCGAGCAATTCCTGCCCTATTGCCTCACCGTTGACAGTGTATTGCGACAGCACGCCCACCTGGTAGGCATAGGCGATAGCAGGCCTGAAGCCATAGTCGGCAGCGATGCGGGCAAAGGGGTAATCCTCGTGGCGCAAGGTCTGGTCGAAAGTCTCGCTGGTGTTTTTGAGGAAGCGGGCAACCGTCACGTCGTCGATGCCGATGCCCAGTGGCAGAGTGTTGACAAACATGCCCACGGTGTCGGCAATCTTGAGGTTGGAACGTCCGCTGCTCACAGTGCACAGGAAGACCTCGCGGTTATTGGTGTAGCGAGACACCACATAGGATGCTGCAGCGAGAAACAGATGGGCAGGGGTCACCTCCTGACTGCGGCAATAGGCAGCAACCTTGTCGTGGTCGACGGCACACAC
>ONIY01000041.1 GCA_900318065.1 uncultured Prevotellaceae bacterium
GGCCCTGAGCGCCCCCTTTTCGGTAAGGCGTCAAAAAAACCGCTCAACTCGGAACAGGTCCTCGTGAGCCGAAAAGCGATGCAAAATTACAACCGCTCCTTGGACTGTGCAAATATTTTCACCACTTTTTTTCAAAAAAAAGCGGTTTTTTTGAGATTCGCGTGGTTTAGGACACCGCAGTGGCGGTTTAGGACAGCAGCAAGCGCCATGCTCCCCGTTTTTTCAACGTGGCGGCCGCCGCTTTCCATTGCCGTGGTACAGCAATGCACCGGACCCGAGGGAAGGGAAGGCAAACCGACGGGAGGGAATGCAACCGGAGGGGAGGGAGGCAACTGACGGGAGGGAAAGGCGACTGCCTGCCCATTGCTGTGGTACAGCAATGCACCGAACCCGAGGGAGGGGAAGCAACCAGACGGGAGACTCATGCTCAACCAGCGGGTGACCTGAGGGCTGCTAGCCTCAAGAGAGGGCTGCTAGCCTCAAGAGAATGGAACTCGCGCTTGCGCGCGTGTATATATAATGTATATAAATAATGTGTGGAAAAGTGGTGATGCTGGGGTGATGGAGTGCTTTTTTGAGTTGCTGGGGTTGCGGGTGTGGTTTTTTATTGCTACTTTTGTTGCTGTTTAATAATGACCACTAAAAGACTGAGAAATAATGAAGACTTTTAAGATGCTATGGGTGAGCGTGCTTGCCTTGCTCGCCAGTTGTGGAGGGATGAGTAACGGCAGTGGCGTTGCCCAAGCTGCCGGTGTTGAGCAGATGCGGTTTCACTGCGCTAATGACACGACAAAGATTAACTCGCTGCTGATGGAAGGAATTCAGAGTGGATTGACCGACGCCAACGAGCTGGTGTGCTTCTATGCCCACAAGCTGGAGGGCACGCCTTACGTTGCCCACACGCTTGAGGGCGAGACTGAGATGCTCACGATAAACATTGACGAGCTTGACTGCACGACGTTTGTCGAGACGCTGTACGCCCTGGTGAAGACGACGATAAACGGTCGCTACTCGTGGCGCGACTATGCTCACCACCTTGAGGACTTGCGTTACCGTCACGGCGACATGGGCGACTACTCTACCCGACTCCACTACATGAGCGACTGGATTATCGACAACAGCAGCCGCGGCAACATTGAGGATGTCACGGGAGAGATTAGCTGCGTGCGCTATAAGGTGAAGACTATCGACTACATGTCGACTCACCGCGACTCTTACCCGTCGCTCAAGGATGACGCAATCTTTGAGAAGGTAAAGAATGTGGAGGTGGGCTATCGCAATCACCGTTTCCCCTACATCAAGAAGGAGAACCTGAACTCCGACGCCGTGAAGAAGGTGGTGAAGCGTGGCGACTTTGTGGGCCTGGTGACACGGATGGAGGGCCTGGACCTGTCGCACCTGGGCATTGTGGAGAAGGATGAGCGCGGCAATCTTGTGCTGCTTGACGCGTCGTCGATAGGCAAGAAGGTGATGCTTGAGCCAGTGGACATGAAGACGATGCTCATGAAACGCAAGAGCAACGAGGGCGTGCGCTTCTTCAGAATAAAGCAGTAGTTCTCGCCAATGCACAATGCTCAATGCATAGAGAACAATGCATAATGCGCAATGGGATGCGCGTCTTTTCAAGGCAGGATTCTTAATCTTGCTGGCTTCGCCAACAATTGGAGAGCCTGCGGTTCTAAAATTTACTATAATTTCAGATCTATTGGTCTTAATTCAGGATAAGATCAGAGCAAAACAATATCACAACACAAAATGCACAAAACGGTGCCAGTCGCTTGCGTGACTGGCACCGTTTAATATTGGTTGGATGCTTGCTTGTTGCAAGCACTGTTGCCTTGCTGATTTTACTCGGCTGCCTGTGCTTCGGGAGCGGCCTCGGCGGCAGCTTTCTTGCCCGACGAGCGGCGGCTGCGGCGAGTAGCCTTCTTGGCGGTTTCTTTCTTCTCGCCAAGGAGAGCCTCGTTGTAGTCAACGAGCTCAATGAAGCAAGTCTTAGCGTTGTCGCCAAGACGGTTACCCATCTTGAGGATGCGAGTGTATCCACCTGGACGGTCGGCGATCTTTTGAGCTATCTCGTTGAACAGAACGCTAACTGCGTGCTTGTCCTGTAGGTAACTGAAAACGACACGTCTTGAAGCGGTATCATCTTTCTTAGCGCGATTGATGATGGGCTCGGCATAAACTCTGAGTGCTTTGGCCTTGGCAAGAGTGGTGAAGATTCTCTTGTGCATGATAAGAGAAACCGTCATGTTGGCGAGCATAGCGTCGCGATGTCCTTTCTTGCGGCTCAGGTGATTGAATTTCTTATTATGTCTCATCGTTATTACTCTTTATCTAATTTATATTTTGAAATATCCATGCCAAAGTTGAGGCCATTGGTAGAGAGGAGTTCCTCGAGCTCAGAGAGCGACTTCTTACCGAAGTTGCGGAACTTGAGCAGGTCGGTCTTGTTATACTTGACGAGGTCGCCAAGCGACTCCACCTCGGCCGACTTGAGGCAGTTGAGAGCTCTAACCGAAAGCTGCATGTCGACGAGCTTGGTCTTGAGCAGTTGTCTCATGTGGAGAACTTCTTCGTCGAATTCCTCGTTGGCGTCGTTTTCACTTGCATCGAGAGCAATCTTCTCGTCGGAGAAGAGCATGAAGTGCTGGATCAGGATTCTAGCAGCTTCTTTGAGAGCCTCTTTGGGGTGAATAGAGCCATCGGTAGTGATTTCGAGAAGCAGTTTCTCGTAGTCGGTCTTTTGCTCTACGCGGTAGTTTTCAACAGCATACTTCACATTGATGATAGGGGTGTAGATTGAGTCGATGGCAATAACATCGATTGGGTCGTTGTTAGAGCGGTTTTCATCGGCTGGCACATATCCCCTGCCCTTGTTGATAGTGATGTCGAGCTGGAAGCTAGCCTTAGGGTCGAGGTTGCAGATGACGAGCTCTGGGTTGAGGACCTCAAAACCATTGAGCACCTTGTCAATGTCTCCAGCATGGAAAACATCCTGTCCTGAAACCTTGATAGTAGCTTTCTCGGTTTCGGTTTCAGCAACCACTTGCTTGAGGCGTACCTTCTTGAGGTTGAGGATAACGTTAGTAACGTCTTCCTTCACCCCTGGTATAGTTGCAAACTCATGCTTCACTCCATCGATGCGGATGTTGCAGATGGCAAAACCCTCGAGCGAGGAGAGCAAGATTCGTCTCAATGCGTTACCAATGGTAACTCCGTATCCTGGTTCCAAAGGTCGGAACTCAAAGCGACCGAAGTTATTGTCGGCCTCGAGCATCAGGACTTTATCTGGTTTCTGAAATGCTAAAATAGCCATGGATGTTAATATTTACTGTTTAGAATACAACTCAACGATCAATTGCTCCTTGATGTTCTCGGGTATGTCTTCACGCTGTGGCATGTTGATCATTTTACCACCCATAACATTCTCGTCCCACTCAATCCATGGGTACTTGCTGTGGTTGAAACCAGCAAGAGAGTCTTGGATTACCTCGAGAGACTTAGACTTTTCTCTAACAGCGATGAGTTCGCCAGGAGTTACTGAATAGGAAGGAATGTTGACAACGTTGCCGTTGACAGTGATGTGGCGATGGAGCACGAGCTGACGAGCAGCTGCTCTAGTCTTGGCGATGCCAAGGCGGAATACCACGTTGTCGAGGCGTGCCTCGAGCAATTGCAGCAGCTCTTCACCTGTCACGCCCTTAGAGCGTGAAGCCTTGTCAAAGAGGTTACGGAACTGGCGCTCAAGTACACCATAGGTGTATTTAGCCTTTTGTTTTTCGCGAAGCTGAGTACCGTACTCTGAAAGTTTTCTTCTTCTGTTGGCACCGTGCTGGCCTGGAGGATTGGTTCTCTTGGCAAGAACTTTATCTTCACCGAAGATTGGCTCGCCAAACTTGCGGGCGATTTTTGATTTTGGACCGGTATATCTAGCCATTTTGAATTGAAATAATTTAAAAAGTTAAGTTTTGAATCGCATCAGTGCAGCCGCGATTGCAGAGAGGTTGTTAAGAAAAAGTGCAATCCAATCACTGACAGAGATTCGCGAAAAAATAATTAATAAAAAATCATGTAGTGAGAAGTGACATTAAACTCTTCTTCTCTTGGGAGGACGGCATCCGTTGTGTGGCAGTGGAGTAACGTCGATGATCTCAGTTACTGCGATGCCAGCTCCATGGATGGTGCGGATAGCCGATTCGCGTCCGTTACCTGGACCCTTAACGTAGGCCTTCACCTTGCGAAGACCCAGGTCGTAGGCCACCTTGGCACAGTCTTGTGCTGCCATCTGTGCTGCGTAGGGAGTGTTTTTCTTAGACCCACGGAAGCCCATCTTGCCAGCAGAAGACCATGAAATAACCTGTCCCTCACTGTTGGCGAGGCACACAATAATGTTGTTAAACGAAGAGTGCACGTGAAGTTGTCCCACTCCATCAACTTTAACAACTCTCTTCTTAGCTGCGACTGTTTTCTTTGCCATACTTCAAAATTATTTAGTAGCTTTCTTCTTGTTAGCAACAGTTTTCTTGCGTCCCTTGCGAGTGCGAGCGTTGTTCTTGGTGCTCTGCCCGCGCACTGGCAATCCGTTGCGGTGGCGAATGCCACGGTAGCAACCGATGTCCATGAGTCGCTTGATATTCATTTGTACTTCGCTACGGAGGTCACCTTCAACCTTGTAGTTCTCACCAATTACCTCGCGCACCTTAGCAGCCTCGGCATCGGTCCAGTCCTTGACCTTAGTGTTCTCGTCTACACCAGCCTCGGCAAGAATATTAGCGGCCGAGCTGCGGCCAATGCCGAAGATATAGGTGAGAGCGATCACGCCTCTCTTGTTTTGGGGTAGGTCAACACCCACGATTCTTATTGCCATATTATAAAACTGAAATTTTGTGCAAAATTAATAAAAATTATCCTTGACGTTGCTTAAATTTAGGATTTTTCTTGCAAATCACGTATAAACGCCCCTTGCGACGCACGATCTTGCAGTCGTCGCTGCGTTTTTTTATTGAAGCTCTTACTTTCATAATATTATTGTAAGTGTGTGTGTGAAATAAATCTAAATTATTTGTATCTAAAAGCAATTCTTCCCTTGGTAAGATCATAGGGAGACATTTCTACTCTCACCTTGTCGCCGGGCAGGATTTTGATGTAGTGCATTCTCATCTTTCCCGAGATGTGAGCGGTGATTTGATGTCCGTTCTCAAGCTCGACTCTGAACATGGCGTTGGAGAGAGCCTCCACGATAGTTCCGTCTAGTTCGATTGCGTTTTGTTTAGCCATAATATTTACGTTGTAAAGATTGTGAGTTATGATAGTTTTTAGATGAATCTCTCCTTGAGCACCTCTTCAATGTACTGGAACGAGGACAGGATGTCGGGCTTGCCATGATGAACAGCGATTGAGTGCTCAAAGTGGGCCGAAGGCTTGAAGTCGCGTGTGCGAGTGGTCCATCCGTCACGCTCGATGACTATGTTCTTGCTTCCCATGTTAATCATGGGCTCAATAGCGATAGTCATGCCGTTCTTGATGAGTGGCCCGGTGCCACGGCGCCCGTAGTTGGGAACGTCGGGGTCTTCGTGGAGCTTGCGTCCCACTCCATGGCCGCACATCTCTCTAACAACCGAGTAGCCGCGTTTCTCGCAGTACTGCTGCACTGTGTGACCAATGTCGCCAATGCGGTTGCCTGGGATGGCTTGCTTGATGCCCTCGTAGAGCGACTCCTTGGTAGTGGTGAGCAGTGCTTTCACCTCGTCGCTCACCTCTCCCACACAGAAGGTGTAGCAAGAGTCGCCGTTGAATCCCGCCTTGGTCACTGCTCCGCAGTCGATGGAGACGATGTCGCCATCTTGGAGCACATAGCCCGAGGGTATGCCGTGAACCACGGTTTCGTTGACAGAGATGCAGACAGATGCCGGGAAGCCGTAGAGCCCTAGAAATCCTGGTGTGCAGTCTTTAGAGCGGATGAACTCGTCGGCAATCTGGTCGAGTTTCCTGGTAGTGATTCCAGGAGCGACCCACTTGGCGAGCTCGCCAAGGGTTTGTGCCACCACGAGGTTGGCTTCCCTGAGTAATTCAATCTCTTCGTCTGTCTTGAGATAAATCATATCACAACTGTGTAAAATCTTGTAGTAAAACTTGACTTATCATGAAATGCTTTAAGAGGCTCTGCCCTTTAACTTACCGCTCTTTATGAGACCATCGTAGTGGTGCATGCGCAGGTGAGTCTCGATTTGCTGGAGCGTGTCGAGCACAACGCCCACGGTGATGAGCAGTGAGGTGCCTCCAAAGAATTGCGCGAAGTTCTGGTTAACACCAAAGAGCCTAGCAAAGGCTGGCAGGATGGCAACCACGCCCAGGAACAGAGAGCCTGGCAGAGTGATGCGCGACATGATAGAGTCGAGATACTCGGCAGTCTTCTTTCCTGGCTTGATGCCTGGGATAAATCCGCTGTTCTTCTTCATATCCTCAGCCATCTGAGTGGGTCGCACTGTGATGGCGGTGTAGAAATAGGTGAAGGCAACGATCAGGAGGAAGTAAACCAGGTTGTACCAGAAGCCGTTCATGTCGCCAAACACGCGTGCCATGCTTCCGAGGAAGCCCGATGCGTCTTTCTGAGCACCGAAACCGGCGAGTGTGATGGGGATGAACATGAGTGCCTGGGCAAAGATGATAGGCATCACGTTGGCAGCATTCACCTTGAGAGGGATATACTGGCGTGCGCCACCATACTGCTTGTTGCCCACGATGCGCTTAGCATACTGCACGGGCACCTTGCGTGTTCCCTGAGTGAGCATCACGGCTCCTGCTGTTACAGCAAAGAGGACGATGATCTCAACGAGGAACATGATGAGTCCACCCTGAGCGTTGGTGAGTCGTCCCACAAACTCCTGAGCGAAGGCTCCTGGGAGGCGTGCGATGATACCCACAAGAATGATCATGGAGATACCGTTACCAATGCCCTTGTCGGTAATCTTCTCACCGAGCCACATGATGAACATGGCACCTGCGGTGAGCACGATGGTGAGGAAAAGCATTGTCCACGCTCCCATCTCCACATGGCCACCGGCGCTCTGCACCTGAACCCTGAGGTTGATGAGATAGGCAGGAGCCTGCACGAGCAGGATGAGAACAGTCAAGTAACGGGTGTACTGGTTGAGCTTCATGCGTCCGCTCTCACCCTCGCGCTGCATCTTCTGGAAACTGGGCATTACCATACCCAGAAGTTGGATAACGATAGATGCAGTGATGTAGGGCATGATACCCAGTGCGAAGATAGAAGCCTGAGAGAAGGCACCACCCGAGAACATATCGAGGAGCTGCATCAGACCGCTGTCGGTGAATTTCTTGAGAGCGTTCAAGGCAGCTGGATCGATACCTGGCAGAACCACATAGCAACCAAAACGGTAGATGAGGATGAACAGGAAAGTAATACCCAGTCTCCTGCGCAGGTCTTCAATCTTCCAGATGTTCTTTATTGTTTGAATGAGTTTCATTATGTGTGTTAAACTTAAAGTTTGTTGATAGTTCCTCCGGCTGCAGTAATGATTTCCTCAGCCTTCTTAGAGAATGCATTGGCCTCGACGTCGATTTTCTTCGAGAGAGTGCCAACACCAAGAATCTTCACCAATTGGTTCTTGCGAACGAAACCTGCCTGGATAAGGTCGGCAACAGTGATGCGGTCGAGGTTCTTGTTAACAGCGAGTTCCTCGAGGGTCTTAATGTTGATAGCCTTGTATTCCACGCGGTTGATGTTCTTGAAGCCGAATTTAGGCACACGGCGTTGCAGTGGCATCTGACCACCTTCAAAGCCCACTTTTTTCTTGTATCCAGAGCGCGACTTAGCACCCTTGTGTCCGCGAGTAGAAGTTCCTCCCATGCCGCTACCAGGTCCACGACCAATGCGACGTTTACTTTTGTTGGAACCTACAGCTGGTGTCAAATTACTTAAATCCATAATGTGTGCAATATTTATTAAGCGTTCGTTACTTCTACCAGGTGACGAACTTGGTTAATCATACCCAAGACTTGAGGTGTATCTTCCATCTCAACGACTTGATTCATTTTTCTCAGCCCCAGTGCATCGAGGGTTCTTTTCTGTCTAGCCGGACGATTGATGCGGCTTTTGACTTGTTTAATCTTAATCTTTGCCATAGTGATAGTCAAAACATTAACCGTTAAACACTTTGTCGAGAGTAACGCCACGATAGTGAGCGATAGTCATAGGGCTGCGCAGCTCGGCGAGAGCCTTGAAAGTGGCCTTCACGAGGTTGTGAGGGTTGGACGAGCCTTTAGACTTACAGATAACGTCGGTAACACCCACGCTTTCGAGCACGGCACGCATGGCACCACCGGCCTTCACACCAGTACCTGGAGTGGCAGGTTGCATGATGATGCGTGAGCCGCCAAACTTAGCGGTCTGCTCGTGAGGAATAGTACCCTTGTAGACGGGGACTTTGATAAGGTTCTTCTTGGCCACCTCCACGCCCTTAGCGATAGCGGTGGTAACCTCGTTGGCCTTACCCAGGCCATAACCAATGACACCATTGCCGTCACCAACGACAACGATAGCAGCGAAAGTGAAGGTGCGTCCACCCTTAGTAACCTTGGTGGTGCGGTTGATGGCCACTAGGCGATCTTTAAGCTCCACATCGCTTGAAATTTTAACTCTATTATTCTTAGCCATGACTTTGTTTTAAAATTTGAGACCACCCTTGCGTGCTCCGTCGGCGAGCGATTTCACTCTACCGTGGAAAAGGAACCCGTTGCGGTCGAAAACTACAGTTTCAATACCTGCGGCGATAGCCTTCTTGGCTACGTTCTCGCCAACCTGCGCAGCTATTTCGCTCTTAGTGCCTTGCTCGATACCCTTAGAAGAAGCCGAAACGATGGTGTTGCCGGCCACGTCGTCGATGAGTTGAGCATAGATTTGCTTGTTGCTGCGGAAGACGCACAAGCGTGGACGCTGTGCAGTGCCGCTAATCTTACCGCGAATGCGCGCTTTGATTTTTCTACGTCTTTGTTCTTTTGATATCATAGTAGTGAAAAGTGTCTTAATTATTATTTGGCAGCAGCCGTTTTACCAGACTTGCGGCGAATAACCTCGCCCACAAACTTAACACCCTTGCCCTTGTAGGGTTCAGGCTTGCGGAAAGAGCGAATCTTGGCGCAGATTTGTCCGAGCAATTGCTTGTCGCACGACTCGAGAGTGATGAGCGGGTTCTTGTTGCGCTCGGTCTTAGCGTCGGCTTTCACCTCGGGTGGCATCTTGATGTAGATCACGTGCGAGTAACCGAGTGCGAGCTCGATAGTCTGTGGGTTCTTCATAGTGGCGCGGTAACCCACACCCACTATTTCCATCTCTTTCTTGAATCCCTCGCTCACGCCCACAACCATGTTGTTGATAAGGGCGCGGTAGAGACCGTGCTGAGCCCTCGACTCGCGGTTGTCGTCGGGACGGGCCACTGTTATTTGTCCATCGTTAACATCGACCTTGATGCTAGGGTTGACAGCTTGCTTGAGCTCACCCTTGGGGCCTTTAACGGTGATAACGTTGTCTTTAAAATCGATTGTTACGCCGGCGGGTATAGCGATTGGCAGTTTACCTATTCTTGACATAGTTATATCCTCCTATAAATTAATAAACGTAACACAAAACTTCGCCACCCACCTTCTCGGCCTTAGCCTGCTTGTTGGTCATCACACCCTTAGAGGTGGAGATGATGGCGATACCTAAACCATTTAACACACGTGGCATGTCTTTGTATCCAGCATACTGACGCAGTCCTGGACGCGACACGCGCTTGAGACACTTGATGGCGTTCACCTTGTCGACAGCGTCATACTTGAGCGCAATCTTGATGGTGCCCACTGGAGCGTCTTCGGGTTCTACAAACTTGTAGTTAAGGATGTAGCCCTGATCAAAGAGAATCTTGGTGATCTCTTTCTTGAGTTTCGAAGAAGGGATTTCAACGACACGGTGCTGTGCCTTGATCGCATTCCTCAATCTTGTCAAATAATCTGCAATTGGATCAGTCATTTTGAAATGTTGTTTTAAATTAATTCGAACTAGTGTTGTGGTCGAACAATATTTAATACTACTTTAAATTATAATGTGTAAATCTCAAAGAGAGTTGCGGTAGCAATTACCAGCTAGCTTTTCTCACGCCGGGGATGAGTCCTGCCGAAGCCATCTCGCGGAAGTTGATGCGAGAGATTCCAAACTGGCGCATGTAGCCCTTGGGACGTCCCGAGATCTTGCAGCGGTTGTGCAGTCTCACTGGAGAAGCGTTGCGTGGCAGCGCCTGCAGAGCCTCGTAGTCGCCAGCGGCCTTGAGTGCAGCACGCTTAGCAGCATACTTAGCGACCATTCTCTCTCTCTTGGCTTGACGAGCCTTCATTGATTCTTTTGCCATATCAATCTTTTTGTTTTAAAAATTACTTAGCATTCTTGAAAGGAAGACCAAACTCCTTGAGCAGTGCATAACCTTCCTCGTCGGTCTTGGCTGTGGTAACGAAGGTGATGTTCATACCGGTCATCTTGTTCACGTTGTCGATGTTGATCTCGGGGAAGATGATTTGCTCGGTAACACCCACGGTGTAGTTGCCACGTCCGTCGAGCTTGCCCTCGATACCCTTGAAGTCGCGGATGCGAGGCAGGGCGATGCGGATGAAGCGCTCCATGAACTCATACATGCGGTCGCGGCGCAGTGTCACGCGTGCGCCAATGGGCATCTTCTTGCGCAGCTTGAAGTTAGAGATATCCTTCTTCGAAACTGTCTGAACAGCCTTCTGGCCAGTGATAGTAGTGAGCTCGGCGATAGCTGTCTCGATGATTTTCTTGTCTTGTGTAGCGTCACCGAGTCCCTCGTTGAGAACGATCTTCACGAGGCGAGGGATCTGCATGGGCGAGCTGTAGTTGAATTGCTTCATGAGTGCTGGAGCAATCTTCTCGTCATATTGTTTTTTGAGTGTAGTAGCCATAATTACTTAATCTCCTCTCCTGATTTTTTAGAAACACGAACTTTGTTGCCCTTGTCGTCAACTTTGAATCCCACGCGAGTTGGTTTTTTAGTCTTTGGGTCAACCACGTTGAGGTTAGACAAGTGAATGGGGGCTTCAATCTCAATAATACCACCCTGAGGGTGCTGAGCATTAGGCTTGGTGCTCTTCTTAACCTTGTTGACACCTTCAACGATAGCTCTGTTCTTCTTAGCATCGATGCTCAAGACGCGACCAGTTTTACCTTTATCGTCACCTGCGAGAACATACACGGTGTCATCTTTCTTTATGTGTAACTTAGCCATTTCTTAAAATGTTTTCTTTGTAATGTGTTATTAAAGAACCTCGGGGGCGAGAGAAACGATCTTCATGTTAGTGGCACGCAGCTCGCGGGCTACTGGGCCGAAGATGCGGGTTCCACGCAACTCCCCTGCATTGGTAAGCAACACGCAAGCGTTGTCGTCGAAGCGAATGTAAGAACCGTCCTGTCGACGAATCTCCTTCTTGGTTCTAACGACTACCGCGCGAGATACTGTACCTTTCTTGATATCACTCGAAGGGATGGCGTTCTTAACGGTAACGACAATCATGTCGCCCACCGAAGCATAACGACGTCCTGTACCTCCAAGCACGCGAATGCAGAGGACTTCCTTTGCACCGCTGTTGTCGGCAACTGTTAATCTGCTTTCTGCTTGAATCATAATTACTTAGCTTTTTCGATTATTTCAACTAATCTCCATCTCTTGGTCTTGCTCAGAGGTCGAGTCTCCATCAGGCGCACGGTGTCGCCCACATTGCACTCGTTCTTCTCGTCATGAGCGTGATATTTCTTTGTCTTGTTGACAAACTTACCGTAGATTGGGTGTTTCTCCTTGTACTTCACAGTAACTGTGATAGTCTTGTCACCCTTGTTGCTAGAGACAACCCCAACTCTTTCTTTTCTTAAATTTCTTTTTTCTTCCATGTGAGGATGTTGTTTAAAAACTGTTTTGGGGATTACTTATTAATTTTCAACTCACGAGCACGGAGCTCGGTCTTCATGCGCGCGATAGTGCGGCGGTCAGCAGTTATCTGAGCGGGATTGTCGAGGGGCGAGATAGAATGCTGTATCTTGAGCTGCATGTAGTCTTTCTCGGCGTTCTCGAGGCGCTCTTGAAGCTCCTTGTCGGTGAGCTCTCTCAATTCTTCCTGTTTCATAATAGTCTAATTAAATTTTTAGATTACACGTTCTGTGAAGGGTCGTAATCTGGACGAACAATAAACTTAGTGGGGATAGGAAGCTTTTGAGCAGCCAGGCGCAGAGCCTCTTTAGCGATTTCAAAGCTAACGCCGTCAACCTCGATCAGGACGCGTCCTGGGAAGACGGGAGCAACATATCCTGCCACGTCACCTTTACCTTTACCCATGCGCACGTCGGCGGGCTTGCGGGTGATAGGCTTGTGTGGGAAGATGCGGATCCAAATATTACCCTCGCGCTGCATGTAACGAGTCACAGCCACACGAGCGGCCTCGATTTGATGTGCGGTGATCCACTTCGAGTCGAGCGCTTTGATACCAAACGAGCCAAAAGCCAGCTGGTTACCACGCTTGCTGTACTGACGCACCTTACCATCGGAAGGCCTTCTGTATCTTAAACGTTTTGGTTGTTGTAACATTTCTTTGTCTTGTTAAAAAATCACACAATAAAATGATTAACGGTTATTGTTCCTGCGGTTGCGGAACCCGCCACGGCGATTGCCACCCTGACGGCGGTCGTTACCCTGAGAAGCGAAATTAGGAGCGAGGTCCTTCTTGCCATACACTTCGCCGCGGCAAATCCACACCTTGATGCCAATCAAGCCCACCTTGGTGAGAGCTGGCACGAGAGCGTAGTCGATGTCGGCACGCAGAGTGTGCAGTGGAGTGCGACCTTCCTTAAACATCTCGGAGCGAGCCATCTCGGCGCCGTTGAGGCGTCCGCTCACTTGCACCTTGATGCCCTCGGCACCCATCTTCATGGTCGACATGATAGCCATCTTCACGGCACGGCGATAGGCAATCTTGCCCTCGATTTGGCGTGCGATAGTGTTGGCCACGATTTCGGCGTCGAGCTCGGGTCTCTTAACTTCGTAGATATTGATTTGAACGTCCTTGCTGGTGAGCTTCTTGAGCTCCTCCTTGAGGTTGTCGACATCCTTGCCACCCTTGCCAATGATCTGGCCTGGACGGGCGGTGCAGATGGTGATAGTCACGAGCTTGAGAGCTCTCTCGATAACGATGCGCGACACGCTAGCCTTTGCCAGACGCACGCTGAGATACTTGCGGATCTTGCTGTCCTCGAGCAGAGTATCTCCATAATTACTGCCACCATACCAGTTGGAATCCCAACCGCGGATGATGCCTAAACGATTGCTGATTGGATTTACTTTCTGTCCCATATCTTCTTTTTATGCGTCTTTTTGGTTAATAGTGTCGAGGTAGATAGTCACGTGGTTAGAACGCTTGCGGATGCGGTATCCACGTCCTTGTGGAGCTGGACGGAGGCGCTTGAGCATAGGAGCGCAGTCAACGTTGATCGACTTGATGTAGAGCTCACCGTCCTCGGCTTTCTTCCCATTCTTCTGCTCCCAGTTAGAGATAGCGCTCTTGAGCAGCTTCTCAACGTCGGCAGCAGCCTGCTTATTAGAGAAATGAAGGAGACCCAGGGCCTTGAAGGCCTCAACGCCGCGTACCATGTCGGCCACGAGTCTCATCTTGCGAGGAGAGCTGGGCACGTTGTTGAGCCTGGCGAAGCATTGCTCACGGCGGGCTTCCTTGATTTTTTCGGCTGATATTCTTTTTCTTTTACCCATTGTATTTTAATTCTTTTTTGTCAATGAATGTTTCCCGGGTCCTGATTACTTGTTGTTACCGCTGTGACCACGGAAGGTGCGTGTGGGGGCAAACTCGCCCAGCTTGTGTCCAACCATGTTCTCGGTTACGTAAACGGGAATGAACTTATTACCATTGTGTACTGCGATAGTGTGACCCACGAAGTCGGGCGAGATCATCGAAGCGCGTGACCAAGTCTTGACCACAGCTTTCTTGCCGCTCTCGTTCATAGCGTCGATTCTCTTCTCGAGCTTGACACAGATGTAAGGACCTTTTTTTAATGATCGACTCATAGTTTAAACTTTAATCAAATTACTTCTTTCTTCTTTCAATAATGTACTTAGAAGATGCCTTCTTAGGAGCACGGGTCTTCAATCCCTTAGCATAGATACCAGTGCGAGAGCGTGGGTGTCCACCACTCTGACGGCCTTCACCACCACCCATTGGGTGATCAACAGGATTCATGACAACACCACGGTTGTGAGGACGGCGTCCGAGCCAGCGAGAACGGCCGGCTTTACCCGACTGCTCAAGAGCGTGGTCGCTGTTTCCTACCACACCAATGGTAGCACGGCAAGCTGCAAGTATCTTGCGAGTCTCACCCGAAGGTAATTTGATGATTGCGTAGGTACCCTCACGCGAAGTGAGCTGTGCAAAGGTACCGGCACTACGAGCAATGCGAGCTCCCTGGCCGGGACGCATCTCGATGTTGTGAATTAAAGTACCAACAGGAATGTTACTTAGTGGAAGCGCGTTTCCCACCTCGGGGGCCACGTTCTCACCGCTTTCTACTGTAGCGCCAACTTCAAGTCCGTTGGGTGCAATAATGTAAGCTTTGTAGCCATCTACATAGTAAAGCAGCGCAATGCGAGCCGAGCGGTTAGGATCGTACTCAATCGACTTTACTCTAGCTGGCACACCGTCTTTGTTTCTCTTGAAGTCGATGATACGGTAACGACGCTTGTGACCACCACCACGGTAGTAGGAAGTGCGGTGACCCTCGTTGTTGCGTCCACCCGTCTTGCGCAGTCCGACTGTAAGAGACTTCTCTGGTGTAGTGCTTGTGATGTTGTCAAATACACCAATAATCTTGTGTCTTTGCCCCGGTGTTGTGGGCTTCAATTTTCTTACTGCCATTTTGTTAATTATAAGTTGCTATAGAAATCAATAGTTTGTCCTTCGGCCAGCGTTACGATAGCTTTCTTGAAAGCTGCGGTAGCACCTCTTTGAATGCCGGTGCGGGTGTAGCGCTGTTTCTTCTTACCGTCGTAGTTCATAGTCTTAATCTCAACCACCTTAACGTCATAGAGCTTCTCGATCAGGTCGCGAATCTCATACTTGTTGGCCTCGGGAGATACCTTGAACGAAAAACGGTTGTTCTTCTCGCTGATGGCGTTAGCCTTCTCGGTAACGATAGGAATGATTTGAATATCCATTGTGTTATTTATATCTCTCCTTAAGATGATTAAAACTTGTTCATAACCTCAATGCTACTCTCGGTAACGATCATAGCCTTGTTGTCGAGCACGCGGTAGGTGTTGAGCTCGCGTGCTGTGCACACCGATGCTCTCTCCACGTTGCGAACCGACTTGTAAACGTTCTCATACACACCGTCAAGAACGAGCACCACTTTCTTGCCCTCGAGGTTGAGAGCCTTGGTGATGGCTACGAAGCTCTTAGTGCGGGGAGCGTCGAAGTTGAAGTCCTCAACTACAACGATCTGGTTGTTCTGAGCCTTGAAAGTGAGAGCCGAGCGGCGAGCAAGGTCTTTAACTTTCTTGTTGAGTTTAGTGTAGTAGTTGCGTGGACGGGGACCAAACACTCTACCACCGCCGTGGAACAAAGGTGACTTGATGTCGCCGTGGCGAGCACCACCACCACCCTTCTGGCGGCCGAGCTTCTTGGTTGAGCCCATGATTTCACTTCTTTCCTTTGACTTGTGAGTACCCTGGCGCTGGTTGCCCAGATATTGCTTCACACTCAGATAAACGGCATGCTCGTTAGGTTCGGGAATTGCGAAAACCTCGTCGTTAAGAGTTACCTTCTTACCTGTATCTTGTCCGTTAATGTTATATACTGCTAGTTCCATAGTTTACTTCAGAATTGAAATGATTGAACCTTTGCTACCTGGAACCGAGCCCTTGACGATGAGCAAGTTGTTCTCAGGCAAAATCTTGATAACCTCGAGATTTTGTACAGTAACTCTCTCGTTACCCATTTGTCCGGCCATTCTCATGCCCTTGAACACCTTAGCTGGGTAAGAACATGCACCAATCGAACCTGGCGCACGGAAGCGGTCGTCCTGACCGTGGGTCTTTTGGCCTACGCCACCAAAACCATGGCGCTTTACTACGCCCTGGAAACCTTTACCTTTAGAAGTGCCAATAACGTCCACATAGTGATCGTCATTGAAGAACTCAACGGTGAAAGTGTCACCGAGCTTGTACTCTCCTTCAAATCCTTTGAACTCGGCCAAGTGTCTCTGTGGCTTTACTCCAGCTTTCTTGAAGTGACCTGCCTCGGGCTTGGTAGTGTGCTTGTCCTTCTTCTCGATGTAACCAAGCTGCAAAGCCTCGTAGCCGTCTTTTTCCATTGTTTTCACTTGAGTAACTACACAAGGACCTACTTCGATGACAGTGCACGGTATGTTCTTACCGTCGGCACTGAAAACGGATGTCATTCCGATTTTTTTTCCTAATAATCCTGGCATTTCTCTTAATTTTTAAAAATTACTTACTTTTTTTGTTCACCTTCTTAGGTGACCTTGAATTGATAAATCTCGTTGATGATTGTTATTACACCTTGATTTCAACTTCCACGCCGCTGGGCAACTCAAGTTTCATCAGAGCGTCAACGGTCTTGGCTGTTGAGCTGTAGATGTCGATGAGACGCTTGTAGGCGCTCAGTTGGAACTGCTCACGCGACTTCTTGTTAACGAAAGTCGAGCGGTTTACAGTGAAGATGCGCTTGTGAGTGGGCAGGGGAATAGGACCGCTAACCACAGCGCCAGTGCTCTTAACTGTTCTAACAATCTTCTCGGCCGACTTGTCAACCAAGTTGTGATCGTAAGATTTTAGTTTAATTCTAATTTTTTGGCTCATATTTGTTTTAAAATAAAAAATTATTTCAGTAAATCTACTCTTCCTCCCACCTGAGCGAGCACCTTCTGAGCTATTGAAGTGCTCACCTCGGCATAGTGAGAGAACGACATTGTTGAAGTTGCTCTACCCGATGTGATGGTGCGCAACGCAGTCACATAGCCAAACATCTCGGCCAGCGGTGCCACAGCCTTGACGATGCGGCAGCCGGTGCGGCTTGTCTCCATGCCCTGCACCTGGCCACGGCGCTTGTTGAGGTCGCCAATGACGTCGCCCATGCTCTCCTCGGGGGTCACCACCTCCACTTTCATGATGGGCTCCATGAGCACTGGCCCTGCCTGTGCGCACGCCTTCTTGAAAGCCTGGATGGCGCAAATTTCAAACGAGAGCTGGTCGCTGTCGACGGGATGGTAACTGCCGTCGATGACGGTGACCTTGAGCCGCTCCACGGGATAGTTGGCGAGGACACCGTTCTTCATCGCTGTGGTGAAACCCTTCTGAATGGCGGGGATATACTCCTTGGGGATGTTTCCGCCCTTCACCTCGTCGATGAACTGGAGGCCGCCCTCAAAGTCCTCGTCGGCAGGCTCAATGCGGCAGATGATGTCGGCAAACTTGCCACGTCCACCAGTCTGCTTCTTGAACACCTCGCGCAGCTCCACGGGCTTGGTGATGGCTTCCTTGTAGCTCACCTGGGGCAGTCCCTGGTTGCATTCCACCTTGAACTCACGACGCAAGCGGTCGATGATGATGTCGAGGTGAAGCTCACCCATGCCGCGGATGATGGTCTGGCCGGTCTCCTCGTTGCTCTCTACCTGGAAGGTTGGGTCTTCCTCGGCGAGCTTCTGCAGTCCCACGCCCAGACGGTCGAGGTCGTTCTGTGTCTTGGGCTCCACGGCGATGCCAATCACTGGCTCGGGGAAGTCCATGGCCTCAAGCACGATGGGGTGATGCTCGTCGCACAGGGTGTCGCCGGTGCGCACGTCCTTGAATCCCACTCCAGCGCCAATGTCGCCGCACCCAATGGTCTCCATGGGGTTCTGGTGGTTGCTGTGCATCTGGAACAGGCGCGAGATGCGCTCCTTCTTGCCCGAGCGAGAGTTGAAGACGTAGCTGCCGGCGTCGATCTGTCCTGAGTAAACACGGAAGAACACGAGACGTCCCACGTAGGGGTCGGTAGCAATCTTGAACACCAGGGCGCACATGGGGTCCTCAAAGAGAGGACGGCGTGACTCCTGCTTGTCGGGGTCTTCAACAGAGTGGCCAGTGACCTCGGGCGAATCGGATGGGCTGGGCAGGTAGGCGCACACGGCGTCGAGCAGTGGCTGAACGCCCTTGTTCTTGAAGGAGCTGCCACACAGCATTGGCACGATTTCCATCTTCAATGTTGCGTTGCGCAGCGCGCTGTTGATGTCCTGCTCAGTGATGGCATCGGGGTCGTCGAAGTACTTTGCCATGAGGTTGTCGTCATGCTCGGCAATCTTCTCGAGCATCTCATCGCGGTACTGGAGGCACTCGTCGAGCATGTCGGCTGGGATCTCTTCTACCGAGTACTCAGCGCCCATGGTCTCGTCGTGCCAGTAGAGGGCCTTCATCTTCACCAGGTCGACAACGCCACGGAAGTGCTCCTCGGCTCCGATGGGGAGCTCGATGGGGCAAGGGTTGGCGCCCAGCACGTCGCGCAGCTGGCGGGCCACCTCCAGATAGTTGGCGCCCGAGCGGTCCATCTTGTTGACGTAGGCGATGCGTGGCACATTGTACTTGTCGGCTTGACGCCACACTGTCTCGCTTTGAGGCTCAACGCCTCCCACGGCGCAGAAAGTGGCGATGGCACCGTCGAGCACCCTGAGCGAGCGCTCTACCTCAACAGTGAAGTCGACGTGTCCTGGTGTGTCGATCAGGTTGATCTTGAATTTCTTGCCGTCATAGTTCCAGAAAGCTGTCGTGGCTGCCGATGTGATGGTGATGCCGCGCTCCTGTTCCTGGACCATCCAGTCCATGGTAGCGGCACCATCATGCACCTCACCAATCTTGTGGGTAAGACCGGTGTAGTACAGTATGCGCTCTGAAGTAGTCGTCTTACCGGCATCGATGTGAGCCATGATACCGATGTTGCGAGTCAGTTTCAGTTGTTCGTCAGCTTTCATCTCTATAACTTCCTATTCCTTTAAAATTAAAATCTGAAATGAGCAAATGCACGGTTAGCCTCGGCCATGCGGTGCATGTCCTCCTTGCGCTTGAACGCGCCACCCTGCTCATTGTAAGCGTCCATAATCTCGGCAGCGAGCTTGTCGGCCATTGTCTTGCCACCACGCTTGCGTGCGAAGATAATCAGATTCTTCATGGAAATCGACTCCTTGCGATCGGGGCGGATTTCAGTAGGCACCTGGAATGTGGCGCCACCAATGCGACGAGACTTAACCTCTACTTGTGGAGTCACCTTCTCAAGTGCTTCCTTCCAAATCTCGAGAGGAGCCTTCTCTTCGCTCTTCATCTTAGCGCCAACGAGGTCGAGGGCGCTGTAGAAAATACGGTAAGAGGTATTCTTCTTACCATCATACATGAGGTGATTGACGAATTTCGAAACTCGCACGTCACCGAACTTAGGATCGGGCAAAATGATCCTTTTCTTTGGCTTAGCCTTTCTCATCTTTTTAAATTAATTGTAGTTTTTGTCCGCTTGGTTGTTTGCTTCTTTGTTCTTCAACGGCCGACTCTTCGACCATTTACTCAACCCAAATAAATCAATCCAATAATCAAAAACTAAGTTTAAAATTTGTTTTGTTTTTGTAGTAAAAAAATTGGTCTGCTTCAATCACTTCTTGGCAGCTTTGGGACGCTTGGCGCCATACTTTGAGCGGCGCTGAGTGCGGCCAGCTACACCAGCAGTGTCGAGAGTGCCGCGAACGATGTGGTAACGCACACCTGGCAGGTCCTTAACACGACCACCGCGCACCATCACGATTGAGTGCTCCTGGAGGTTGTGACCCTCGCCGGGGATGTAAGAGTTCACCTCTTTGCCGTTAGTTAATCTCACGCGTGCAACTTTGCGCATAGCCGAGTTTGGCTTCTTGGGGGTGGTGGTGTAAACACGCACGCACACGCCACGACGCTGTGGGCAAGAATCCAAAGCAGGCGACTTACTGGTACTTTCAAGTGAAGTGCGACCTTTTCTTACTAATTGCTGAATTGTTGGCATCTTAGTTCTGTTTTACTTTGTTTTTTGAATAAATAATAATACTTAGTTTCTTAAAATGCCTTTAGACTTGAGCGCATTCCTTTCTACCTCTCACTAAATCAACGATTTAGCCAAAGCAAAAGGTCGCTTTTTGCCCAAAAGCGATGCAAAGTTACTAACTAATTGCCTAATAACCAAATATTTTTATCGCCTCCCACCTAT
>ONIY01000056.1 GCA_900318065.1 uncultured Prevotellaceae bacterium
GGCCCTGAGCGCCCCCTTTTCGGTAAGGCGTCAAAAAAACCGCTCAACTCGGAACAGGTCCTCGTGAGCCGAAAAGCGATGCAAAATTACAACCGCTCCCTGGACTGTGCAAATATTTTCACCACTTTTTTTCAAAAAAAAGCGTTTTTTTTGAGATTCGCGTGGTTTAGGACACCAGAGGGGCGGTTTAGGATAGCCGCAAGCGCCCCGGCAGCCCGCTTTTTTCAACGTGGCGGCCGCAGGTTTCCATTGCTGTGGTACAGCAATGCACCGGACCCGAGGGAAGGGAAAGGCAAACCGACGGGAGGGAATGCAACCGGAGGGGAGGCTCATGCTCAACTAGCGAGCGGCTTGAGGGCTACCTGAGGGTTACTTGAGGGCGCTCCCTCAAGAGAATGGAACTCGCGCTTGCGCGCGTGTATATATAATAATGTGTGAGAATGTGGGGGAAAATTTGTCCATGTCGCAGATAGTTTGTAACTTTGAGCGTGAAATAAAAAACCAATAATCATATAAACAAAATTCATTACTATGTTTAATAAAGAAGTATATGTGTCACGCCGCGAGGAGTTGAAAAAACTCGTGAAAGACGGTGTGATAGTGCTGTTTGGCAACAACGAAGCCCCCAACAATTATCCTAACAACGCCTACTACCCCTTCCGCCAGGACTCTTCGTTCCTGTATTATTTTGGGCAGAAACGTGATGGTCTAGTGGGAGTTATCGACGTGGAGAGCGGCGAGGAGACCCTCATAGGCGACGACATCGACATCGAAGATATCGTGTGGTATGGCTCGGTCGACACCGTTGCAAACATGGCAAGCCAAGTGGGTGTTGCATGCAGCGCGCCAATGTCGAAACTCGAGACAATAGTGAAAGACGCCGTGTCGAAGGGCCGCAAAGTCCACTTCCTGCCCCCTTACCGCCACGACACCATGATACAAATCATGGACTTGCTGGGCATTCACCCAAGCAAGCAGAAGGAGGCCGCGTCGCTCGAGCTCATTCACGCCGTTGTGAAGATGCGCTCGGTGAAGACACAGCTCGAGATTGAGGAACTGGAACGCGCCTGCGCCATAGGCTACAAGATGCACACCACCGCCATGCGCCTCGTCAAGCCTGGCGTTACCGAGAAATACATTGGTGGACAAATCAACGGCATAGCACAGAGCTATGGAGCACAGGTGAGCTTTGGCACCATCTTCTCACAGCACGGCGAGATCATGCACGGCAGCCCCTCGATGACACCCCTTGAGAGTGGCCGCCTGGTGCTGTGTGACTGCGGTGCCGAGACCATCGAGCACTACTGCAGCGACAACACCCGCACCATGCCCGTCAACGGCAAGTTCACCCAGCGCCAGCTCGACATCTACAGCATCGTCGAGGAATGCCACGACCTGGTGCTCGGCATCGCCAAGCCTGGCGTGAAGTACTTTGACGTCCACATGGCGGTGTGCCGCCTGATGACCGAGCGCCTCAAGGAACTGGGCCTGATGAAGGGCGACGTAGACGCTGCCGTTGCAGCCGGTGCCCATGCCATGTTCCTGCCTCACGGCCTGGGCCACATGATGGGAATGGACGTTCACGACATGGAGGGCCTTGGACAGATTTATGTGGGCTTCGACGACGAGACCCGCCCCAACCTGGAGCAGTTTGGCACCAACGCCCTGCGCATGGGTCGCCGCCTCGAGGAAGGCTTCGTTGTCACCGACGAGCCCGGCATCTATTTCATCCCCGCCCTCATCGACGAGTGGCGCGCGACAGGTCACTGCAAGGAGTTCCTGAACTTCGACATGCTGGAGACCTACAAAGACTTTGGCGGCATACGCCTTGAGGACGACGTTCTCATCACTGCCGACGGCTGCCGCTTCCTGGGCAAGGACATCATCCCTTACCATCCCAAGGATGTGGAGGAGTTCATGAGCCACAACTAATGCCGAGTTAAGACCACAAGAGGAGATGTGCCACACAACCGCAGGAAAGAGCGGGCACATCCCTCTTTTTTCATTTCCCATTCCACAAAAACACTCCCATCATGACACCACAAGAAACAAGAAACCAGTTGCTCGCCGAGCGACTGATAAAGAACCTGAAACGCCGCAATATCGAAGCGCACTACTGCCCCACCGCGCCTGAGGCCGTAGACAAAGTGATGGAACTCATTGCCGACGGCAGCAGTGTGACATGGGGCGGCACCATGACAGTGCGCGACCTGGGCATACCACAAGCCCTCAAAGACCGCGGCACCCTCGAGGTGCTCGACCGCGACACCGTGCAAAGCCCCGAGGAGAAACAGCAGATGTACCTGCGCGCCTTTAGCGCCGATGTGTTCCTGAGCAGTGCCAACGCCATCTCGGAAAACGGCGTGATTGTCAACATCGACGGCAACGGCAACCGCATCGCCGCCATTAGCTGGGGACCCAAGAAGGTGATTTTCGTCATAGGACTGAACAAGGTGTGCCAAGACGTTGATGCCGCCATTGCCCGCGCACGCAGCACCGCTTCGCCCATCAATGCGCAGCGCTTCGACATCAACACCCCGTGCAAAGCCGACGGCACTTGCCACAACTGCACCAGCCCCGACAGCATTTGCAGCTACATCCACCTGCTGCGCAACAGCCGCAACACCGGCCGCCATGTGGTGGTGCTCGTGGGCGAGAACCTGGGCTACTAATCACCCTCCCCACCCTAAAAACCGCGCCTGGTGCCAGGCTCCCATTCTCCACATTTTCAAGCAACTAAGGAGGCTCTCGAAGCCTCCTTTTTACGTTTTTTTGCCTCACAAAGCAAAAAAAATTTGGTTGATTAAAAAATTGTTACTACCTTTGCAACCGATTTCGAGTCAGGGTACTTGCGGCGATGTTTCCGTTAGACCTGTTCTGTGACATGATCGTTGAAACTTCGATGGCTGCTGACGATGCTTAATTGTGGCCATAAAGCGTAGGACGATATTTAAACGAAAATTATAACTGCTGGTGGGTAGCATTGATGGCTTCTCACGTCAATTTATCGCCAGATAGCAATGGTGTCGTGGTAGAATATTGTGCTACGCGGACACATTTCGCACCGTAGTAGCGGCTTGAAATCAAGAGAGAACTTAGTTTTTTTGATAACAAAATTGAAGTAAACACAACACAACTATGTCAAAAGTTTGTCAAATCACAGGCAAGAAGGCGATTACCGGTAACAACGTGTCGCACTCAAAGAGAAGAACAAAACGCAAGTTCAATGTGAACGTGTTCAACCGCAAGTTCTATTGGGTAGAGCAGGATCAATGGATTCGCTTGACAGTGAGCGCTAGCGGTCTTCGTCTCATTAACCGCATTGGCCTCGACGCAGCTCTTAAGAAAGCAGCTCAGGATGGTCATTTAAAAGAAATTAAAGCAATCTATTAAATCGAGGATTAAGTTATGGCAAAAAAAGCAAAAGGTGATCGCATTCAGGTAATCCTTGAGTGCACCGAGCAAAAGGGCAGCGGCGTTCCTGGCATGTCACGTTACATCACTACAAAGAACCGCAAGAACACAACCGAGCGTCTGGAGTTGAAGAAGTACAACCCCTACCTCAAGAAGTATACTATTCACAAAGAAATTAAATAATATTTTTGAGTCATGGCAAAAAAGACAGTTGCAACCCTTCAAACTGGTGAAGGACGTAATTTCAGCAAGGTGATTAAGATGGTTCGCTCTCCCAAAACCGGTGCTTACGTATTTGAGGAAAGAATGGTTCCTAACGACAAGGTAGACGAGGCTCTTAAATAAATTTCTTTGGAGCAACCCATTTGTTTATAATAAAACAAACGCTATATTTTTTTGAAAGGCTTGAGGTGAAAACCTTGAGCCTTTCTTCTTTCGCCACTCTCCCACCACTCTCCCAGGCCACTACAGAGCCAATCCCTGGCCACTCCCCCACCACAACCACCTCGTGGCTATTAATCAACGGTAGAAAAATATTTGGCACATATTTTGCAGATTGATAAGTGTTAAGTAATTTTGTACCGCCAAAAGCACACATTATCAATATGTCGAAACAACATCATTTTACAGGTCTTACCGACGAGCAGGTAGCCTCGAGCCGCTTGCAGCACGGCGCCAACATTCTCACTCCAGTAGAGCGCGAGCCCTGGTGGAAGAAACTGCTAGATAAATTTCGCGACCCACTCATCATCATCCTGCTCGTGGCAGGAGTGCTCTCGGTGGGCATCTCATTCTATGAATACTACGGCCTGCACAAGGATGCCATTGTCTTCTATGAGCCAGTGGGCATCTTCATTGCCATTGCCCTTGCCACAGGCATCGCATTTGTCTTTGAGCAAAAGGCCGAGAAAGAGTTTGCCATCCTCAACCAGGTCAACGACGACGAGCCTGTGCAGGTCATCAGGAACCGAAAAGTCAGGAAGATTGCCCGCCACGAGGTGGTTGTGGGCGATGTGATAATGATCAACACCGGCGAGGAAATCCCTGCCGACGCCACGCTGCTCGAGGCCACCAGCCTGCGGCTCGATGAGTCGTCGCTCACTGGCGAGCCACAATGCCGCAAGACCACCGTCGAGGCCGACTTTGACCCCCATGCCACCTACCCCAGCAATCAGGTGCTCAAGGGCACCAAGGTGATAGAAGGCCATGGCGTGGCACAGGTGACTGCCGTGGGCGACAGCACTGAGAACGGAAAGGTGATGGAGAGTGCCCAAATCGACTCCAGCGTCAAGACGCCCCTCAACGAGCAGCTCGACTGGCTGGGCTCGCTCATTTCCAAAGCCAGCTACATCATCGCGGCGCTGGTCATCCTGGGCCGCATCGTGGCCTATTTCCTTAACACCGAGAGCGCCGCACTCGACCTCGACTTTGTGACCTACCTGCTGCAGTCAATCATGATTGCCGTCACCCTCGTTGTGGTGGCAGTGCCCGAGGGATTGCCCATGGCAGTGACGCTGAGCCTTGCCTACAGCATGCGCCGCATGTTGAAGGACAAAAACCTGGTGCGCCGCATGCACGCCTGCGAGACCATGGGCGCCACTACCGTCATTTGCACCGACAAGACCGGCACCCTCACCCAGAACCAGATGAACGTGAGCGAAGCGCGCTTCTATGCCCTCAACGGCAACGCTCTCGACAGCTCTCAGCAGGCAGTGATTGTCACCGAGAGCATCGCTGCCAACTCTACTGCCCACCTCGTCGCCGATGCTGCCCACTCCACAGTGATAGGCAATCCCACCGAGGGCGCCTTGCTGCTGTGGCTCAAAGACCAGGGCATTGACTATGAGATGGTGCGCGACCGTTGCGAGCCGGTTGAGGAGCTGCCATTCAGCACCGAGCGCAAGTACATGGCCACCGTGGTGCGCAGCGAGTCGCTGGGCAAGCATGTACTCTATGTGAAAGGTGCTCCCGAGATAGTTTACAAGATGTGCTCCGCTACCTGGGGCGATGTCTCCCAGGACGAGATACACGACCAGCTGCTGGGATTCCAGAGCAAAGCGATGCGCACCCTGGGATTTGCCTATAAGATTCTTGAACCCGGGCAGAGCGCCATGAGCGAGACGCAGATTACCGTCGACGGCCTCACATTCATGGGCATAGTAGGCATTGCCGACCCTGTGCGCGATGATGTTCCCGGCGCAGTGAAAGAGTGCCTCAAGGCTGGCATAGAGGTGAAAATCATCACTGGCGACAATGCCATCACCGCCCAGGAAGTGGGACGCAAGATTGGGCTGTGGAACGACGATTGCGACGACCACAACATCATCACAGGTCCCGAGATAGAGGCGCTTACCGACGACCAGCTCGACCAGCGCGTGATGGACCTGAAAATCATTGCTCGCTCACGGCCTCACGACAAGAAGCGCATTGTAGAGTCGTTGCAGCGCTGCAACCAGGTGGTGGCAGTCACCGGCGACGGCACCAACGATGCCCCTGCCCTCAAGGCCGCTCAGGTGGGTCTATCTATGGGCGACGGCACCAGCGTTGCCAAGGAGGCAAGCGACATCACCATCATCGACAACTCCTTCACCAGCATTGGCAACGCAGTGATGTGGGGCCGCTCCCTCTACCGCAACATCCAGCGGTTCCTGCTCTTCCAGCTCACCGTCAACGTGGCGGCATGCCTTGTGGTTCTCGCTGGAGCCTTTATGGACACCGACGCGCCACTCACCGTCACCCAGATGCTGTGGGTAAACCTCATCATGGACACCTTTGCCGCCATGGCACTGTCGTCGCTGCCTCCCAACAAGAGCCTCATGCGCCAGAAGCCCCGCAACCGCAAGGAGCCTATCATCAACCGCCACATGGCGCAGCACATCCTGTGGACCGGACTGCTATTCAGCGCCATCCTCATTGCGCTGTTCTATATCATCAAGCACTGCGACCTGCAGCATGTGAACTCGCTAAGCGACTTATGGCAGCTCTTTACTGGCGGCAGCTACATCAAGGCTCCACGGCATCCTATCACCCCCTATGAAAGCGCGCTGTTCTTCACCACCTTTGTGATGCTGCAGTTCTGGAACCTCTTCAACGCCAAAGCCTACCGCTCGGCCTACTCGTCATTGCGACTTAAAGGCTGCAAGGGATTTCTCTTCATAGCGCTGCTCATCATCGTGGGCCAGGTGTTCATCATCAACCTGGGCGATGCCATGTTCAACGTGCAGGCCATAAGGGCACAGGACTGGGCGGTCATCGTTGCCAGCACTGCGTTGGTGCTCGTTTTGGGCGAAGCGGTTCGAGGTCTCAAGAAGTTGGTCTTCAAGCTGCGCAACCGTGGTTTAATCAGCTAATGACAACCACTATTGGTCAACAAATTGCCAATAAATCAGATTTTTACACACATTTAGGTGATTATTCTTGTATAAGTGAATAATTATTAGTTTCTTTGTGGGCTTAATATTTACTGAACCTGTTTTTTATTGATTTGTCACATCAAGAGAAAACTCAATAAACCACACATTTATTTATAAACTACTAATTAATCCTTTTATGACAAGAAAAATCACTCTGGCACTGCTTGCTATGCTGGCAATGTGCCTCACGGCTAACGCCGACCCTATCAAAATCAAGGGCGTGTACAACAACAACCGTTATGACGACCATGCCGACCACTGGTACAGCCAGTATGTGGGATGGAATTCTGCTTTGGGAAGAGCAATCTTCGTTGTGGAGAATGGCATCTATGCCATGCAAGTTGACCAAAACACGGTTAGCACTCCTGTGAAAGAACCCGACGTAGTAATTAGCGACTTCTTTTCTAACGGACAGTTTACCAACAACGACCTGGCGCTGTGGGCTACCAATTTCAACCTCATGTATGGCAACTCGGGCGCTGTCAATGCCAATGGCGTCATCACCACCGTCACTTCAAGGACCGAGAGCGAAGGGGTGGACTCTACCAACATCTTCGCGGTGCGCCACTGGAACGCCGAGACTGGCGACCTGCTCAACACCAGCAATGAGTATTATCCCAAAAATGCCTACCTCGAGAGCGCTGGCATGGCAGTGAACCCTGTCGATGGCAAGGTTTACGGTTTGTTCTATCTCACCGACGTGCCTCTGCCCGAAGAGATTGTTAACGACCCCGACTTCTTTGGCGACAGCATCGACTCGGGTTACGCCATCTGCACCATCGACCTCGAGAGCATGCAGGTAACCCCCATCACCCAGGGTCTATACTACGAGAACTTCGTTACTTTTGCCATCAACAGCGAGGGACGCGCTTTTGCCCTCACCAGCGGCGCCACTGCAGGCTACGAGGGCGAGGATGGCAAGATGTATGATATCAACGGCAACCTCACTGGAGCACAGCTCTATGAGTTTGACCTCGCCAGTGGCCTGGTTGTTGCCACCAAGGGTGCTACCGGCTACTGCTCGCAGGCTAAGCGCCAGAGTGCCTGCTTCAGCATGAAGGATCCCAGCAAGATGTACTGGAACGGATTCTACAACAGCGGCATGGGCTACAACGCCTATGGCAACTGGGGCCCACTCCCCGACAGTGACTGGAAGAACAATGGCAAGTATGACACCGCCCTCTATGAGGTGGACATCAACACTGGCGAGACCACTCGCATTGCCAAGATTACCAACCGCTTCTCATTCTCATGCATGTGGGTAGTTGAAGACGACAGCCCCGTGGTGGCAGGCGACGTCAACGGCGACGGACTTGTCACTTCAATCGACATCACTGTGCTCTACAACTACTTGCTCTTGGGCGATGACACCCACATGGTAAACGGCGACCAGAACCAAGACGGCCAAGTCACTTCCAACGACGTGACCACCGTTTACAACATCCTGCTCGGAAACCAGTAAACCTCTTTCACTGAGTAACACACCCAAAATAAAAGCCGAAGGCGAGCATGACTCGTCTTCGGCTTGTTGTTTCACGCTTGCAGCGTGTGTGCATTGGCGCTAATGCGGTCTAGAACAGCGACATCTGGTCTTTGTCCTTCTCGTCATCGTTAGAACCGGTGAACTCGATGCCGTCGTCAAGGTCATTGAGGATAGGGTTTTCCTCCTTAGCCTGAGGAGCAGCCTTCTGGGCGTCCTCCAGTTGCTTGGTGAGCGTGGCGATTTGCGCCATCAGGTCATCGTTGGTGGCCAGGAGCTCATCGTTGGTGGCCTGCAGTTTCTCGAGCTGCTTGTTGTCGCCTGCACCAGCGCTGGAAAGTTGCTTCTTCAAGGCAGCAATCTCATCGTCCTTGCGCTGCTTAATCTCCTCAAACTTGTCCATCTGAGCCAGCAGTTCCTGAGCCTGAGCGAGTTCCTCGTTGGCATTCTCCAGTTCCTCGTTGGCCTCGTCAAGTTTGTTGTGCAGCCATGCCACTTGTGCCGAGAGGTTATCGATCTCCTCGTCCTTGTCGTCGGCAGCGAGAGCAGCCACAGGAGCGGCGGCGTTGTCGGCCTTAGCGCGCAGGTCGTCAACCTGCTTTTGCAGTTGAGCGATGCGTTCCTTCGACTTGATGGCCTCGTTGCGCTCGTTGGTGAGTTCTTGATTGAGTTTTAGCAGTTCTTCCTTAGCCTTGTCGCTATTCTGTCCCTGCTGGTCGTTCATCTGCAGCACCTTCATCTTGTTTTGCAAGCTGCGGTTCTCCATGTCGGTCTTCTCCTTAGCCGTCATGAGTTCCTGCATCTTCATCTGCAAGTCGTTATAGCGGGTGAGTGTGGTCTTGCGCGAGTTCTCGGTAGCCTTGATCTTGTCTTTCAGCTCCTCAATCTCGTCGTAGGCCTTGAGTGCCTTATCGTCGGTTTCCTTGAGTTTCTCAATAATCTCGGAGCGCTCTTTGTTCCATCGCTCGGCGGCACTGTCGAGCACATCCTTGCGCAGGTTGGTCTCATAGTCGCGGAACTGTGGACGCAGGCTCTCGACAATAGCCCTGGTCTCGGCCTCCACGTTAAGGTTGTTGAGGATGTGAGGCGAGAGGTTGCCATTGATGATGTTCATGAGCCTCTTGAGGATGTTCTCGGGCACGCCGTCGCCCTTGCTGGTGGCAAGGCCGGTCATGTCCACTTCCTGGCGAGGCAGCTCCACGCGAGTGTAGGCAGGCTTCACTTGAGGCTGTCCTTGAGCCTTGTCGTCGCGGTTCTCACCGTTGTCGTCGCCATTGCTCTTTGCCTTCTTCTCGTCATCGTCCTTGCGCCATGGGTTGTCGTAGTTTCTCTTCTCAAAGTATTCGAGATCATCGACGCCCTCACCAAAGTCGCCCAGTCCTAATACTTTCTTCAATGCATTGTTAAAACTCATAGTTCTTCTATTTTATTTTGTTGATATTTCCTCGTTTTGTGTTGCGATTGTAAAGTTACAATTATTTTTTCCAATTATACTAGCATTTTTAGGATTATTAGCAAAAATCGCCTAAAATATTCGTCGGGAAAAAATCGAGCTTTATCCAGCCACAACCTTGATTAGTATTTTGTGAGTGCAAAGTTAGTCATTTTCCTTTAAACTTTTGGCAATCTTTGCGCTCTAAATAACAGAAAGAGTTGAAAACGTTATCATTTTTCACTGTTTCTCCTTTCTATTAACACATAAATGTTTAACCACTGGCAACAGTATAAAAAACAATTACAAACAAATAAAACACATTCAACATGAAAAAGACATTATTAATAGCATTGATGGCAATAGTTGCCACTACAACAGTTACAGCACAAGACATTGAGCAACGCGGCGACCGTCGTGGTCACGACCCCGAGAAGCGCGTTGAAGGACAGGTGAAACGCCTCGACAAGAAGCTCAAGCTCAGCCAGGAGCAGCAACAGCAGGTCAAGGACATATACCTGGAGTTTGACAAGGCACAGCAGGCACGCATGGAGCAGATGCGAATCATGCAGCAGCGCGAGAGCGAGGCCATGGACGCCAAGATCAAAGCCCTGCTCACCGACGAGCAAAAGGCAAAATACGACGAGATGAGAGCCAAGGACCGTGAGAAAGGCAAGGGCGACGGTGAGGGATTCCAGAGAGGCCGTGGACACGGCCCGCGCCACGGAGGCTATGGAGGCCACCGAGGAGGCCCCAACCGCATGGGTCACAACAGCCACAACAACATGAACACAGGTGGCGACATGACCGAATAAAACAATTCTCACAGGCACAAAACAATATAGATAGTAAATATTTTTTCATAAGCATGTTTTAGGTTAATAATTTAGTAAGGCTAATAAGGAATGGTTATCATACCATCAAGCGGCGCCCAGTCATCACAAAAAAACGGCTGGCGCCGCTTTTTGTGTATTGACCGAGCGCGATGCCCTTTCAATGTGAACGCCGCTTGTGCGGCGCAATGCTGGACGGGCTTGTGCGGCGCAATGCTGGACGGCTTGGGTGGCGCAATGCTGGACGGATCCCCGATCCTCGATTTCCAATCCTCGAGCCACGATCCCCATCCCCAATCCCCCATCCCCGATACCTCACTTCACTAGCACTTTGTGTGCTGTGCCGTCGGTCATTAGGATGATGTTTACACCGGGTTGTGGCGAGTCGATGCGCTGGCCTTCGATGTTGAAGCGTGCCAGTTCGGTGGCGGTGGGGTCGGCGTTGAGCTGTGGCGCTGCTCCCACCTCCGACTCTCCCGAGAAGAACACCACTCGTGGCATGAGGAAGGCGTCGGGTGCAATCCACAGCACCGATGAGGGAATCACCACGGCATATAGCCAGTTGTAGCCCGTTGCCGCCTCACCTGCGGGCCCGTAGAGCAGATGGCTGGGTATTACCTGTGCCCCACTGGGAATCTCAATGAGTTTCTCAACGAGGTAGTGCTGGTCCCAGTCGTCGCGGCCATACCATCCTGCCCTGACCATCGTCTTGAGATCCTTAGTGTAGATGTGTCCATACTTGCACTTGAAGCCATCGGGGCTGAAGAAATAGCCCTTGTCGGTTATCATCACTTGAGCACTTGTGGCAAGCGAGATGCTCGCCAGCAATAACAATAATATCTTTCTCATAACGCATACATCTTTTTTATTCTTGGTTACAAATATAGTGAAAAACATCGTGTTAACAAAAATTGCACTTATTTTCATGCAAATATTCTTCTTTTTCTTGAAAATTTAGGCAAAAATGAATTAAATTTGCACAGTCAGAACTAATTATTCTATAAAATCAACTAATTATGGCTACTTGCAAAAAAACTAAACCAACAGCTAAGAAAGCTACTACAAAGAAAGCTACCAACACCGCCAGCAAGCGCTGCATGGCAATGGAAGACCGCTATGGCGCTCACAACTATCATCCACTACCCGTGGTGCTCCACAAGGGAAAGGGCATCTATGTGTGGGACGTTGAGGGAAAGAAATACTTCGACTTCCTGTCGTCTTACAGTGCCGTGAACCAGGGTCACTGCCACCCCCGCATTGTTAAGGCCCTCAAAGAGCAGGCCGACACCCTGTGCCTCACCTCTCGTGCCTTCTACAACGACGTGCTGTGCGAGTATGAGAAATTCATGCACCAGTACTTTGGCTACGACAAGGTTCTCCCCATGAACACCGGTGCCGAGGGTGTGGAGACCGCCCTTAAGCTCGCTCGCCGCTGGGGTGTTGTGAAGAAAGGTATTCCCAACGACAAAGTAAAGATAATCTGCTGCGAGGGTAACTTCCACGGTCGCACAGTGACCATCATCACCATGAGCGACGACCCCAGCTCCTATGCTGAGTATGGCCCCTTGACCCCTGGCTTCATCCGCATTCCTTACAACGACCCTGAGGCTCTGAAGAAAGCCCTTGAGAAATATGGCGACGAGGTATGCGCCTTCATCGCCGAGCCCATCCAGGGCGAGGCTGGCGTCTTCGTTCCCGACGACGGCTACCTGAAGAAATGCTTCGACCTGTGCCATGAGCACAACGTGCTCTTCATTGCCGACGAGGTACAGACCGGTATCGCCCGCACCGGCAAGATGCTGTGCTCTATGCACGACGGCATACGCCCCGACATCGTGATCCTGGGCAAGGCCCTGGGTGGTGGTGTTCTTCCCGTCTCGGCTTGCCTTGCCGACGACGACATCATGCTCAACGTGAAGCCTGGTGAGCACGGCTCTACCTTTGGTGGATTCCCCTTGGCAGCCCGCGTTGCCATCGAGGCCCTCAAGGTTGTGAAAGAGGAGAAGCTCACTCAGAACGCCGAGAAGATGGGTAAGATCTTCCGCGAGGAGATCAAGAAGATCAACTCTCCATTCATCGTTCAGGTGCGCGGACGTGGCTTGCTCAACGCCATCGTCACTACCCCCATCAAGGGCAAGACCGCTTGGGACATCTGCCTCAAACTGCGCGACAACGGCCTTCTTGCCAAGCCCACCCACGACCACATCATCCGCTTTGCACCTCCCTTGTGCATCAACAAGGAAGAGATTCTGAAAGCCGTGGCAATCATCAAGAAGACCTTCGAGGAAATGTCGGAATAAGAGCATTCCCTCCCACAGCAACACAAGCCGGAACCTGCAAAAAGCGAGTTCCGGCTTTTTTAAAGGGACGAGGGACAACGGACGAAGGACAAAGGATCCTATCCACTCCTATCCACTCCTATCCGCTCCTACCCACTCCCTATCTCCGATCCCCTATCTCCGATTAGAGCTCTATCGTCTCCAGATCCATGGGAACGTGGATGTTGCCTGAGTAGACGGTGCGGGCCTCGGCGGTGTAGTTGTCGCGGCGTGACATTAGTCGTGTGTCCTCGGTGTGGTAGAGCAGCAGGTTTTTCACCCCCAGCTGCTGAGCCAGAGTGCCAGCGTCGACCACTGTGCTGTGGTGCTTCTCATAGGGGCGGAACTGGTTGCGGTCGCGATACATGCAGAAGGCCTCGCACAGCAGCCAGTCGCAGCCTTTCACATAGCGCTCGCTGGTGGGCTTGTAGGGCTCATCGCCAAGGCACACCACTCGTTGGCCGTCGGGCATGAGAGCGCTAAAGCCAAACTGCATGAGTTTGTCGGAGCCAATGTCGAAGAAAGTGACCTGCATGTCGTCGATGGCGATGGTCTCCCCGTCGGCCACCTCGCGCAGGATGATGGTGTTGCCCACGGCAGAGAGAATCTTGGCAGGGATCATGATATTGCACATGGTCTCCAGCGCCTGCTTCACGCCACGGTGGCAGTAGATGGTGAACGTGCCAGGGTACTTGCCCTTGTACTGCAGCGGCGAGATCTTGCGAATGAGCCATATCACTCCCATGATGTGGTCGGTGTGCACATGGGTGACAAAGAGGTGTCGAATCTGGGTGTAGTAGATGCCAGCGCGGTAGAGTTGGCGAAAGATGCCGTTGCCACCACCGGCGTCGACCATCATCCCGCCAGCTGGCGACTTGAGGAAGAAGCAAGTGTTGTAACAACGGGTGCACATGGCACTACCGGTTCCCAGCATTTTTATGTATTGTGAGGTGGACATTTTTCGGGGATGGGGGATCGAGGAT
>ONIY01000044.1 GCA_900318065.1 uncultured Prevotellaceae bacterium
TCTATATCCATTACGAACCAGACATCCACGTCTTTGATGAAAAGGTATCGAACAAAGATAATTTCCAAAAGCAACGTTTACGTTGGATGACTGCCCAGATACAAAGTCTCATCAGTTTACTCCCCTATATTCCCACAGCTATCAAGACTGCCAATATTGATTTCATTGACAAAACGATACAACAGGCATTGATTCCTCGCTCTATGTTGGTGGTAGGTGCATTTGGTATGTCCTTTGTTATGACGGCATTCTCACTACTCTTTTCGCTATCATGGTATATTAAGTGGTGGTGTCTATTCCTAACCATTTGCATTACCCTCTATATTGCGACCCCAAAGCAACTGCGCAGCCATTCTGTCTTTGGCAAAATTCTTTCTCTACCCAAATTGGTTTGGAAGATGGTCATGAACATTTTAAAGATAGATCATAAGAATACTGACTTTATTCATACTAGTCACGACAAATAATTCTCAATTCTTAATATACAAAATGGGAGAACGAGTACATAAAAGCATCATGAACGCGGAAGTAAATATGCTATTTTTCTTCCTTTCATTGTTCTTTGCTTTCTTCTCTCGCAAGATTTTTCTAGATTGTCTTGGAGCGGAGTTTATTGGCCTTACGGGGACATTAGGTAATATCCTTGGCTATCTGAACTTAGCCGAATTAGGTATTGGAAGCTGTATTAGTTATTTCCTTTATAAGCCCCTGCAATCGAACAATAGAGACTCTATTAACGAGATTATGTCCGTGTTCGGTTATCTCTACCGATGTATTGGCTTTGCCATATTTGCAGGCGGTATCATTATCAGCCTTTTCTTCCCAGCTTCCAGTCATCCGCCGGGTGCTCCGTCAGAAAATCTCCCATAATACGGAAGGCGCGGTCAGAAAGCTCTTTGGTCTTCTCGGCGGCCTCAATGGTGATTTGGTCGCGAGTCTCGTCACGCTTAACGAGACCGAGGTCATAATACTCAGTTTTGAGGTCTACGAAGGGGAGGATGAGTTCGTCCTTGATCATCTTCCACAGGATGCGGGTCATCTCGTCGCCGTCCATCTCCACGATAGGAGTGGTCATTTTGATTTTTTCTGCCATAATTGTTGTAAGAAAAATTTGTTTTGAAAGTTGTGTGGCACATGGCTTAAAGAGGTGCCACACAACTAATTAAATTGTTTTATAGATAATGATTATTTTTTGCTCTTGTAGTAGTTCATCAAGCAGCCCTGAGCCAGGATCTCACGCTCGTCGGCAGTGAGGTTCTGGAAGAACAGGTGGATGTCCTTAACGCCATCGGCAGTGATAACCTTAGCGTCGATTTCCTCCTTACCGCTAACGATGGCCTCGCGAATGCCAGGAACGAACACGAAGTCGCCTGGGTTGTACTCAAACTTGGTCTCGGGAGCGATAGTGAAAGGAACGATACCCCAGTTGATGCAGTTGCTGCGATAACGCTTGGTTGCATACTCGTAGCAGATGTTGGCATCACCACCAAGCACCTTCTGGCAAGAAGCAGCCTGCTCGCGTGCGCTACCATCACCAGGACGGTTGGCAAATACGCAAGAACCAAACGAAGTGTCCTCGGCCTTAGCACCTACCTTAGCCAGTGCAGCGGCAACGTTCTCGGGAACATTACCTGCACGACGCTCGAGGTCTTGAGCCTGGATGCGCTTGCTCAAGCCAACGTACTCAGGAACGCGGCGAGAGAGAGCAAACTCCGAGAGTTTCAATGGGTTAGAGCGGTAGCTCGAAGTCTCACCCGAAGGAATCAGCTCATCGGTAGTGGTAACGGGATCGTGGATAACGGCTGCAAGCTCGAGGAGCATGTTGTCCTGCATGGGATACATCTTGGGCCAGTCCTTGATGTTAGGACCATACTTGAGCTCTTGGTTGAGGTCGGCATGGCCGAAGCCGTTGTAAACACGACGCTGATAAACGCGCTCGTCGAAGTCGTAAGGCTTGTGGTCGTCGGTGTAGTCAACATCGGTAGCAGCAGTGATAACACCACCGTTGGCAGCGGTTGCAGCGATTGAACGAGCGTCCATCAGAGCAACGAGCGAGATTTGACCCTGACCAGGCTTAGAACCCTCGCGGTTGGGGAAGTTGCGAGTAGTGTGACGGATACTCAAACCATTGTTTGAGGGCACGTCGCCAGCACCGAAGCAAGGACCGCAGAAAGCAGGCTTGATAACTACGCCAGCCTCGAGCAGCTCCTCGGCAATGCGGTTGCGAGTGGTTGCCAGGTAAACGGGAACCGACTGTGGATAAGCACTCATAGTGAAGTAGTCGTTACCAATGCTAGCGCCCTTCATGATAGAGGCAGCAGCACTCAGGTTGTCGTAGGTACCGCCCGAGCAACCAGCGATGATACCTTGATCGGCGTGGAGCTTGCCATCGATAACCTTGTCAACGAGGTCAACTTGTACCTTGTCGCCAAAGCGCTTCTTGGTATCCTCCTCAACGGCCTTCAAGATCTCAACAGGATTCTCCTGAAGCTCGTGGATAGTGAATGCGTTAGATGGGTGGAATGGGAGGGCAATCATTGACTCTTGAGTGCTCAGGTCAATCTTGATCATTGCGTCATAGTAAGCAACCTTGCCGGGCTTCAACTCACGATAGTCCTGTGGACGCTTGTGAATCTCGTAGTGGTGCTTAACCTCATCGTCGGTAACCCAGATAGAGCTCAAGCAAGTGGTCTCGGTTGTCATGATGTCGATACCGTTACGGAAGTCGATGGGCAACTCCTTAACGCCAGGGCCAGCAAACTCAAGAACTTTGTTCTTCACGAAACCGCTCTCAAAAGTGGCTTTCACCAGTGAGATGGCAACATCGTGAGGACCAACACCCTTGCGGGGCTTGCCTTCGAGCCACACGAGAACTACCTCGGGAGCGTTGATGTCCCAAGTGTTCTTCAACAGCTGCTTAACGAGCTCACCACCACCTTCACCAACACCCATGTTACCAAGTGAGCCATAGCGAGTGTGGCTATCGCTACCCAGAATCATGTTGCCGCACTTAACCATTGCCTCACGGGCATACTGGTGGATAACGGCTTGGTTGGCAGGAACGTAGATACCACCATACTTCTTAGCGGCCGAGAGACCAAACACATGGTCGTCTTCGTTGATTGTACCGCCCACAGCACACAGCGAGTTGTGGCAGTTGGTCATTGCATAGGGCAATGGGAACTTGTCGAGACCGCTGGCGCGAGCAGTTTGGATAATGCCCACGTAGGTGATGTCGTGCGACATCATAGCGTCGAAGCGGATTCTCATCTTCTTACCCTTGCTGCCATCTACGTCGTGCGAGCGCAGAATGCCGTAGGTAATAGTGTTTTCGCGTGCCTCGTCGGCCGAGGGCATGCCTGTTGCATCGGTGCGAATTTCGGCACCGTCAATCAAGTAAACTCCATGTTTAATTAATTCTACCATAGTGAATTTAGAAATTTAATTAGTTATAACTATTAAAAAAATGAATTTATATTACTTATTTAATAATGGAAAGAGGAACATGGTGAGCGACAGCATGTCGGCAGCACCACCAGGCGATATGTTAGCGTCGATGAATCGCTTGTTCATTTGCTCCAGACCTTCAATGGAGAAATTCTCGAGCAGATGAGCTGCATCGCGTTTCACTTGCTGCGCCTTGTCATAGCCCGCACGGTGAATGACATTAGTGTCGTCAAGATCACTCATTATTAATAATAGGGTCTTGTGCTTCACGTTCTCATCACTCTTGTTGTCGATGAAGAACGGCAGCCACAAGCTGGTTAGTTCTTTATAGCCATCTTGCGCGAGTTCAAGTGCTCCTGCCACCTTGTGCTCCTGCTTAATGCAAGCGCCGTGGGTGTCACTGCCGCCTGGCATCTCGCTTGCGATGGTAGCAACCGTTTGAGCCCAAGTCCTGACAAACTTATCTTCATTGCCCAGCGCGAGCGCGTGACTGGCTGCAACAACGGCGAGGCCCATCGAGAACAGAGCACCACGGTGGGTGTTGACACCTCCTGTGGCTTCGAGCATCTTTTTCTCGGCATCGATGCCCAGTTGCTTCAGCACGGGCACCTGTGGCAGGGTAGTTCTAAATCCCATCACAGCAAGCTGCACAAAGAATGGCCTCAAAGCATTAATGCTCTTGAGCATTGTGTTGTAGTCCATGTCGCTGTGCGCACCATTGTCGATGGTATCTACCAAGCCTGGTTTAGGACTAAGCTCAAGTTCTTGCCTTAAGGCATTTACTGCGAGCCAAGCAACAAGACAGGGTAGCGTGGTCTCAGGAACAAGTCTTTTTGCCGCCCACAAGTCATTTCTGTCGAGTAGTCCTCTCACTACCGATGCGCTCACTGGCATGCCGCCTTGTTCTAAACGTGGCAACTCAACCACATCAATGCCACGCTGTGGCAAGATCGCTTTCATTGCCTCGTTATAGTTATGGGTGAGCTCATCGCTTGGTTCACTACCCACTAACCTCACTGTAGCGCCTATCGCTGGTGCGATGTGACGAGCAGTGATGTCAAGGTCGAGCTCTATCTGAGCATTGGCCGCATCGCTGGCTTGCTTGATGAAATAGGAAGGGAAAGTAGCCGATGATATAATGTAACTGCTGCCACGGCACACGATCACATTATCAAAGCGTGAGCACCCCGACTGAACCATCAGCAGGCGTTCATCGCTTGTGAATTGCGACCTGTCTTCGCCCACAACAATCACATAGAGGTTGTCGACCTGCCGTGCCGCTTGTTCCACAAGATACTGGTGACCAAGGGTGAATGGATTAGCATTCATCACAATCATGCCATTCTTGCCGTCGCGTTTTAGCGACTTGAGATAATTGACATAGGTCGACAAGCCTGTAAGCCCATTCTCAAGCAGCAACGCCTTGCTGCTCTTGCCCAGGGTCTTGAAGCCAAGACTCTCGAAGATGTCGGCATTGCCGGGCTTGGTAAACACCTTTACGTTGTTGTGCCCCAAGGTTGACATCTGCGACATGAGGTGAGAGATGAGTTGCTGGCTCATTCCTGTGCCACGCAGCGAGTCGTCGACGGCAATGCACTTGATGATGTCGTCTTTAAACCCACCACCAGCAAGAATTTTATAACTCTCGCGGTCGACAACGGCGGCATAGTAGTCCATATCGTCAAGGCGCAAGTCGCTCTTGGCAAGGAAATCCTCTACCAGTGTGCGGTTGCGCTTTAGCGACAAGGGCATTTCCACTATGTCATAGTTGTTGAACATAGGAGTCTATCATCTTCTGGATTTGAGCATTCAGTTCTTGTGGGCTGTGGGTGCGATTGCGCATGCAGTAGCGAGCCTCATTGTCGCACATCAAGCAGCGACGGGGGGCAAACCCGAGCAACTCGCGTTTCATGGGCACACCATTATCGTCAAGCACATCAATGTCGAAGAGTCGCCCCAGGGGATGATTGTCTTCAATTTCACAGGCTTTCTGTTTTGCTTCTTGCTGTGACAGACGAGTAACGACATAGGCCTCATATCCTGTTTCCAAGTCGCGGGTCACCACATCCACGATGTTTCCCTCAAGAGTGTTGAGCAGTGCGTTTATCGCTGCTTGTGAGGCAATTAAAGAGAAAAGATTACGCTTGATGTTGCCTGGCATTATCACCGTGAGGCACACAAGGGTGGAGTTGGGGTTGGTTTCCCTCAACTTTTGTTGCATTTCCACTCTGCGGTCACGACTTGCCAGCAACTTGTCAAGCGTAATCTCCATTATTTAGGCTTCTAGAATTTAGTCCTTAATGTTCTTGATAACATCCATTACCGAGCCATCACGGTTCATCACGATACCCACAACCTTGTCGCCGAAGGGCAGTGGTGCGGCCTCGCCAATGATGCTCTTAGCACGGTCGCGCAGGTAGGTGATATCAACGATTTCGATACCAGCAGCCTGCAGGCGCTCCTTGAGCTCAGGACGGCGTGGGTTAACTGCGATGCCAAACTCAGTAACCACAACATCAACAGTAGAACCTGGAGTGATGAGAGTGGTAACCTCGTCAACAACACATGGGATGCGACCACGAAGCAATGGGCAAACGATAACCGAGAGTGCCGAGTCGGCGGCAGTGTCGGGGTGACCACCAATGGCACCACGGATGATACCGTCGCTACCCACGAGAACGTTAACGTTGAAGTTCACGTCCACCTCAAGAGCCGAGAGGATCACAACGTCAAGGAAGTGAGTTGCCGATCCGGGCTCGAGCATGGCAGCATATTCGTTGGCCGAAACGCTCTTGTGCATGGGGTCGTTCATCAGTGACTCGGCAGCAACCTTGTCAAACGACTGAACATCAATAAGGCGGTCGATAAGACCTTCCTGATGCAGTTTCACCATGTGGCTTGTGATACCACCCAGAGCAAAGCGAGCCTTGATGCCCTTGTCGATCATTGCTTGACGCAGATATTTGGTAACAGCCAGTGAGGCACCGCCCGAACCAGTCTGCAGCGAGAATCCATTCTCAAAATATCCACTGTTGATAACCACCTTGGCAGCCTTCTTGGCAAGGAGGATGTCGCGTGGGTTCTTGGTGTCGCGGATGGCGCCCGAAGAAATCTTGCTTGAGTCGCCCACCGAGTCAACAACTACTACATAGTCAACATCGGCCTCGCTGATGGCGTTGAGCTGGTTAGGATAGTCAACCAGGTCATCGGTAAGGATAATGGTAGTGTCGGCATATTTAGCATCGGGAAGTGCATAACCCAGCGAACCGCAGATGCTCTTGGCATTATCGCTCATTGAGAAACCAGCGGCGTTACCCAGTGGGTCGCTAGAAGAGGCTCCCAGGAATGCAACGTCGATGTGAAGTTCACCAGTAGCAATGGCATAGCCACGTGAACCGTGTGAACGGAATACTACGGGCTCTTCCATCAAGCCGTGAGAAACCTCGTTGGCGAGCTCACCGCGAAGTCCTGATGTGGAAATCTTAGTGATAACACCGTTCTTGATGTGCTCGATAAGTGGCTTGTGAACGTCGATAAGGCTTGAAGATGCAAGATGCAGGTTCTTGAAACCCATCTCGGCGAGTTTATCTACTACCAGGTTAACAACTTTGTCACCACCGCGGAAGTGATGGTGGAACGAGATTGTCATACCGTCCTTGAGACCGCTCTTCTTGATGGCTTCCTCAAGAGTTACCACTTTGCCATTCTGGCGTTGCAAGTCGTGACGTGGGGTGCTGATTTTTACAAGATTGTCTTTGAAGACATCTTTACCCATTTTCTTTGCAGCAGCTGCAATAAGGTCTGCTCTGTCTTTTATGCTGTTCATTGTATGTCCTCCTTTGTTAATATGCCTGAAGCGATTGCCAGGTCGATTGTACGTTGTGCTCTTAATACTACTGGTCGGTCTACCATCTTACCGTTAACGGCGATTACGCCCGAACCTTTCTTCTCGGCCTCCTTGATAGCGGCAAGGATAGTAAGCGACTTCTGAATGTCTTTCTCCTTGGGAGCAAACACTTCGTTGACAACCTCGATTTGACGAGGATTGATAATCGACTTGCCGTCGAAGCCAAGTTTCTTGATAGCCTCTACCTCGTTGCGGAAGGTTTCCATGTCGTTGAGGTTAGAGTAAACAGTATCGAGAGCATCGATGCCTGCTGCACGAGCGGCAACAACGATAGTCTCACGAGCAAGAAGCAACTCACTGCCTTCGGGAGTGCGCTGAGTCTTCAGGTTGGCGCTATAGTCCTCGGCACCAAGGGCAATACCCATCATGCGCTTCGAAGCGGTAGCAATAGCATAAGCATTTACCACGCCAAGGGCGCTCTCGATGGCTGCCATGATTTGGGTGCGACCCACGCAACCAAGTTCTTTCTCAACTTTCTCAATCTCGCGCTCTACCTCGATAACCTCTTCGGCTGTCTCGGTCTTTGGCATGCGAATCACGTCAACACCAGCCTTTACTACGGCTTCGATATCTTTCTTTCCGTAAGGGGTGTTAAGGGGGTTAATGCGCACTACCATCTCGGTGTCACCGTAATCGATGGTTTTCAGTGCGTTGTACACGAGCAGACGGGCAGTGTCTTTCTCTGCCATTGTCACGCTGTCTTCAAGGTCGAGCATGATAGAATCGGGACCATAGATATAGGCATCAGCCATCATTCCAGGGTTGTTACCTGGAACAAACATCATTGTTCTTCTTAATCTTTCCATTGTTTCTTGATTTTGTTAAGTTCATGAAATGATTAAGCCCACACGTCAACGCCAGTCGAGCGCACAGCAGCAGCGGTAACGCGTGCCTTGATAGTGCAGTCGAGAGCGCCCTTGTCGGTGGCTTTCACATTTGCTTTGTTAATGCCCAATTCTTTGAGGGTGTTAATGATCACTTTCTTGATTTGCTCGCCAAATTGATAGGCTACCGTGCTGTCGAGCTCAATGTGTAGTCCGTCAACGTCAGATGGCGCAATTTGGATAAGAATGTCGCCCGACTCAAGAGTGCCGGCCATTGCATTTTTTAGTTCCATCAGGTTCGTTTTTGGTTTTAATGTTGTTTATAAAAAATAGTGTTTTAAGAATTATTATTTCTTTGTTATTAAAAAGCAAGCAAATGTAATTGTTTTTTTGGACATGGCAAAAGTTTTTTGGACAAAAAAGTGCTGAAATACATTTATTTAAAACAATTTCACGAATTTCAAAAATCTTCTCAGAAAACGATTTTTCATGGTTTTGCGACTTGCGGTTTTATTTTGTCGCTAATTGTGATGATTAGATTAATATGTTTAAGAATTACCTCTCAAAACCGTTGAAAATGACAAAACAAAGTGAGCAATCTCTGAACACAGAAATTGCCCACTCATAAAATGAAAAAACAAGGATTATTCACCCATTACTTATGGCTCTCTTCCCTCGATAATAGCCTCGGTGTCGCGGGCAATCATGTACTCCTCGTCGGTCATAACTACAACAACTTTCACCTTGCTGTCGGGGGTGCTGATTTCGCCTTCCTTGCCACGCCACAGCTTGTCGTTGAGTTCCTCATCGATTTTCACGCCCATGTACTCAAGGCTGCGGCACAGGTTGCGGCGGGTGGGAGTCTGGTTCTCGCCCACGCCTCCTGTGAAGGCAATGATGTCGACGCCGTTGAGCTCGGCAGCATAGGCACCTATGTATTTCAAGATGCGCAGCTCATACATGTCCATAGCGAGCTTGGCAATGGGGTTGCCCTTGTCAATCTCGTCGCAAATCTCGCGCATGTCGCTTGAGATGCCGGTGATTCCCAAGACACCACTTTCCTTGTTCACGATGCGCATCAAGTCCTTGGCAGTGAGGTTATACTTCTCCATGAGGAAGATGAGAGCGCCTGGATCAACATCACCACTGCGAGTGCCCATCATCAAGCCCTCGGTGGGAGTAAGTCCCATCGAGGTGTCGATGCTCTCGCCATTGCGAATGGCGCTAATGCTGGCACCATTACCAATGTGGCAGCATATGATTTTCTTGTCCTTCCAGTCGGTGCCAAGCATCTCACACACGCGTCTTGAAACGAAACGGTGGCTGGTGCCATGGAATCCGTAACGGCGCACGTGGTCTTGCTCATAGTACTTCATGGGAAGAGGGTAGAGGTAGGCATGCTTGGGCATGGTTTGATGGAATGCGGTGTCGAAGACTGCTACCTGGGGCACATCGGGGAGCACCTTGGTGATAGCGTCAATACCTGCCATGTTCACGGGGTTGTGAAGGGGAGCGATGTTGTAGCACTCCTTGATCATGTCTTTCACTTCCTCGGTGATGAGCATGCTCTTGTTGAACTTCTCTCCACCATGCACCACGCGATGACCCACAGCGTCAATCTCGTCAAAGCCCTTGATGCAACCGTACTCGGGATTTACGAGCGCGTCGAGAATAGCCTTGATGGCACCATCATGGTTGATTAAGCCCAGGTCTACGTTCTTCTTTCCGTCGGCGAGCTTCATCTTGATAAATGCATCGGGCAAACCAATTTTCTCTACGCCACCCTCGGCGAGAATTGTGTTGCTTTTCACCTCAATGAGTTTGTACTTGGCAGAACTACTGCCACAGTTGAGCACTAAAATGTTCATAGTTATGATTTTATAGTTTATAGTTTTTAGTTATTAGCTTTTTTGCTTATTGCCTGGTTACAGGTAAGGAGGATTGTCTTGTAGACATCGTCGGGCGAGCAGCCACGCGACAGGTCGTTGACTGGAGCGCCCAGACCTTGCAGCACGGGACCAACGGCGGTTGCTCCAGCAAGGCGCTGAACAAGCTTATAGGCAATATTACCAACCTCAAGGTTGGGGAACACGAGCACATTGGCCTTGCCGGCGATGTCGCTGCCAGGAGCTTTTGAAGCACCCACGCTGGGCACAATGGCTGCGTCGGCTTGGAGCTCACCGTCAATCTTCATGTCGGGATTCATCTCGCGTGCGAGACGCAATGCCTCGGTAACCTTGTCTACTTTCTCATGGCTTGCGCTGCCCTTAGTTGAGAAACTTAGCATTGCCACCTTGGGGTCGATGCCTGCGATGTCGCGGGCTGTCTTCTCGGTGAGGACTGCTGTTTGTGCAAGCTGACTGGCGTCGGGATCGGGAATAACGGCACAGTCGGCAAACACCATCGTTCCGTTCTCTCCGTAGGGGCTTCCCTCGGGCAGGAGCATGATAAATGCCCCCGACACTGCACTCACACCAGGAGCGGTCTTGAGCACTTGGAAAGCAGCACGAAGCACGTTGCCAGTAGTGTTCTCGGCACCAGCAACCTGTGCGTCGGCATCACCGTTCTTGATAAGAAGGCAACCCAGGTAGAGAGGGTCGGCAGCTGTGACGCGTGCTTGCTCAATGGTCATGCCTTTTTTCTTGCGAAGCTCTTGCAGCAGTTGGGCATAAGGCTCAAGTTCCTCGGCATTGGCAGGATTGATAAACGAAGCTTTCTCGATGTTGTTGAAGCCAAGTTCTTTAGCCTTTGCAACGATTTCGTTCTTGTCGCCAATGAGGATAACTTTAGCAGCACCGCGCTCAATCACGAGATTAGCGGCTTGCAAGGTGCGGGGTTCAAAACTCTCGGGTAATACTAAGCGTTGCGGGCATGCAACAGCTTTTTTCTCAAGGTCAATAAACAGTTGTTCCATTGTTTTGTGTTAATGTTTCAAGTAGTTTTCTAAACTTTTGTGCAAAGGTAGTAAATAGTTTTCAGTTATTAGTTATTAGGGGATAGTTTTTTTTCATTCTGCCATGAACTCAATTTTTACACTGCTGTTGCAACATAAAAAAGACCCACCAATCTCTTGATGAGTCCTAAACAATTATTGTTGGTGTACACCGCCATTATTGCCGAGTGGCACAACCGCCCAGGATTCACTTGCCGGGTGACAGTCGTGTTTTCACGTAGTCGACAATGAGTTGTGCTGTTCTCTCGGGACCAAGTTTTGAGCAGTCGATCGAGAGGTCGTAGCTCTCGCTCATGCCCCAGTGCTTGTCGGTGTAGAAGTCATAGTAGTTGGCACGCAGCTTGTTTTGCTTGATGGCCATGTCTTTGGCCTCTTTCCTGGTGGCGCAGTCGCCACGGCTAATGATTCGCTTGATGCGGTCGTCCATCGAGGAGTGCAGGAAGATGCTAATCACCTTGCACTTGTCGCGCAGGATGTAGTCGGCAGTGCGACCCACTATCACGCAAGGACCTTTCTGGGCAAGCTCTATCATCACTTCGCTCTGCGTGTGATACACATTATCTTCTTTCACTGGCTGGTCACCAGCAAAGAGGGTGCCACTGTAATATCCCAAATTGAATGACCACAATGAGGAGAAAAACTTGGGAGTTCTCTCGTCCGACGCCTCAAAGATTGCTGGCTCCACACCGCTCGACTTGGCAGCCTCGAGCAGAATTTCCTTGTCATAGTAGCCTATTCCAAGCATCTGGGCCACCATCTGTCCTATCTCTCTTGCTCCGCACCCAAACTGTCGTCCCAGGGTCACCACATAGTTCTTTGAATTTTTCATGACTTAAAGCGTTTTAAATGAATGTAGCAAAGATAGTGGAAATCTTTCACAAAAGCAAGTTTTACGTCACAATTATTCTTGGAAAAGTTCCACATCAATTTTGAAAGCGTCGTCATCCTCTTCGCCGTTTTCCTTGGTGAGGGTTTGAGGCTGCGCTTTAGGGGCATGCAGCTTGTCGACTGCATTGATGATTTTCTCTTTGTTGATAATAGTACGTTGGCGCTCGTCGTAGGTGGCGACTACGCTGGTGTAAAGCGGGTCAACAACCTCAAACACTTTCTCAAAGGTTCGTTCAAACACCACATTGTTTCCTCTCACTTTCCTGAAGAATGTCTTTATCAAGTCTTTATTGTCATCATTCTGCACCAAGAGGAAGTGCTTGCCGCCAACGATTATATCGCCACAGTAGTCGACGCTAAGGTCATCCAGAGGGTCTTCTGAACTAATGTTGATGGATATTCCACGTCCTGCGTAGAGGAGCTTGACAGTGAAAACTTTGTTGTCATAATCTTCGACCGAAATCTCCGACAAAATCTCCATTAATTTCTTGGTGAAGATATACTTGGCATTAACCAGTCCCATGCATGGCGCTTTCACGCTAATGGTCTTGCTTGGAAGGACAAATGCCGAGTCTTGCCGGTATTGCTTGTTGATGGTGACTGTTATCTTCTCGGCACTCATGCTCAGCGCAGTGAGCGCAATCACCGCTATTAATATAATTCGTCTCATTTTCAACATTTTATTGATAATTCATGATTCCTTATAAAAAACTCTTGATATGCTTATCAATTTATTAGAGTGCTAAATTAGTGGTTTGGTTTATAACAACAAGCAATTTTGTTCTTAAAAAAGTTGAAAAAAAGACTTTATGAAAAATAAAGCAACTTCGCGTACTTAGGTTTCTAATAATTGTGCGCATCAAAACTGCTCAATATCAAGCGACAACAAACTCCCCCTCTAAGATAGAGGGGGCTGGGGGGAGTATGAAATTCTTTGATAAACTTGGTTGCACCTCACCAATGTCAAAACAAGTTTTGCGCAGTTTTCGGATTGCTCAAGTTTTCCGAAATTTAGCCAAAATAATATTATTTGAGTCACCATCATACTCCCCCTTTATCCCCCTCTATCTTAGAGGGGGAACTGACACACAGCAGTTTAACTATTATCATCTTTACAATAGAAACTTTACTTCGTGTAAAAAAACTAACGCCCGACAACTCCGCACAGAGCATCGAGCGTTAGAATCATATAAAATGAAAACAAAACTATTTATTCAGTTTTTTGTTGGCTTTATCTACAGCCTCGTCAACGGCCTGGTCTACAGCCTCGTCGAGCTGCTTGTCAAAGTCTTTGGTAATATCATTGAGCTGCCTAGTCATTTCGTCGGTCATTGCTTTCTCAACAGCCTTTTCAAACTCGTCATATTTACCTTCGCCCTTATAATAAGCCTCATAGGATGCTGCCATCTCTTCATATTTGGCCTTTTCGGCTTCGGTTGGATTGTCTTTCATAACCTCTTGGATAAGAGCCTTAGCGTCTTTCTCCATGTCGCCAGTGGGTGGATACTTGCTGCTCACGCCACTACATGATGCTAATCCAGCAAGAACAATAGCACAAAGTGCAAATTTCAAAAACTTTTTCATTTTTCAAATTGGTTTTAAAGTTAATATAAATAAAGTGATGGACTTAGAGAAAACACTCATTACAGATTTTATTCAAGTGCCTTTTCCATCAATCATCAGTGCAAAGTTAATGAAAAATATAAATTTACGCAATATTTTCATTGTGATTTGATTATTTTTTTGCAATTTTGCCTATTATTTCTGGAATACAATAATCTCACTGTAAATAATTATGAAAAAAATCATCTTAACTTTAGCCTTAATCTCGGGGCTCGGAACTCCCAGCATCTTCACATTTGTTCCCTGTGCCACTGCGCAAGTGCTTGGTGGCGAAGGGCCTCGCGCTCGGCAATCTGGTTTGAGAGGAGATGTCCTCGACGTCAATTTACGCAACCCGGGAACTCTGGAGGATTGTATCACTCCTTCTGAGATGGATCGTGTGCGTTGCATTCGCCTGAGCGGATCAATAAATGGTGACGACATTCGTTTCATCAGGAAAGTGTGCGACCGCTCTTCGGCAGTCGACGAGGGAGGCAAGAAAGTGAGCAACTATGTAGACCTTGAGCTGGAACACGTGAGGATAGTGGGTGGCGGCAGGGATTACAGCTACCGCACCGAGCACGACGTGATAGGCAAGAGGATGTTTAGCAGCTTGTCGACCTTGAGGAATGTCACTCTGCCCAGAGGTCTAAGGCGCATTGAGAATAACGCATTCTCCAGCTGCAACAATCTGCAGGAAGTGTATTTCACTGGTCGGGAACTGAGAAGCATTGGCGACGATGCATTCCAATATTGCAGCCGCTTGTCGCGCATCAATCTGCCTGATGGGCTGGAATCCATTGGCAACGGTTGTTTCTATGGTTGCGACAACCTCAAGCGCATTGACTTGCCTTACAGCCTTCAATCTATTGGCAACGAGGCTTTCAGCGGAACAGCGCTTAACGATATAAGACTGCCTCGCAACCTCACCTATCTAGGCACTAATGCACTCAAAGGCACCAATATAAGGTCACTCTTGCTGCCCGACAGAGTAGCTATTGAAAAAGACGCGCCAGGCCGTATGCCCAAACTCCGCGAGTTCCTCGTTGAGCGTGGCAATCCTTATTACACTACCGAGGACGGTGTGCTATATGATAATAGCGGGACAAAACTGCTGAATTTCCCTGCCGGAAAGGATGGAAACATTAATGTTCCCGATGGGGTTAAGGCCATTGCAAATGGAGCTTTTATGGAATGTCGCGACATTACTGCGGTGTCGCTGCCATCATCGCTAATCACGATTGGTGCACAAGCCTTTGAGGGCTGCACTGGGCTTAGGGCTATAAACATTCCCGCCGATGTGGAGATCATTGGAGAAAGGGCGTTCTATAATTGTCGAAAATTAGAGGGATTATCAATCGAAGGCCCTGTCAAAGAACTGCTTGGCAGGACTTTCCAGGATTGTTCCTCGCTGCGCTCCATTATTTTGCCTAATGAACTCATAAGAATAGGGGAGAGCGCTTTTGAAAGCTGTGAGTCGCTAAGAAGTCTCGAGGGTGCCAACTCGCTGTTATCAATTGGCCGATATGCTTTCAAGAAATGTGGTTTTGTAGAGTTGGCTTTGCCATCATCGGTAACCACTATCGACGAGAACGCATTCCGCGACTGCAAGGCTCTCGTGTCAATAACACTCCCAGCCAGCCTCAAGGCCCTGTCAAAGGAAATGTTTAGAGGCTGCGAGTCGCTTGAGCAACTCGACATGTCACAGCTGCCTGATCTTAGAGAAATAGGTGAGAACGCTGTGCGCGACTGCAAGAGGGTGAACAGGATAATGCTGCCCGAGGGTCTTACCACAATAGGCAACAATGCGTTCCGAGGAACTGCCATTACCACTCTCACGCTGCCGGCATCAATCCACGACATAGGTGAGAAGATTGTGGAGAAATGCAAGATGGAGAGCATCACATGCCTCTCTACTATGCCTCCCGTGCTCAAGAAACTGAGCGACAAGAAGACTCAGCTTCACGTTCCGGCTGGCTCGGTCGAAGCCTATAAGCAGGCTAAGTCATGGAAGGACTTCAAGAACATTGACCCCATCAATTAATACCATTACTGAAACATTTTTGTAATTATGATTAAAAACATTATAACAGTGGTTATCACAGCATTAACATGCCTCTCGTGCAACTCACAGCAGGCTTCGAGCAACAGCAGTGTTGCCCAAAACGATGACGTTTTCAACACCAAGGGTGGAAAACAAGTTACTTTCACTTTCATCAAGCATGGAAGTCTCGAGATCAAATATGACGGTCTCTCCATCCAGATTGACCCAGTGCGAGAATTGCCTCCAGCGACCGATTACTCTAAGTTTGCCAAGGCCGATTTCATCCTTGTCACTCATGAGCATTTCGACCACTTCGACAAGGAAGCGATTGCCACATTGAAAGGTGAGCAAACTAAAATAATCCTCAACCAGAGGTGTGCCCAGATGCTGGGCGAGGGTAGTGCCATGAGCAATGGCGACAAGATGCAGCTGCGCGATGACATCATGCTCGAGGCTGTCCCTGCCTATAACATCATCCCCGATCATATCAAGTTTCACCCCAAGGGACGTGACAATGGCTATGTGCTCGACATCGATGGTCTAAGGATTTATGTCGCCGCCGACACCGAAGACATACCCGAAATGGCTCAGCTCAAGGACATCGACATCGCCTTCCTGCCATGCAACCAGCCATTCACCATGACACCCGAGCAACTGTCTAATGCGGCTCGCATGTTTAATCCCAAGGTTCTCTATCCTTATCATTATAGCGACACGCCCATCGAGAGAGTCAAAGACTTGCTCAAGGACACAAAGATCGATGTGAGACTGCGCAACATGAAATAGCGAGATGCCACAAAACTAATGCGGGTTCTGATAATGCATGATTTGATTTCTAGCGCTATCAGAACCCGTTTTGTTGTGCACATAATTGTCTATTGAAAAAATAATATCTTAATAAAGATTAATAAACCTATAAAAAGTTTTGATTTTTGTTGTATAATGTATAATTTTGCACGTCAAAGATAAACCAATGTGCTTTAATAAACCATTCACGACAGCTTATCTGTCACATAGATTCCTGAACATCAAGGATATAGACCACTATAGTTGCTAATGTTTTTAGTAACACTTTTCTTGTGGTGATTATTATTGCCCCTATTATTTTAAGTAAAAAAATCATTCATTAATAATAAACTGCATTGAAGTAGAGAGTGCTAATGTGGAAACAACTTAGCATGTGTCGCTTCTTGCATGGGAGATAATCCTCCTCAAAAAAATATATCTAAACAATTATGGAACTACCATTTGCCGAATCTTGGAAAATTAAAATGATTGAGCCCTTGACAAAGAGTACTCGCGAGCAGCGCGAACAATGGCTCAAAGAAGCTCACAACAATGTATTCATGCTTAAAGCCGAGCAAGTTTATATCGACTGCTTGACCGACTCTGGCACAGGTGCCATGAGCGACCGCCAGTGGTCGGCTATGATGCTGGGCGATGAGAGCTATGCTGGTGCAACCTCGTTCTACAAGTTCCAGGAGGTTGTTCAACGCATCTTTGGTTTCAAGTATGTAATCCCCACTCATCAGGGTCGTGCTGCCGAGAACGTGCTTTTCTCTTATCTCGTTAAGGAAGGTAACGTGATTCCTGGCAATGCTCACTTCGACACTACCAAGGGTCACATCGAATCCCGCAAGGCTAAAGCTATCGACGTAACCATCGACGAGGCTAAGAACACTCAGCTTGAGATTCCTTTCAAGGGCAATGTTTCGCTCGAGAAACTCGAGAAGGTGCTCGTTGAGAACAAGGGTAACGTTCCTTTCATGGTTCTCACTATTACCAATAACACCGTTGGTGGTCAGCCTGTTTCGATGAAGAACATCAAGGAGACTTGCGAGCTCTGCCACAAGTATGGTGTTCCCGTGGTGATGGATAGCGCTCGCTTTGCCGAGAACTCTTATTTCATCAAGACACGCGAGGAAGGCTATGCCGACAAGACTATCAAGGAAATCGCTCGTGAAATGTATAGCTATGTTGACGCTATGACCATGAGTGCCAAGAAAGATGGCGTGGTTAACATGGGTGGCTTTATCGCTACCAACAACGAGGACTGGTATGAGGGAGCTAAATTGTTCTGCATCCCCTTCGAGGGCTTCATCACCTATGGTGGCATGAATGGCCGCGACCTCAACGCTCTGGCAGTGGGTCTTGACGAGAACACCGAGTTTGAGATGCTCGAGACTCGCATCCACCAGGTGCAGTACCTCGCCAGCAAGCTCGATGAGTATGGAATTCCTTACCAGCGTCCAGTGGGCGGTCACGCTCTCTTTATCGACGCCGACAAGGTGCTCTGCAACGTGCCTAAGGAAGAGTTCCCCGCTCAGACTCTCACCTGCGAGCTCTACCTCGAGGCTGGCATTCGCGGCTGCGAGATTGGTTACATCCTCGCCGACCGTGATCCTGTTACTCGTGAGAACCGCTTTGGTGGTCTCGACCTGCTGCGCCTGTGCATCGCCCGTCGTGTTTACACCGACAACCACATGAATGTGATTGCTGCTGCTCTCAAGAACGTTTACGACCGTCGCAACGAGATCACTCGCGGTGTTGCCATCGAGTGGGAGGCTCCACTCATGCGCCACTTCACCGTTAAGCTGCGTCGCCTGGGTTAATCATCCCAACATAACAGTAAAAAATAGTCCAATTGCTGCTTGAGCGATTGGGCTATTTTTTTAATGAGGTCCTATGGCTGGGATGAAATCGTTCTCTCATCCTCCCAAGAGGATTGCACTTTCCATAAAAATTGCGGCGACTAACACAACGATGGCGACCATGACTCTCAGTCTACTTTAAGGTAATCGCGCAAAGCGTTGACATATTCTTCAAACGCTTTCTTTCCAGCATCGGTCACGCTGCACAATGTGAGCGGCTTTTTGCCCTGGAATTTCTTCTCCATGGTGATATAGCCTGCCGCTACGAGTTTGTCGAGTTGCACGCTCAAGTTGCCCGATGTGGCCTGTGTCTGCTCCTTGATGTAGACGAAACTCGCTTCTTCGCAGTTCATCAAGATCGACATAATGGCAAGTCGCAACTGGGAGTGCAACAGTGGATTGAGTTCTTTTAGCATTGCTTCTTGGCTTTAGCGTTCAACACATGACCGGGAATAATCATCGTGGCAACGAAGCACAGCACAAACAATGGAATAACCCACATCACACCTAGCTTCACATGAGCCAGCACGCAGCACAGCACAAAGGTGCCTGCCACCATACTGAAGGCGCCACCTGCTACCATCGACTTCTCCCTGAAGATAAAGCCCTGCATGCTCGCACCAAAACCTGCCAGCAGGAAAGCAAACACCAGCATCAGCACCCAGGTGTCCTTGCCATAGAACTGGAACCCTATCGACATCAGTGTGCCCAGAGCAAACAGCCATCCTATGGTGCACCACAGATTGCTGGTCAAGCGGTCAACGTAGGTAGAAGGCTCTTTCTCGATGCGACCTTTGTCCTTGCGAAGGATGAAGAACATGCCTATGCCGCCCACAATCCAAATCAAGAACCACAGCAGGTTGCACATGGGGTGACCACCGGTGAGCAGTAGCGATGCGCCCACCAGCAGGCCAACGATAGCACTAACGTAACCCCACCATAGCAACAAGTTGCCTTCGCCAATGTGAAGCTGACGCTTTGTCTTGTTAATCATCATGGTGATTAACTCCAAACTCTCTTGATTGTTTAATTTCTTTTCTTCCATATTTTCCTTACATAACTTAAATGGTGAATAAAATATTTTCCTTAGATTTATAAATCTGTTGCAAAGATAAAGTAGTTTATTTTATAAACCAAATGTTTTGCAAGAAAAATTGCGGTTATACTGAATAAACTACCTAAAAGGGTAGTGAGATAAGCCATAAACTGGAATAAAGGTAATTTTTTGCAAGAAAAAAATGGTTGCTAAATCAACAGGTGATTTAGC
>ONIY01000033.1 GCA_900318065.1 uncultured Prevotellaceae bacterium
CATCGCTCCCATCGACAAGAACGACTTCTCGTTCAAGAACAAATACACCAAGGGCGAGAAGACTACCTTCGACTACGCCTATATCACCATCCACGGCACCCCGGGCGAGAACGGCATCCTGCAGGGCTACTTCGATCTGATAAAACTGCCCTACTCTACCAGCAACGTGCTGGTGGAGGCGCTCACGTTCAACAAGTACATGCTCAACAACTACATGCGGCCCTTTGGCGTGACCGTTGCCGACAGCATCCTGCTGCTCAAGGACGTGGACCGCTCTATCACCGAAGACGACATCGAGCGCGAGCTGGGCATGCCATGCTTTGTGAAGCCCACCGACGACGGCTCGAGCTTTGGCGTTACCAAGGTGAAGACCAAGGCACAGCTGGCACCAGCCATCAAGAACGCGTTCAAGCAGTTCAACCAGGTGATGGTGGAGCGGTTCCTCGACGGCACCGAGGTGACCGTGGGATGCTATAAGACTAAGAAGAAAAGCGTGGTGCTGCCTGTCACCGAGGTGGTTACCGACAATGAGTTCTTCGACTACGACGCCAAGTACAACGGTCAGGTGGAGGAAATCACGCCGGCGCGCATCAGCGACGAGCTCACCGCCGCCCTCCAGGCCGAGACAAGCCGCATCTACGACATCCTGCACTGCAACGGCATCATCCGCGTGGACTATATCATCACAAAGAACGACGACGGCACCAACTGTATCAACATGCTCGAGGTGAACACCACTCCCGGCATGACAGCCACCAGCTTCATCCCGCAGCAAGTGCGCGCAGCAGGCCTCGACATGACCGAAGTGCTCACCGACATCGTCGAGAATCAGTTTTAAGCGCTCGAAGAGCGCGGGGAACGTGGAAGGTGGAACGTGGAACGTGCACCTGTCGGCGTGAGGATCGGGGATAAGTGTTAAGTAGCGCCTTGCGGCGCGGGGAACGTGGAAGGTGGAACGTGGAACGTGCGCCTGTCGGCGTGAGGATCGAGGATGGCCCTGTAGGGACAAGGCGTGCCTTGTCCGCTCCGCGCGCGTGGGGAGCGCTGTTCCTACATTGACACACCTTATTATACATATGGCACAAAAAAAATCCTCGGCATCTCGCCGGGGATTGCTTAACTAATTAACCTTCTAATACCATTAACATAAACCTTAAAACAAAAATGAAAAAGAAATTCGTCATCACGACGACTAAGATTTCATAACCTTAAAAACTAATACCATGAAAACGATGCAAATTTACACCCTTTGGTTGGAATGCACCAAATTTTATTCCGTTTTTTTGTCAATTTGCCCCGAAATTTAACTCTATTTTATGTTTGTAAATAGATTTTAAGGCAATTGCACCTAAAACATAGGGGTCGCCTCCAGCGACATGGGGTGGACAGCAACACCCCCAGTGCCAGTTGATCCACTCGCTCCGCTCGTTTTTCTCAACTGGTACTGGGGGTTACACATGTGGCCAGCCTCCGGCTGGGGATTACTTCACCTCTCGGCCTTCGTGGAAAAGCGGACATGGCACGCCATGTCCCTACATCAATCTGTAGATTGACTTTGGTTACTCCTCTACTCCGGCCTCTTTCATGTTGGTGAAGACGTTTTGAACATCGTCGTCTTCCTCCAGCACTTCAAGGAGTTTCTCCATGTCGGCAGTCTGTTCCTCGTTGAGCTCCTTGTAGTCGGCAGGCTCGTAGACAAACTCCGAACTCTTGATCTCGAAGCCGTTCTCCTCAAGATACTTCTGGATGTCACCGTTCGACTCAAAAGCCGCGCTGATGATGATTTCCTCCTCGTCCTGCTCAATCTCCTCGGCTCCAAAGTCGATGAGCTCAAGCTCGAGATCCTCGAGGCTCACGCCGTCCTTAGGCTCCACGTGGAAATAGGCCTTGTGGCTGAACATGAACGCCACGCTGCCCGAGTTGCCCAGCGTTCCGCCCTTCTTGTTGAAGTAGCTGCGCAGGTTGGCAACGGTGCGGGTGGTGTTGTCGGTAGCAGTCTCCACGAGGATGGCGATTCCGTGAGGTCCGTATCCCTCGTAGATCACCTCCTTGTAGTCGCTAGCGTCCTTGTCGCTCGCCTTCTTGATGGCGCGCTCCACGGTGTCCTTAGGCATGTTGGCAGCCTTGGCGTTGGCCATCAAGGCACGCAGACGCGAGTTTGACGTTGGGTCGGGACCACCAGCCTTGACAGCCATAGTGATTTCCTTACCAATCTTAGTAAACGTGCGGGACATGCTGCCCCAGCGTTTCAGTTTTCTTGCTTTGCGATATTCAAAAGCTCTTCCCATAAAAAATATATTTTAAGTTATCAGTAGTCAGTTATCTGTTATCAGTTTTTAGTAGAATAGTTAAGTAGTTAAGTAGTAGAGTAGTTGAGTAGTTGAGTAGTTGAGAACTCTTCCCTCTCACCTCTCACCTCTCACCTCTCACCTCTGTCTTCCATAAACTATCAACCATAAACCAAGTTTCTTCCTCACTTCTTGTCGTGCACGGGCACTACTGCGAGGAACTTGAGGGTGGTTGTGCCGCGGTTCATCAGGCTGTGGCTGCTGCCCATGGGGCAATAGTGCACCTGCCCAGGCTGGAGGGTCTCCTCGCCGCTGTCGGTGAGCACGGTGGCCTCGCCCTCAAGGAAATACATTATCTCACTGTCGGTGTCGTGGCTGTGGTAGCCAATCGATGACCCCGGTTCGAGCGTGCCGAGCATGATCTTGTTGTTGTCGTCAACAAATCGGCGTGACACATATTCTCCCTCGCCACCCTTGAAACAGGCGGCAACGTTAACCTCCAAGTCGTTAAAATCCAGTTTCATTGCTATCTAACTCTTAAAACTTTACTCTTATCACTTTGCACGTGGCGCCTCGTAGCTTGCGACTGAGGGCGGACAAGGCACGCCTTGTCCCTACAATCCTCAACGCTCCCTCGCTTGGGGTGGACACAGCGGGCTGTGTCCCTACAGCATTGCCTCAACGCTCCCTCGCTTGGGGTGGACACAGCGGGCTGTGTCCCTACAGCATTGCCTCAACGCGCCCTCGCTTGGGGTGGACACAGCGGGCTGTGTCCCTACAGCATTGCCTCAACACGCCGCAAGGCGAACATTCCACGTTCCACGTTCCCCGCGCCGCAAGGCGCAACTTAACACTTATCTCAGCTTTGCTCCCACTTGCTTCTCGAGGTTTGCCACAATCTTGCCCATCACGGCATCGATTTGCTTGTCCTGCAGGGTCTTGACGTCGTCCTGGAGAGTGACGCTGATGGCGTAGGACTTCTTGCCAGCCTCGAGGTTCTTGCCCTCGTAGACGTCGAAGAGGTTCACGCCGCGCAGCAGGTGACGCTCGCTCTGCTCAACCACGCGCTTGATTTGGTCGTAGGTGACAGTGCTGTCGACGAGCAGCGCCAAGTCGCGGCGCACGGGCAGCGTCTTGGGCAGGTCGGCATATTTTGTCTTTGCCTTAGCAGCCATCTTGCACACGGCGTTCCAGTTAAGCTCGGCAAAGTAGACCACCTGGGTGCAATGGGCCTTCTTGTGCTGCTCGGCAGTGATAACACCCAGCTCGCCAATGAGTTTGCCACCATGGTTCTTGTAGGCAATACCCAGGGCAAACACATCGTTGCTGAACTCCTCTACCGTGAGGTCGCGCTGTGCTATTCCCAAGCGGCTGAAGATGTTCTCAACAGCGGCTTTGAGGTCGTAGATATTGAGTTTGCGAGCCTTCTCGGTCCAGCTGTCGCCGTGGTTCTCACCAGTGAGCCATATGCCCAGTGCGGTGTGCTCGCTATAAGGTGCGAGAGCCACCTCCTCGTTGCTTGCCTCGGGGCTGAAGTGGTAAACGTTGCCAAACTCATACATCTTCAAGTTGGGGTTCTTGTGGTTGATGTTGCGAGCGGCGCTCTCGAGTCCGCCAAAGAGCAACGTCTGGCGCATGAGGCACAGGTCGCTGCTCAAGGGGTTCATCACGTGCACGCAGTTGGCCTCGGGATAGGCCTGGCAGCCCTCATAGTAGCTCTGTGCGGTGAGCGAGTTGTTCATTATCTCATAGAAGCCTTGCGAGGTCAACTGGTTGGAGATGAGCTCCTGCATGTCGTCGCGGAAGTCGACCATGCCCTTGATGGAGAGTGAACTCTTCACCTGGCTGCCAATCTCCACATTGTTGTAGCCATAGACGCGCAGGATGTCCTCCACCACGTCGCACGGACGCTGAACGTCGACACGATAGGTGGGCACCACGAGCGAGAGCTTCTCGTCGTCCTCGGCGGTGATTTCCATCTCCAGGCTCTTGACGATGCTCTTAACGGTGTCCTTGGGGATATCCTTGCCAATGAGGCTGTTGACGTAGTCATAGCGCAGCTCCACGGGGAATCCGGGGAAGTCGTGCTGCTTGATGTCGACAATCTCGCCACAAATCTCGCCGCCTGCCACTTCCTTGATGAGCATGGCAGCAAGCTTGAGGTTATAGACCACGTCGTTGGGGTCGATGCCGCGCTCAAAGCGGAACGACGCGTCGGTGTTCAACGCAAAGCGGCGGGCGCTCTTGCGAATCCATGTGGGATGGAAGTAGGCCGACTCGAGGAAGATGTCGGTAGTCGCCTCGGTCACACCACTGTCAAGGCCGCCAAACACGCCGCCAATGCACATGGGGTCCTCGGCGTTGCAAATCATCAGGTCGCGGTCGGTGAGCGTGCGCTCCACGCCGTCGAGGGTGACAAATTTAGTGCCTGGCTTGCAGGTGCGCACCACAACCTTGTCGCCCTTGATCTTGCTCAGGTCGAAGCTATGCAGTGGCTGGTTGGTGCCAAGCAGGATATAGTTGGTTATGTCGACTATATTGTTGATGGGACGCTGGCCCACGGTGGTGAGGAAGTCCTTCAACCACTTTGGGCTCTCGCCCACCTTCACGTTGCGAATGGTCAAGCCGCAGTAGCGGGGGCATGCCTCGCCGTTCTCCACCTCAACGGGGATGCCGCCGTCGGGGCGGTCGATCTTGAAGCCGTCTACGCTGGGGCGGCGCAGATTGCCGTCCTTGCCGTGGCACTTGAGCCAGGCGTTGAGGTCGCGCGCCACACCATAGTGCGAGCCGCCATCAATGCGGTTAGGGGTGAGGTCCACCTCTATGAGCCAGTCGCTCTCGATGCCATAGTAGGTGGCGGCGGGAGTGCCCACCACGGCGTCGTCGGGCAAGACGATGATGCCGGCATGGTCGCTGCCTATGCCTATCTCATCCTCGGCGCATATCATGCCGAAGGAGTCGGTGCCACGCAGTTTCGACTTCTTGATTACAAATTCCTTGTCGCCGTCGTAGAGCACAGTGCCCACGGTAGCCACTATCACCTTCTGGCCCGCTGCCACATTGGGGGCGCCGCACACGATTTGCACTGGCTCCTCGCCGTTGCCCAGGTCCACGGTGGTGAGGTGCAGGTGGTCACTGTTGGGGTGAGGCTCGCAAGTGAGCACCTTGCCCACTACCAGGCCTTTGAGTCCGCCACGAATTGTCTCTACTTCCTCGACGGCGCCCACCTCAAGTCCGAGCGATGTCAGCGCGTCACCCACCTCTTGAGCAGTGAGGTCGAAGTCAAGGTATTGTTTCAACCATTTTAATGAAATGTTCATATTTTATGTTGTTATTTGTTTTAATATCAATCTTTTACATGGTTGAATATGGGTATTATCCAATAAAAAGAGAACCCATTTTTCCAATCAAGTTGCAAAGTTAGTAATTTTTGCCGTAACTACCCCAATTTGAACAACAAACTTTTCGAAACCCAGTTTTTAATTCTCTCATCCATGATGTCCAACCCTCCAAAAAACTAAAACTTTTTAGAAATGAAATTCAAAATAATATCAACTTTTTTAGAGTCATTTTAAGACCAGCCTCGAAACACGACAATCTAACAATATCAGCGTGCCATATTTCAAAAAAATTTTGCACTATTATTGTATTTTGTATATCTTTGCAAACGAATCCGAGCAAACTTGTAGAGACAAGCTCTTGCAGGAAGATATAAAGAAAGCGTTTTGTTTTATTCTTTATAGGAAATTTCGCCAAAAATTAACACAGAAGAATAAAGCAGTCTAAAAAACGCCTTCCGTCTGCCAATACATCATCCCCATTGGCGGGGCAACAGTATATGGCATCGCGTGGGGGATGACTGTTTATTTCTGCGTGGGCGTTTGGCGATGCCTCCTATAAAATAAACCAGACAAGTCTCCACGCTATCTTTTTACTTATACATAACCATAAACCCATGCCCTACTTGAGGAGACAAAGTGGGCGCTTTTAAGAAAATGAAAAAACTATTTTTTTGCTTAATTCTATTGCAAGCCTTTGCATTAAATGCCTTCTCACATGAAGCTCCTCAAAGTTCTGATGATTATTATGTAGTTGACTGTGCCTATTGCTACAAAACAGGGCGTTGCAACATCTGTGGCGGTAGTGGTGTTGTTTATTTCATGTACATGTCACAATATTGCTTTAGTTGTCGTGGCTACGGAAAATGCACCTATTGTGGTGGAGCTGGAAAAGTATATATAAAGAAACAAGCTGCACCAGCAGCCGGATATGGCGGTGGTTACAGTGGTGGCTACAGCAGTGGCAGTTCAAGTAGTTCAAGCAGCTCAAGTGGACGCAATACATGCAAATCATGTAACGGCACAGGGCGGCATCCACGGTGCAATGGCACTGGATGGGATGGCTCGTCGAGTTGTGCCTCGTGTAATGGAACAGGGAAATGTGGCGTTTGTTACGGCCGAGGATGGTTCTATTAGTACTGCAATCACTTATTAAATAATTTATTACAATAAAGTTTAAAAGTTGCTCCCGACACGAATTCAGGGTAATTGATTATGCAAACTTTGATAAAAAAATTAATTAAAACCGCTCTCGTGGCAATCGTGTGCCTTGTGGCATCACCTCTAACTAACGCTCAAAGCACAGTGTACTTTTTCGCAAGATCGTTCGATAATTGTGAAATATCATTAAAGATGAATGGCGAAGAAATTGGAGAGCTTCGAGGTTCTCTGAAGAAGAGTGTAGGCCCCTTTCATTCGATGAAAATTCCAAGTTGCAGTTACAATGCCTGTTATAGAAAATGTACAATAAATGATGAGGGTAAAATGCTCTTTAGGGTTGATTTTAAGTTTACTAATTGTAGTTCTCTTGCTGTCTCAGAACTTGATACTGAGATTCAATTAAACCTTACACCAGGTTCGATTCATTATATAAAACTTGATAATAAAGGATTAAAAGATATTATTTTAAAAGAAATCACTGAGAAAGAAGCACAAAAAATGCTTAAAGACAAGAAGTACGAAATACTTCCTGAGTATATTCATTAATTAGTATAATTACTTAGTGCCATCATGTTTTTTGATGGCACTAAGTTGAAGTTGTATTTATATTTGTCGGAATCATGAAAAGAATATATATTTTCATTTTATTGCTATTATCTTTACTTGTAATAAATGCCCAAGATAATACTATCCTGAATGCGTTTAATAAATCTTTTGAGAAATGCACTGAGAAAAAAGGCAAGGAAAGATTTAAAGGACAGATTATAAAAGGTAAAAGAAGCGGGATGGGCTATTATCTTTTTAAAAACGGTTCCATTTATGCCGGTGATTTTTATAAAAATGAGATAAGCGGGAATGGCATTCTCATTTCTTCGGGAGAGGTTGAGAACTGCCCCCATAGTAAGGTTTACGTCGGCAATTGGCAAAAAGGTAAAAAAGATGGATTTGGAAGATGTTATGATGTATATGGAAACCTCTTATATCAAGGTCAGTTTAATAATGATAAACCTACCGAAGCATATCCTTTGAATATATCGAGTGATAAAAAGATTTCATTTAAATGGCTTGAAGAAGGATACTATTTCTTGGGTGAGATCAATGAAAATGGAGCTAATGGATATGGGCTTATTATATTTAATAATGGGGATTTATGGCAAAGTTCATTTTTGAATGGGAAACAGAAAGGTATCGGGTTATATCTGTCTTACGATGGTGATTGGGAAACCATCAATTGTGTTGATGACAACAGAGTTGTTGTCAGTTCATCTACAGAGTATGAGAATCAATCTAAGATAGCTAAAAGCAACTTTAAACAAGCTCTTTCGGCTGCATTAGATAATTTTTTAAGTGCATCTCAAAAGGGAGTTGAACTCGCAGGAAGCATCTCAAATAATAACAATGCAGGAATCCAAAGTAGTGAAATTGACGTGTCAACATCAGGAAATAGTAATATGAATGGTAAACCTAAAAGTAGCAAAAATGTCAAGGTTACTTGCTCGCTTTGCAAAGGAACTGGTGTTTGTCGCTTTTGTGGTGGGTCGGGAAGGAGTACTACCTCCAAAGATGGCTATTGCAGCGGTTGTCACCATAATGGAAAATGTAATAATTGTAAAGGAAAGGGAGTGGTTTAAGTCTGTAACTCCTACTCTTAAACAACTAATTCAAAGCAAAGCCTGGTGCAAGCATTAACTTATGCAAGACATCGGGCTTTGATTATTTTACACATCTTCTTATATCTCCACATTTCCATAATATTTCCACATTTTTCCAAAGGTTTTGGAATGCTTTTCCCACATTTTTCCTGGGGTTTTGGGGCGAGTTTCCCACATTTTTCCCAACTTTTCCCAATGAAATTTCCACATTTTTCCAAAAACTTGCAAAACAGTTTTATTTATTGTATATTTGCAAAATAAAAACAATAGCTATCCGTTTAACTTTTAAGCCCATTTTGGTTTATGGTTTATTGTTTATTGTTTATGGAAAACTGTGGAGAGATTAGAGGCACAACAATCACTATAAACTGACAACTACTCTACTACTCAACTACTCAACTATTTTACTGAACACTGAATACTGATAACTGACTACTGATAACTGAATATGAGAGCTGGAAAAAAAATATGCGAGACGCTCAAGGCTATCCGCAGCGAGATAGCGAGCGCCAATGAGATAGAATATACCCCCATCAAGTGCAACCACAAGGGTGACTGCGCGGGCACCTGCCCGGCGTGCGAGAGCGAGACGCGGTGGCTGGAGCGCCAGCTGCGCCTGCGCCATGCCCTGGGCAAGGCGGTGACGATAGCGGGAGTGAGTGTGGCCCTGAGTGTTGCGGCAAGCGCCGCCGTGCCGTCGTCGCTCGAGCCTGGCAAGAAAAAGACCAAGCACCGCCACCGCACCAGCAGAACTACCACTATGACAGAATTGACAACAACAGTTGGCGACGTGGTGGCACAGGAGCCCCAGCTTCTCACTGAGAGCGACTCCGTTCCCCAACGCCGAGACGATAATGTGATGTTGGTGACCAAAGGCATGGTGCGCAGGATGCCACCTCCCGAGGCCCAGAATCTCAACCTCGACTCCATCTACTCCGAGGTTCATGAGAAAGCGCTGTTCCCCGGTGGTGACGAGGCACTCGACTCCATCATCCGCGACCAGCTCTACATCCCCGACGATATTCTCGAGCCCATCAAGGAGATAGGTGGCAAAGTCAAGGCACGCTGCATTGTCAAGGCCCTCATTGAGCGCGACGGCACCGTGAGCGACGCCGTGATTGAGAAGACCACTACTGCCGCGGCCTTTGACGACGAGGCCCTGCGAGTAGTGAAAAACCTGCCACCATTCTACCCCGCCACCATCTACGATGTGCCAGTGCGCTCGTGGATACTTATTCCCGTGGAGTTCGTCTACGACTTCACCAAAAAGCCACAAGGCAATAGCGATTAACCACTCTGCAACTATTCAACTACTCTACTATTCAACTATTTTACTGAATACTGACTACTGATAACTGAATATGAAACTAGGCAAACGAATCTGTGAAACATTAAAGGGCATCAGGCGCGACATCGCCGTTGCCAATGAGATTGACTACTCGCCCACCCAGTGCACCCACGAGGGCGACTGCGCTGGGAGCGAGACGCGATGGCTCGAGCGCCAGCTGCGTGCGCGTCAGGCACTGGGCAAAGCGGTTACCATTGCGGGGCTGAGCGTGGCATTAACAGCCATGAGTTCGTGCGATTTAATATCATCTTACAAGAGATATAAAGATGACCACACTATGGGTGAAGTCCCAATGACCGACAGCAGCTACTGCTCAAAGCCCGATAGTAGCACAATACTGAGTGACAGCAACGACTCGACAACCACTAACAATCGCTTTACCCCAATGAGCAAGATTGACCCCCTAGCCAAGGATGGTAAGGGCGACAACGAGGAAGAACAACTCATGGGCGAGGTGGCAGTCGATGAAAACGGCAATGTCGGCGACCTGTAACAACCACTAATTGACAACTATTATGAGACAAGGGAAACATATTTGCGAGACGTTGAAAAACATAAGGCGAGAAATTGCCGAGACCAACGAAATAGACTACCAGCCCGCCGAGTGCACCCATGAGGGCGACTGCTCTGGAACATGCCCCAAGTGCGAGAGCGAGACGCGGTGGCTCGAGCGCCAACTGCGTGCACGCCAAGCACTGGGCAAGGCGGTGACCATTGCTGGACTGAGCGTGGCACTGGGCGCCATGTCGTCGTGCCATCACAAGATTTTCCAGCCCGACGGCATGATTTTGCCACCCGAGAATGGCACCAATGTGAATGCCCCTGCCAGCACAAAGGGCACCAACACTGCCCCCTCGGCAGGCATCAAGCAAGTGAGCAACACCGAGGAACCCGTCCAACTCATGGGCGACGTGGCGATAGTGCCCGACTCGGCAAGCGTTGAGAAACCCAAAAAGACCACAAAATAACCACCCGAAATGTTTTTTTGGGGGGGAATTGTATACCACTTGGACTGCATAGCGTAACTATGGCAAAACAAGAACTCTCGGCGCCATTCATTGGCATAGTGCGACACCGGCTTGCCACCGACGGCAAGGGAGTGACCACGCTGGCGGCATTCCACAGCTGCCCTCTGCGGTGCAAGTACTGCCTCAACCCCCAGTGCCTCGACCCAAAGATGGTGTGGCGCAACATCACCACCAGCCAGCTGCTCGACGAACTCCTGCTCGACAACCTCTACTTCCTCGCCACAGGCGGAGGCGTGACATTTGGTGGCGGCGAGCCCCTGCTACGCAGCGAGTTCATCGACGAGTTTTGCCACATCAAGGTGCCGGAGTGGAAAGTCAACATCGAGACCTCTCTCAACGTCGACCGCAGCCACCTCGAGCGCGTGCTGCCACACGTCAACGAGTTCTTTATCGACATCAAGGACACCAATCCTGCCATCTACAAGCAGTACACCACCCGCGACAACGCTGCAGTGCTCGACAACCTGCGCTGGCTACTCGAGCATGACGGCATGCACGAGAGGGTTATCGTGCGCCTGCCACACATCCCAGGCCACAACACCCAGGACGACATCAACCACAGCCGCGCCCTATTAGAACAGATGGGCGTCACCCGATTCGACGAGTTTGACTACATCGTCAAGCAGAAGTAATGCCACGAGTCATTGCTGCCTCACCTTATATTAAGACTGAGTCCACTTGAAAAAGTCGTATTTTTGTGTCTACTCAAGTTGTCAAACGATTAAGTACGATTAAAAACTATTGAATATCAACAATATATATTTGGCAAATTTATTGAAAAATAATGGTTTTACTTTTTAAAGTAGACTCAAGACTCAAGTTTCCAAAGTGATTATGTGCATCTAAACCTCTCAATATCAAGCGATAAGCTCCCCATCTAAGATAGAGGGGGAATTGACACTCAGCTGTTTTAACTATTCTCATCGTTACAATAGAAACTTAAGTTAAGAGGAAGTAGCACTAACCCATTGATTGCAATGTTTTTGTGTTGAAAAAATATAAATTATCATAAATTTTCCTAAAGATTGAGGCATTGGTGCCAGTTTGTGCCGCAATTGCGGCTGCCGAACTTGCCGTTATTAAGGATTTTTCTTACCTTTGCACCGCAATTCCGTGAGGAGGGGGCTCTGAAGCTTCCTCTATTTTGTTATAAATTGGGAAATGGCGCCCGCGCTGCCGTTGTCCTGGTTATAAAATAAGAAAGAAACATGATTGACAAGAAAGAACTTACCAGCGTTATAGAGCACACCCTTGAGGGCAGCAAGATGTTTCTTGTGGACGTGAGCGTGAGCGGCGACAACGTGATCGACGTTCAGCTCGACAGCCTTGAGAGCATCACCATAGACGACTGCATTGCCGTGAACAACGCCGTTCACGAGGCTTTTGACCAGGATGCCGAGGACTATGAGCTCACTGTGGGGTCCTATAGCCTGACCGAGCCCTTCAAGGTGCTCAAGCAATATGAGAAGAACCTGGGAGGCGAGGTGGAAGTTCTCACTGCCAGTGGCAAGAAGCTCAAGGGCACCCTCACCAGTGCCAGCGAGGAGCAGTTTACCATCGTGGTCCCCACCAAGACCAAGATAGAGGGCAAGAAGCGCCCCGAGATGGTCGACGTGGAGCACACTTTCAAATATGACGAAATAAAATACACTAAAAATATAATACAGTTTTAAACACAATTATGGCTAAGAAAGTAGAAACGGTCGATATGGCCGACCAGTTTTCGGAGTTTAAAGAGTTGAAGAATATCGACAAGACCACTATGATTAGTGTCTTGGAGGAGTCGTTTCGCAGCGTGATTGCCAAGATGTTTGGCAGTGACGAGAATTTCGACGTGATTATGAACCCCGATAAGGGCGACTGCGAGATCTACCAGAATCTCGAGGTTGTTGCCGATGGTGAGGTGGAGAATCCCAACCAGCAGATTGGTCTGACCGATGCTCGTAACGATGATGACCCCGACTGTGAGATAGGCGAGGAGCACACCCGCAAGATTGACTTTGCCAAGTTTGGACGCCGCGCCATTTTGAACCTTCGCCAGACCCTTGCAAGCAAGATTCTGGACCTTCAGAAGGACGCTATCTACAACAAGTTCAAAGACCTGGAGGGCGACCTGGTGAGCGGTGAGGTATACCAGAGCTGGAAGCGTGAGGCACTGCTCCTCGACGACGAGAAGAACGAGCTCATCCTCCCCAAGGACCAGCAGATTCCCACCGACAACTTCCACAAGGGCGACACCGTGAGAGCCGTCATCCACCGCGTTGACAACCAAAACAACAACCCCAAGATCATAGTGTCACGCACCAGCGACCAGTTCCTGCGCCGCCTCTTTGAGCTTGAGGTGCCCGAGATACACGATGGCCTGATTGTGATTCGCGCCGTGGCCCGCAAGCCAGGCGAGCGCGCCAAGATTGCCGTTGAGAGCTACGACGACCGCATCGACCCCGTGGGCGCCTGCGTGGGCGTTAAGGGCTCGAGAATCCATGGCATCGTTAGAGAGTTGCGCAACGAGAACATCGACGTGATCAACTACACCAGCGATCCCGTCCTGTTCATCCAGCGCGCCCTGAGCCCTGCCAAGATCACCACCATCCGCATCGACGAGGAGACCAAGCATGCCGAGGTGTTCCTTCGCCCCGACGAGGTGTCGCTTGCCATTGGCCGTGGCGGATTGAACATCAAGCTCGCCTCGGAGCTCACCGGCTACACCATCGACGTTTACCGTGACCTCGACAATGAGGAGGACGACGTTTACCTGGACCGCTTCAACGATGAGATTGACCAGTGGGTTATCGATGCACTGAAAGCCATAGGTTGTGCAACCGCCAAGGCAGTGCTCAACACTCCACGCCAAGACCTTATCGACAAGGCCGACCTTGAGGAAGACACCGTCGACGAGGTTCTCGCAATCCTGCGAGCCGAGTTTGAAGACTAACCCGCTCTCTGCAACAACCGCCCCTCTCTCGACACACAACAAGAATTACACAAAAGAAAAAATATAAACTCGTTATCTAGTATTTATGCGTGTAAAATTAAGTAAGATAATTAAAGATTTGAATGTTGGTATGCAGACCATCCAGGACTTCTTTGCCAAGAAAAAGATAGAAATGGATGTCACCCCCAACACCAAGGTTGATGAGGATATTCTGGAAATCCTCATCAAGGAATTTAAGCCCGACATGGAACAGAAGCTCAAGTCGGAATATCTCACCAGCTCCAGGCAGAAGGACAAAGCCAAGCAGCCCGAGGAGCCAAAGCAGCCTCAAGAGGCAAAGACCGAGACCGAGCTGCGCAAGCCCAAGGTGATAGGCAAGATCGACCTCGACAGCGCCGGCAAGCCTGCACCCAAAGCACCCAAGAAGGAAGAGCCAGCTCCCCAGGTGGAGGTGGAGGATAAGCCTGTGCCCAAGGTTGAGGAACCCAAGGTCGAGGAACCTGCTCAAGAACCCGAGACTGTGGCAGTGAAAGAGACTGCTCCAGCTCCAGTGCAAGAGCCTGCCCCCGAGCCCGCTGCCGAGCCCAAGCAAGAAGAGCCCGCAGCCGTTGAGACTGCTCCCGCCAAGGAGGAGACAACCCGCACCGAGATTTTCACCACCCCAACGTCGGTTCCCAAGCCCAACATCAACGTGGTGGGCAAAATTGACCTTGCTGCTATCAACCAGTCGACACGCCCCAAGAAGAAGACCAAGGAAGAGCGCCGTCAAGAGCGCCTCGCCAAGGAGAAAGCCCGCCAGGGCGAAGATGGCGTGAAGAAAAAACGCCGCCGCATAGGCCGTGAGAAGGTCGACATCGAGAAAGCTGCTCAGCAAATCCAGAATAACGCTGGCGGCAAGAACGCAAAGAAAGATAACGAGAACACAGGCAAGAAGAAGGACAAGAAGGCAAAACGCCCACTTCGTCCTCAAATCAACGAGGAAGACATCCAGCGTCAAGTAAAAGAGACCCTGGCAAGGCTCACCAACAAGAAGCAGAACATGGGTGCCAAGTGGCGCCGCGAGAAACGCGATGCCGTGCGTGAGGAAGAGAACAAGGAGGCAGCATTGCAAGCAGCCGAGAAGAAGATTCTCAAACTCACCGAGTTTGTTACCGCCAACGACCTGGCGATGATGATGAACGTGCCCATCAACAAGGTGATAGGCACCTGCATGAGCCTGGGAGTGATGGTTTCCATCAACCAGCGCCTCGATGCCGAGACCATCAATATCGTTGCCGAGGAGTTTGGCTTCAAGACCGAATATGAGAGCGCCGACGTGGTGGAGGCAATACACGAGGAAGAGGACAATCCCGAAGACCTCCAGCAGCGCCCACCAGTGGTTACCGTGATGGGTCACGTGGACCACGGTAAGACATCGCTGCTCGACTACATTCGCAAGAGTAACGTGATTGCCGGCGAGGCTGGTGGTATCACACAGCACATTGGTGCCTACAACGTGAAACTGCCCAACGGCCGACGCATCACCTTCCTCGACACGCCTGGTCACGAGGCATTTACCGCCATGCGTGCACGTGGTGCCAAGGTTACCGACATCGTTATCGTGATTGTTGCCGCCGACGACAATGTGATGCCACAGACCAAAGAGGCGCTCAACCATGCCTCGGCAGCCGGTGTGCCCATCGTCTTCGCCATCAACAAGATAGATAAGGACGGTGCCAACCCCGAGAAAATCAAGGAAGAACTTGCCAACCTCAACTACCTCGTTGAGGAATGGGGAGGCAAGTATCAGAGCCAGGACATCTCGGCTAAGAAAGGTATAGGCGTGGAAGAACTCATGGAGAAAGTGCTCCTCGAGGCCGACATGCTCGACCTCAAGGCCAACCCCAACCGCAAGGCCACGGGATCGATTATCGAGTCGTCGCTCGACAAGGGACGTGGATATATCGCTACAGTGCTTGTCGACAACGGCACACTCCATGTGGGCGACATCGTGCTCGCCGGCACCCATTATGGCAAGGTGAAAGCGATGTTCAACGAGCGCAACCAGCGCATCAAGGAGGCTGGCCCTTCGTCGCCAGCACTTATCCTGGGTCTTAATGGCGCGCCAACCGCTGGCGACAAGTTCAACGTGATGGACACCGACCAGGAAGCACGACAGATTGCCAACCGACGCGAGCAGCTGCAGCGCGAGCAGATACAGCGCACTCAGCACCGCCGCACCCTCGAGGACATTGGCCGCCTGCGCGCACTGGGTGAGTTCCACGAACTCAACATCATCGTCAAGGGCGACGTGGATGGTTCGATTGAGGCCCTGGGCGACTCACTTATCAAGTTGTCGACCCCCGAGGTTCAGGTCAACGTTATCCACAAGGCAGTGGGTGCCATCAGCGAGAGCGACGTTACACTGGCTGCCGCCAGCGATGCCTACATCATTGGCTTCCAGGTGCGTCCATCGGCCGACGCCAAGCGCCTTGCAGCACAAGAAGGTGTCGACATTCGCATCTACTCTATCATCTACGATGCCATCGAGGAGATCAAGAGCGCGATGGAGGGTATGCTTAATCCCGAAATCAAGGAAGAAGTCATTGGCAATGCCGAGGTTAAGGAAGTGTACCACATCAGCAAGGTGGGCACCATTGCCGGCGCCATGGTCAAGGACGGCAAGCTCAAGCGTGGCTGCAAGGTGCGCGTGATTCGCGACGGTATTGTGCGCCACACCGGCAGCCTTGCCTCGCTCAAGCGCTTCAAGGACGACGCCAAGGAAGTTGCCAGCGGCTATGAATGCGGCTTCAGCATCCAGAGCTTCAACGACCTCGTAGTGGGCGACATCGTAGAGGCATTTGAGGAAGTAGAGGTACAGAAGACACTGTAAAAGCACTTCTCGCTGCTTCGACCAGAATTAGCAATGGGGCTAGAAATTCTAGAGGTTCTAGAAGTTCTAGACCCTTTCTTTTAAGAAACAATGATGATGACTTACTATCTCAACATAGGCTCCAATCTCGACGACCGCGAGGGCAACCTCTGGGCCGCCGACCTGCGCCTGTCGCTCGACCTGGGGCTGGTGACGGCACGATCCACCATTGTTGAGAGCAAGCCCTGGGGCTTTGAGAGCGACAATGGCTTCCTCAACATGGGAATCGCCGTGGAGAGCCGCTACTCGCCCATCGAGGCGCTTAACATCATCCACGACATCGAGCAGGAGCTGAACCACGGGCACAGCCACCGCGACAACGAGGGCAACTATGTGGACCGCCTCGTCGACATCGACATCATGGCAATCGACGACCTCGTCATCGACCTCCCCAGCCTGCAGGTGCCACACCGCCACCTGCCACACCGCGACTTCTTCCTGCGCCCCATGGCCGAGCTCGCCCCCGAGTGGCAACACCCAGTGCTCCGCCTCACTGCACAGCAAATGCTCGATGCACTAAACCAAGAATAAGAGTCGCGCCCAAGATTCGAGAATATGCGCACAAAGGCAAAGCCTCTAATCACCCATTTGAACTCAAGCGTCTAAAGTCACAACAGGCACTATCACATCACCCCCCGCAACAAGCCTCGATGACTCAAAAAACATGCAGTAGAAGGAAAAATTCCAAGTTTTTCGGCTAAAAGAAGGGAAAAATTCCATTATTTTTTGACACAATTGCACCAGATTAAAAAAGTAGACACTGAAAATGAGCCTGTCTTTGCAGCAGAATAAATAATTGGGGGGGCTATTGGTCAAAATGAGTGGTGAAAAGTGATAGAGTTTGCCATTTACTCAAGCACAAAGGCAGGAAAAGCGATGTTTATTTTGCTACGAAAGCAGGTTTTACCCCGTTCGTAGCAAAATAAAATCCAAATTTTCATTTCAGTTAAACAAGTCGTCGAGTGTTACAACCTTTTGAAACACACCGCTATACTCATTGTAGGCGAGCCCAAAGGTGGTGATAAGTGTTGTGTGAATAGCAGTGTTGCGTGGAATATGGTCCAGAAGAAGATTCACTCTCCTGTTCATCTTCATGAAATAAGCCTTATCTACTGCGAATTCATCATTATAGAATTTCATCTCGCATAGATTAATAATGCGGTCGGCACGATTGATGAGAAGATCTATTTGTGCTCCATCTTCCTTCTCGCCTCCATCAACCACCCATGATGACTGTTGCGATGCGACTCCTTGAACCCCCAAAGCCGCCTTTATTTGTGCGATGTGCTGAAGACACACTTCTTCAAAAGCATATCCTCGCCAACTCACAACCGCTTGTGTGTTTTGGTTCTCATGCCAAAAGGCTGTATTGTAATTCTTGTTGCTTGGCACATAACGCAGATAGAAAACACAAAACGGGTCAACAAGTTTATATCTCACCTCTCGACGGCTCTTGCCAAATGGAGTATAAGGCAAGACAAATTCACTTGATACAAGGGCTTTCATCAGCTTGCTTAACGCTCCATTTTGAGCAATACCTGTTGCTACCGAAATCTCTTTTAAGGTGAAACCCGAATGTCGTGAGCTCAAAAGAATAATGATTTTCTTTATTTCTTCGGGTGCCGAAAAAACCGAGGCAAACAGGCGATCAAATTCCTCTTTTAATTTAGCTCCTTTTTTAAAGAATAGATTATCAATGTTTTGTGCCAAACTAAGCCCTTTCTCAAAATAATTAAGATAATAGGGAATTCCACCAAGGGCCATATAGCACTGCACAATGTCATACCTGGATAAACGAATATTTTTTCTCTGAAAAAACAGCTCACACTCTTTAAGACTGAATGGCGACAACTTAATCTCGCAAGTCAATCGTCCATACAACCCTCCGTGATTATTAATCAATTTGTCACTAATCCATGATGTTGCCGACCCACAAACCACAAGCATAAGATTGTCGCGGTGACAAGCCCACCCATTCCAGAACGCCTCAAGGCCTGTAATAAACCCCGAGCGAGCGGTGTCCATCCATGGCAACTCATCAATAAAAACAACTTGACGCGTCTTGCCATCATCTTTTGATTGCAAGAACTTCTCAAGTAAGAAAAATGCTTCAAGCCAAGACTTCGGACATTTGCATTCTTCCATTCCTTGCGTCATCAATGAATAATGAAAATGAGCCAACTGCTTGTCAAGGGCGTTTTTCTTTGTATCCTGCTCAATGGGCGACAATCCAGCATGGCGAAATGTAATGAGATTTTTGAACACCTCGTCAACCAGGAAAGTCTTTCCCACTCGCCGGCGACCATAAATGGCGACAAATTGCGACGAATCACTTTGATAACAGCGCTTTAACTCCCTGATTTCTTCCTCACGGCCAATGAGCTTTTCCATAATAGTGCGTTTTTATTTTGCTACGAAGATACTAAAATACCCGTTCGTAGCAAAATAAAACGCTAATTTTGAGGATTTCTTTAACTTTTTATAAGGTTTTAGGGTTGTTTTTGCCTACTTCTTGGCGAAAAATGAGTAAAAAAATGGGTAAAAGCGATGTTTATTTTGCTACGAAAGCAGGTTTTACCCCGTTCGTAGCAAAATAAAACGCAAAGAATAAGGTTTATGATATCGCTACAGCTCTCATCCTCACTTGTTTAAACTCAAATTACAGACAATAGAGTATAATGAGAGTATCAAGGGCGCACCTCATGCTCCACTTTCGCAAGGTCCTTAAAAACATTTCAAGCGGGCTGCTCAGCTGTGCAACCCGCCTGAAATGCTTTTATCTTGCTGTAATGGATTACTTGGCGACTTTCTCGAGGCGTTTCATCATGATGAACATGAAGAGTGCCGAGACTACACACACGCCAATGAACACGCTCCACACTACCCACAGTGGGAGTCCACCCCACAGGTAACCACCCACACTCACGAGGAAGTTGCCCAGGGCTGTGCTGGCAAACCAGCCGCCCATCATCAAGCCCTTGAGCTTGGGAGGTGCCACCTTGGTGACAAATGAGATGCCCATGGGGCTGAGCAGCAGCTCGCCAAAGGTGAGCACCAGGTAGGTAGAAATCAGCCAGTTGGGCGACACGAGAGTAGCAGCATCGCCCAGCGCCTTCTGCTCGTCGGGACTTGGAAGCCCCATTGAGCCAGCAATCATGATGAGGAAAGCCGAAGCAGCCACGAGCATACCGAGGGCAATCTTGCGAGGCGCACTGGGTTCTTTGCCTTTCTTAGCCAGCCATCCAAAGAGCGCTAGCGACACTGGCGTCAACGCCACCACAAAGCATGGGTTGAACTGCTGGAAGATGGGAGCAGCAACATCAACCGGTCCGTCGAGGTTGAAATAGCGATAGATAAGAATTCCCAAGCATGCCGCAATCACGCCACCTGCAATGCCACGGGCGCGCTTGCTGTTGGACGAGTCAAAGATTGCAAAACCAGCATACACGATAAAGATGCAGAGCACCAGGTTCCACACGTCGAATGCCATGCTCTGCAAGCCTGTAGAGGTCTTGGCAGTAAACTCGTTGGCAAAGAATGTGAGCGTCAATCCATTCTGGTGGAACGCCATCCAGAAGAAGATCACCACGATAAACACGAGGATGAGCGCCACCACGCGCTTGGTTGTCTCACCAGCGGGCAGCTCGGCAGCAGCGGCGGCATCCTTGCTGTCCTTCTTGCTAGAGATAGCACTTTTCTCCACATGCTTGAAAGTGCCACGGAAGGCGTAGTAGATAATGATTGAGACAATGAGCGACACACAAGCCACGCCAAAGGCGAAGTGGTAGCTGTCGGCAACGCTCACTCCCAGGTTCTTCTGGGCATACTCCATAATTTTCACGGCAGCAGTGGGGGCAAACATCGCGCCAATGTTGATTGCCATGTAGAAGATGCTGAACGCTGCGTCGCGCCGGTCGCTGTACTTGGGGTCGTCATAGAGGTTTCCCACCATTACCTGCAGGTTGCCCTTGAAGAGGCCCGTTCCCAGGCTCACGAGCAACAGCGCGCCCATCATTGCCACAAGCGCCACTGTGTCGCCACCCAGAGGCACCGACAGTGCCACATAGCCAAAGAACATAATCAAGATACCACTGGTCACCATCTTGCCATAACCAAAGATGTCGGCAAGAATGCCACCAATCACGGGCAGGAAGTAAACCAGCATCAAGAAGCTGCTGTAGATGAGTCCTGCCTTGCCTGGATCCAAGCCAAAGTTCTCTCGCAAGAAGAGCGCAAAAACGGCAATCATCGTGTAGTAGCCAAAGCGTTCGCCAGTATTGGCAAGCGCCAGGGCATACAATCCTTTAGGCTGATTTTTGAACATAGTTTTTTGTTGTTATTAGTCAATGAATAATTTTTTCTTTCTAACCATAAACCGTCTAAATCTCAAAAAAAATGCACTTTTAGACGGTTTATGGTAATTTTCTTGATTTTTCAACCCAATTCGGTCATTGGGTTGAAGTCAAAAAGCAAGCCGAGGCTGTGCCCTTAGCCAACTAGCGCCTGGCACACCCTCGGCAATGTTATTTTAAACTAAAAAGTTTACTTCGTAACTCGCTCGAGCCACTTCACCATTCCGAGCATTACGCCCATCGAGATGAGGCAGAAGGCGGCAAACACTGCCCAGCACTGCCACTGTTGTGGGAAGCTGTTGAGCATGGTAACACCCAGTGCGATGAACAGGTTGCCTATTGCTGTAGCACACAGCCACAAGCCCTGGCACACGCCCTGCAAGTGAGATGGCGCCACCTTAGAAACGAACGACAGACCCAGCGGAGAGATGAACAACTCCGAAACAGTAAGGAAGAAATAAGTGACAATGAGCACCCATGGACCTGCCTTCATCGACTCCTTCATTGCCTCGGGCATACTCTTGAACTCGGTGCCAGAGGGGAAACCGTTGTTAACCGATATTGCGATGAGGAAGAGATAGGCGCAAGCCGCCAGGAACATACCAAACGCAATCTTGCGAGGAGTAGAAATCTCTTTGCCCTTGCGAGCCAGCGATGCAAATACAATCATAATGATTGGGGTGAGCACAATCACAAAGAATGGGTTGATGCATTGCCAAATCTCGGGTGCAATAGAGCTAGTGTTACAGAAGTCGCGGGCAAATACCGACAGCGACTGACCATTCTGGTGGAATGAGAACCAGAAGAACACTGCCACACCAAGCACTGCAAACAGAGCATACATGCGCTGCTTGATCTCCTTGGCATCGGCATTAACAACCTCTTCCTTGACAGCTGCTGCAGCCTCTTTAACCTTCTTGACTGGGTTAGGGAGAACTTTGCGGGTAGCCACAAAGATGCAGAGCGAGATCAGCATGGCAAGAGCCGAAGCGATAAACGAGTAGTGCACGCCAGTGTTGAAGCTCTCGAGATAGCTGGTGCAGAAGTTGGCCATATCGCCCACCTGATTACCGCCAATCACTGAACTCTGAGCCAGAGTGTTGAGGTTCTGCAAGTCATCGCCCTTGAGAGTATTCTCGATGAAGCCGTGGCACAGGCGAGGAAGGTCGGCGTTATAGATGAATCCATCCATCTTGAGCAATGCGCTGCGCAGCAATGGCGCAACGAAAGGTGCAATCACACCACCAATGTTGATGAACACATAGAAAATCTGGAAACCACTGTCGCGACGCGACTTGGCGATAGCGAGTTCCTCGGGACCTTTCTTGGCTGCCTCGGCCTCATAGTTGTCGTAGAGCTGGCCCACGATAGCCTGGAGGTTACCCTTGAACAGGCCATTGCCGGCAGCAATGAGCACCAGCGCAAAGCAGGTCAACACGAGAATCCATGTGGGCACTGAGCCTGGGTTTCCACCAAACACAGGAACCGAGAGGATTGCGTAGCCAGTAGCCATAACGATGAGTCCCAGCATGATAATGCCCTTGTAGTTTTGCAACTTGTCGGCAAGAATACCACCAGGAAGGCTGAGGACATAAATAAGGAAATAGAACACGGCATAAATCCAGCCAGCAGCGTCGTCGCTGATGCCAAACTTTGAGCACAAGAACAGCAGCAGCACTGCGTTCATGATGTAGTAGCCAAATCGCTCGCCCATATTGGACAGAGCAGCCGAAATAAGGCCCTTAGGGTGTTTTTTCTTAGCCTCAATCACATAGTAAATAAGGAAAGGCAACACCACAACGAGAATCGCAAGTAACATTGCCACCATGCGATTGTTGTTCCATAAATCTAGTAACATAATTGGTTTATTTAATTAATGGTTAATATTAATTGCTTTATAGTTTAGAGGAGAACACTTCGGGCACATGCCGCCTGGCTCGCTATCCCTTTAGCGTGAACGCCATGGCATAGGCTCGCATCTTCTTGAGCATCGACAGCAGGCCGTTGCTGCGGGTGGGCGAAAGGTGGTCGCGCAGCCCAATTCGGTCGATGAAGTAGAGGTCGGCATCGACGATGTCCTGTGGCTTCTGTCCACTGAGCACCCTGATGAGCATCGCCACGATGCCCTTGACGATGATGGCGTCGCTGTCGGCACGATAGGTGACCACACCGTCGCTGTATTGTGCGTCGAGCCACAGGCGGCTCTGGCATCCGTCAATGAGATTGTCGGGGGTCTTCTGGCTCTCGTCGAGCGTTTCAAGCGAGTTTCCCAGATCAATGATGTAGGCATAGCGGTCCATCCAGTCGTCCATGTCACTGAACTCCTCTATTATTTCGTCTTGCAGTTGATTGATATTGCTCATTTTGTGCCTTTATATAGATAAAATCGGTCAAAATTACTCATAATTTTGTGTTTTCACAACTTTTTACTCAAAAAAAAGGTGCTGAGCCATTGCTCAGCACCCTTAATCATCTAATCAAGTGCTATTAATTAGCTGAACTTGATGAGGTTGTTCTTCACCTTGCGGCTTCCCTGCAGGATAGCGTTAAGCATCTGCTGGATGGGGAAGTGCTGCTGGCGATACTGCATAGCCACTTGCTGCTTGGGCAGGTCGCGAGCGGGGTTAATCTTATTGACCTGAACGGCATAGAAGGCATTGCGTCCAGCCACGAGCTGCACTTTACCTTGAGCCTTCTGGCCGAGGCCAGCGATGAGACCCGATACACGGCCTTCGAGCATCTGCTGAGGAGCACCCATCGAAACGCTGGCGCTGTCAACGTTGGTCTTCATCAGGGCTGCATAGCCAGCAACGTTGTTAGCCTTGCCCTTGTACTGCTTCATCAGGTACTCGCCCTTCTTCTCGCTCTTGATGAGCTCGGTGAGCTGGTTCTTCACTGTTGGGTCGGTAACAGGCATGTAGTCCTTGTAAACCTCGTCGACAGCGATAACCACGAGGGCATTGTCGTCGGCAAAGATTTGCGAGATGCTGCCAGGCTTGTTCTCAAACGCCCACTTCACAGCCTTGCGGCTATCGGGGATACCTGGCATCATGCCAAACTGCGAGCGCTGAGCACCTAGCTGAGTGGTGGCAGGATTGATAACCTCTTCAACAACCTCATACTTAGCAGCCTTGGCGTTCTTCTCAAATGCTGCGATGTCCTTGTTCTTGTTGAGATACTTCTGCAAGTCTTCCTGAAGCTTGGTCTTGGTTTCCTCGCTTGGATAGTTCACATATTTTGCTCGGGCGATGTTGTAGAAAGTGGTAGAAGGAATCGACTGTGCCACCTTAGCAAACATAGCGCCTTCGTTGGTAGCTTGCCAAGTGAAGTACTCGCCACCGGCGTTGCTGTTGATCTTAGTGCGCAGTGAGTCGGGCAGGTAGTAGGGACGCATCAGGTTCTGAGCGTTGGCCTTCTGGATCTGGATGTTGGGGTTACCAGCGAGAGAGTCGATTGCCATGCCGCCCTTGAGCAATGCCAGAACAGAGTCTTGGCGAGCCTTAGGACCTTGAACCATCACCATGTCGAGACCAATGGAGTCGATTGACTGGTAGGTGCTGGTCACCTTATACATCATGGTGTTGCGGTCGCGACCAGTGGGGTCTTTCTTCTGGCAGCTGTTGAGGCCGCCCTCGATAAGAGTGTTGAAGATAGCGTCCTTGCTCTCGTTCTTGCCATCGGCAGTGAAGACCTGACGGTCGTTCTTAGTGGTAGTTACCGAGTCGAGAACCACGTCGCTGTTAGAGCGCACACCGCTGATGCCAGGAGTGGCCTGCAGAGTGTTGTAAATCTTGTTGATCTTAGCAGCTGCAGCAGTGTTGTCCTTGGCCGATGGGTCAACGTCGACTTTGATATAGTGAACTCGACGGGCCTCTTCATTGAGGCGGAATACCTCTTTATATTTATTATAGGCCTCCTGGATGTCGCTGTCGCTAATCTTGATGTTCTTGTCGTCGACAGTAGCATAGTCAACCTTAGCGTAGGTAACATCGTAGACAGCGCTCTCTTCCTTGGTGAGCTGGATGTCCACGTCGTTGGCCTGCAAGCAACCCATGAGCAGCATGCCCAGCTTGGCCTGCATGAGCTGGTTGGCAAGCTTTTGTGCCTCGGTCTCATAGATAGCGCGCACTTGCTGCAAGCTCTGGTCGTTAGGGTCGGCGTTAGGGTTCTTGAGCAGGTCAAGCAAGCTCTTGGGGTCGATGCCATTTTGCTGACAAATTTGAGCGATAGCTTGTGGTGGGTTCTTCACCATGAGCTCCGAAACCTCGTTACCCGAAACGATGATATTAGCATCGTCACACTCCTGTGACAACAGTTTCTCTTGAATAATCTCTTGCAAGATTTGCTGTTGCATCACAGCAGGATCCGTCTTGGTGTCGTTGTTTTGCTGTTGTCTAGCTTGCGACAGATTTTGGAATTCTTGCATTTCAATTTTCTCATCTCCAACCTTTGCTGCGAGAGTGTCGGTGGTAAAAGCACCCGACGCACGCACAGCCTCTTCAAGGATAAAAGCAAGTAGGCCTGCGCCTATCACAATTGTAAGAATTGCGGCTCTTTTTCTGATTTTTTCTAATGCTGCCATTATAAATGATTTTTATGTTTTTATTTGCAAATTAGGCTACTTCACAAAAATAGCACGCAAAGGTATACATTTTTTATTTAATGGCAAAAATGTTGAGCAATTTTGTGCATATTTTGTGTGCAAATGCTCTTTTTGCATGGGTTTAGAGATATGAAATTGTAACTTTCAAGTCCCCAAATCGGCCGCGCCAGGCAGTAAAGAGCTTGAGCCTTTGGTGGGGTGTGGTTCATTGATCACTCGCATAAAACATTTCCCCCTTTGCGAGACAAGATGAACATCACTAAAAAAACGCAAAAAATCGGGGTTATCGCCACCCATTTTTCATTTTTACTCGGCGATAAGTGGGTATTTTTCAAAAAAAAATCGGGAATTTCGTAGTGTGGTTTTCCTAAGGCTGTTGCAAAAATTCCAAGATTCTCATTTTGTAGGAGGGTGTTGCAAAACTCCAATATAAGCCACAAATCAAACAGATTAATCTGATTTTTTAATCGCCTGAAATACAGAACAATAAAAAAGTAGAAATCTGTTTAATCTGAAAAATCTGTGGTTTATCTAGTTTGCAACTGCCTCCTGTCACGAAGTGCCCATCAGGGGTATGAAAATTTCGAAATTTTATTCCTTAAGACTATCATACCACCCCCAACCATTCCTGTCTTAGGAAGGAGTTGCCAACACCCTTGTTATCATTATATTACAATTCTTAGAGCTCAAGTTATTTTATCACAAAGTGAGAGGAGAAGAAAATTTCTTTTTTCTCTTCTTTTCGCTCGCATTTTTTGTTCCCGTTATTAAAAATTTTATTAATTCTTGTTTAATTAATGTGTAAGTGAAGATTTTTTTGTAGTTTTGCAAGTTAAAGGTGAAGTAGCACCTTACAATACAACAGTATTATTAAAAACTTTGTTTTTAAACACATTGAGAATGAAGATGATAAGACGAGTATATAGCGTTGTGAGCATCGCGGTGGTGATGCTTGCAGTGATGGCTGTCACAGCCTCGTGCGGTGGCGGCGGGCTTGAAAAGGCCGTGAAAAAAGCGTTCATCGATGGCGACACCACCCAGGCAAGCTACGACAAGATATGCGCCCTGATAAAAGAGAACCCCAAGAGCTATGCCGATTTCGTGACCGAGAGTGGCGACATCAACATTGAGGCACTGGGCAAGTACATCAACGAGGTGGGCAGCAGCCTGCGCCCTCCCATGACGTGGGACATCACAGGCTACGGCCTTAAAGAGCTCACGCTCACAGTATATTTCGAGCGCAGCGGTTCGATGACCCCCTACGACACTCCTGGAGGCGGTGGTCAGTTGAAGAAAGCCGTCAACGACCTCATCAACTTCTTCCCGAGCAAGGAGGGCGTGAAGATCAACATTGTGAACGACAACATCTACCCCTACAGCGGCAGCGTGGACTCGTTCCTGCAGGACCGCAACATCTATGAGAGCACCAAGGGAACCGGCAACGCCAGCTATACCGACTTCAAGCTCATCTTTGAGAAGATAATCCAGGCACAGAAGCCCGGCAACGTGAGCGTGCTCGTGACCGACCTCATCTACTCGCCACAGAACACTGCCGACGTGAGCGTGGAGAAAATCCTCAACGAGGAGAACAGCGTGGCTACCAGCATCTTCAAGACCTACAAGGGCAAGTCGATAATCGTGAACCAGCTCATGGGCGACTACAACGGGCAGTACTACCCCTACAACGGCGCTCCCTTTGCCTATAACGGCAAGCGCCCGTTCTACCTGATTATCGTTGCCGATGCCTCGACCATCGACCGCATGAACGGCGACGACAACTTTGCCAAGTTCCTGCGTCCTGCTGGCCTGAAGAACAGCTACCGCTTCAACCAGGCACAGAGCGAGATTAACGTGAAGGTCATCCCCGACTGGAAAGACAACGTGGGGCGCTTCCGCCAGTCGCGCAGCGAGCAGAACCAGCTCACCAACTGCGAGGGCGACCGCGAGACCGGCATCCTGTGCTTTACCCTGGCAGCCAACCTCAAGCCCCTTGCCAAGGACGATGCGTTCCTGACCAATGCAGCAAACTATAACGTGCAGTCGCAGAGTGGCTTTGACATCACAATTCGTGCCATCAAGCCCGACGATATCACCAACAACAACCGCAGCTACCTCGACGGCATGACCCACTTGATTACTGCCAAGGGAAAGTTTGCCACCTCACGCGACGAGTTGAGCATCACCCTTGCCAACCAGTTCCCGGAGTGGATAAAGACCTCGTCGTCGACCAGCGACATCAACCCCCATGCCGCCGACTTCTCGACCACCACCTTTGGTTTGGAACGCTTTTTGCAAGGTATATATGATGCCTTCTCGGCTGGCAACGACAGCTATGGCAAAATTGTTGTTAAACTCGAAGACTGAAATTGATTTATAATTACAATAAAACATGAGAGACAAAGTAATATTTCTAGTGTTGGGAGCAGTGGTGAGTGTTCTGTTCTGGATTTTCAGGGTAGAGCTCTATGAGGCTGTTTACAACGTGAACGGCTTCAGCGACCAGATGTATAACACCGGGGCCTATGGCTCGGTAGCCGCCATCACCGTGGCAATGTCGTGGGGCATGGCAGCAATCTACTACTATGTTATCAACTCGGTGAAGTTCGACCGCTGGTATCACTGGCTGGCGATGCTGGGCATTACCGCCGTGCTCACTCCCGTGGTGTGCTACATCGTGATAGCCCATTTCCTCGAAGGCTTTGACTACGGCACTGCCGAGTTCACCTTTGCGTTCTACAACGTGCTGTTCACTGCCTTGACCTTTGTGATAGCTTCGTTCTCGATAAGATGGTGGAGCAGCAACTGCCGCCATACGCCTATTCCGCAATGACGTGGAACGGGAAACGTGGAACGTGGAACGGGATAAGTTTTAAGTTTTAAGTGTTAAGTGTTAAGTGTTAAGTATAAAATATTAATGTTAAGTGAGTTAGGTACTAATAAGTGATAGATTGAGTGTTTTGTCACGATATCACTGTCAACGACTAATGAATAAAAAAACATAAATGAAACTATTTATATTTGCTATAGGCGGCACTGGTTCGCGAGTGCTCAAATCGATGATCATGCTGTGTGCTGCTGGCGTGCGGCCTGTTGACGCCGACGGCCGTCCCATCCAGGACCTGGAGATAGTGCCCATCATCATCGACCCTCACAAGTCGAACGCCGACCTCAAGCGCACCGAGCGCCTGCTCAGTGCCTATGGCACCATTCGCGAGAAGCTCTATGGCAAGAACGCCAATGCCAACGGATTCTTTGCCACCAAGATCTCGACCCTGAAAGAAGTGGTGTCGAGCAGCCAGGTGCCACTCGACGACTCCTTCATCTTCAACCTGGCGGCTGTCGAGAACTACAAGTTCCGCGACTTCATCAGCTACAACACCATGAACGAGCCCAACCAGGCGTTGACGTCGCTGCTCTTTGCCGACTATCAGCTCGAGAACAAGATGAGCATAGGCTTCGTGGGGTCGCCCAACATAGGCAGCGTGGCGCTCAACAGCATCAAGGACAGCAACGAGTTCAAGGCGTTTGCCAACGTCTTTGCCGACGGCGACCGCATCTTCTTCATCAGCAGCATCTTTGGCGGCACTGGTGCGGCAGGTTTCCCCATCATGGTCAAGAACATTCGCCAAGCCAAGAACATCGACTCCAAGAACAAAGCCTTCTTGCAGCGCGCCCCGATAGGCGGTCTCACGGTACTCCCCTACTTCTCGCTCATGGAGAGCGACGACAAGAACGACAAGCGCATCGACAACTCCGACTTCATTGTCAAGACCCAGAGTGCGCTCGAGTACTATAACAACACTCTCACCGGCAATGGCGACAACGCCGTGAACGCCATCTTCTACCTGGGCGACCACGGTCACAACGCCCCCTATGCCTACGACCCAGGCGACAAGCGCGACCAGCACGACCCCGCCCACCTCATCGAGATGGTGGGTGCTATGGCGCCATTCAAGTTCATGAGCATGAGCGACAGCGACCTCACCGACGGCGTCACTGGCGAGCCCTTACCCACCAAGGCCTTTGAGTATGGCCTGGAGCACGACACCGACTTTGTCGACTTCTCGGTATTTGGCCAGGAGACGCGCCAGCTCATCTATCGCCCGCTGGTGAAGCTTCACCTGCTCTACATCTTCCTGCGCACAGGGTTGAACAACATCATAGGCCAGGGCTTCACCGAGGATAACCCCAAGATTACCCGCGAGTTCACCAGCACACAGTTCTACCGCGTGCTCACCCAGCAGTTCTTTGCCAGCTACATCGAGTGGCTCACCGAGCTGCTGCACAACCGCCGCCATGTCACCCTCTTCAACGAGGGCGAGATGGACATGACCAAGGCCATCCACAAAGTGCTGACCAAGAAAAGCCTCTTTGGCAGCAAGAAGGTGGACAACGACGTGTTCAAGGCCGAGATGAACAAGCTGAGCCGTGACAACAACCGCTATGGCAGCAACCCCGAGTTGAAGCTCATGGACCTCTTCTACACCGCAGCCGAGAAAATCATCACCGACCGCTACGATAATATCAATTAGTGGAACGTGGAACGAAGAACGTGGAACGAAGAACGTGGAACGTGGAATGAGTTTATGGTTTATAGTTTATGGTTTATGGAAAACAGTGAAGAGATTAAAGGCACTGCAATCACTATAAACTACTCTACTGCCCTACTACTCAACTATTTCACTGACTACTGATAACTGACAACTGATAACTGATAACTGATAACTGACAACTGCAATGAGTCAAGTACTATCATATAACAACAAGACAACGAAGACCAGTGCTCAAGACTGGATTCCAGTGGCACCCTATGTTGACGACGACATAAGGCAGATAAAGGACCCCAACGGCGGCATGAGCGAGAACCCCAGGACGGCGATTCCCAGCCCATTTGCCCAGTTAGACCTGGTGAAGAACGCCTTTGAGCACCTTGCCAGCAATGCAAGGCTTAGTGGCTCGATGATGGACAAGCGCCTGGTGTCGAATGCCCTCGACGTGGCACAGCTGTTCTTCGACTTCGAGAACCACAAGGACTACCTGCACATCGTGCGCTGGAACCGTGAGGAGCAGATTGCCCGCCTCAAGAGCGAGCCTGAGCACCAGCTCTATGGCGAGACCCTCGACCTGTTTCTTGCCAGCGACAGCAAGTACAACTTCAACCTGCTCACCGACTGGTACATCCTGCTGTGGAACAGCCAGGTGATAGGTGCCACATCGCCCGCATCGCTCACCATTGCCGTGCCTCGCGAGAGTGAGCAGCCCATTGCCGGCATCAAGGTGGAGCAAGGCATCTCGCTCTTCGACAGCGAGACCCGCGACCTGTGGCAGCGCGACGAAGACTTCGTGTACTACATGTTCATGCTCTTCAATGCGTTCCCCACGCTGCGCATGGCGGTGAAAGGCGTGTATGACTACATGCTCAAGAACAAAGACATCATCATGCAGCAAAAGCCGTTGCTCTACAACCGTCTCACCCAAGTGATGCCCAACCTTGAGGCACTCAATCAAGAGCTGGCTCCACGCCTGGTAGAGAGGCTCGACTTGGAGTTTGACCCGTTTGTTGGCGACGATGAGGTGACCATCCTGGGCGCACGCCTGTATCACAAGCGCGCCCGCGACATCAAGACCTCGGCAGCAAGCAGCGACTTCGTCATCGCTCCCACCCGCCATGTGGAGGGCACTCTGCCACTGGTGCTGCGCAACAACTTCAACGGCAGCGTAGACCACTACATCTACATCGACAAGGAGTGGGACAGCTCCACACAGGTCTTTGTGGGCAACACCCCCATTAGCAAGCGCAAGCTCCCCGACACCAGCATCATCTACCCCTTCCTCACCACTGGCGATTTCCTGCAAGACACCCTGATTATGCTCTCAGGACCCGTCGACGAAGACCACTACTTTGGTGGCAACATCATCAACAAGACCATGAGGAGCAACAACGGGTACCTGCTGCCCTTGACCGAGGAGTTCTTCAAGTATTTCAACGCCAGCGACGTCACCAAGCAGGTGAACGGCCGCAACATGCTCGAGATGGAGGAGTTGACCGACGGCTCGGTCAATGTGACCCTGCGCATCCCATTGAAGAAGCGCCACATCGAGCTCACCCGCAACTACTACCCCATCGACGACCCCTCGTGGCAGTTTGACGAGAAACGCGGCACCGGTCGCATCATCACCAAGGCAGTGTTCTCGACAGCGATATTCCCCTTTGTGCGCACCAATTATAAAGACGATTATACCGTGCAGCTGTTCTCGATGATAGAGGGCGGCAGCGCGTCGCTCTCGTTCTACCGTGACGGCATGAGCGTCGACGGCCTCAAGACCAGCTTCAAGCACCGCACCCAGGGCACCTACAACACCATGTACTACGACCTGGAAGGCGCCTTCGACATCGTCAAGGCCGAGGTCACCAACCCATCGGGCAGTTTCTCGGGATATATCATACCACTGTGGAAACCCTATGTGGCAAGCAGCAAGGAACTGATATTTGCCGTAGACTTTGGCACCACCAACAGCCACGTCGAGTGGAGCGAGCGCGGTCAGGATGCCCACAGCCTGGAATTCTCGCACGGCGAGCGACAGGTGCTCATAGCATCGCTCCTGAAGCGCGGCACTCTGCTCTTTGCCGACCAGCTGCAGCGCGTGGAGTTCCTGCCCAGCGACATCGACAACGTGTATGGATTCCCCTTGCGCAGTGCCCTGGCACGCAACGAGATAAGCACTGGAGGCCACAAGCTCTTTGGCGACATCAACATCCCGTTCCTCTATGAGCGCCAGTACTTCGACGGCTACGACATCACCACCAACCTCAAGTGGATGGGTGACATCACCCTGTCACGCGAGTTCCTGCGAGAGCTCGTGCTGCTCATCAAGGCCAAAGTGCTGCTTGAGAATGGCGACCTCAACCGCACGAGCATCGTCTACTTCTTCCCCGTGAGCATGGGCGGCAGCGACCGTCGCAAGCTCGACGACACGTGGAACGAACTGTATCACACCTACTTTGGCGAAGACACCAGCCACCTGCACGCCTACCCCGAGAGCATTGCTCCAGCCTATTTCTACAAAGGCGACGACGTGAGCGGCGGCAGCTTTGTGTCGATCGACATAGGCGGCGGCACCACCGACACCGTGATCTATCAGCCCACTGCCAACCGCCTCGACACCGAGCCAGTGGCAATCTCGTCGTTCCGCTTTGCTGGCGACGCCATCTTTGGCGACGCCTTCACCGAGCGTGACGCCGACAACAACCCCTTGATACGCCACTACGGCGAGTACTTCAAGCGGCTGATATCCAAGAACAACGACATTGGCTACCTCAACAGCATATTGCAAGACGTGCTCAAGCGCAAGCGTTCGCAAGACGTTAACGCGTTCCTGTTCTCGATTGAGAATGTGGAGCAGTTGCGCGAGCTGCGCGAGGTGGACCGCAACATCTACAGCTACAACACCCTGCTGCGCAACGATGCCCAGCGCAAACTCATCTTCATGTACTTCTATGCCGCCATCATCTACTACATCGCCCAGTCGATGAAGGCACGCAACTATGAGATGCCCAAGCAGATTTACTTTAGCGGCACAGGCTCCAAGATTCTCAACATCCTGGGCAGCAAGGACCAGGTGATAGAGCTCACGCAGCTGATTCTCGAGCGTGTGTTTGAGAAGCAGTACACCGAGCACTTCTCCATCAAGATAGAGCACAAGAATCCCAAGCAAATCACCAGCCGCGGCGGCATCAACCTCGAGACACTGCGCATGGATGGCAACGTGGACGTGAACCGCCTCACCCCCCGCAACGTGAACGCGATGAAATACTGCTACTCGATGCTCGACGACAAGCCGTTGACCATCAAGAGCGTCTATGAAATCGAGACCCGCGACAAGCTCATAGAGCAGGTGTCGAAGTTCAACGACTTCTTCATTGCCCTGTGCGACAACGTGATAAAAGACGAGTTTGGCATCGACAACAAGGTGTTCAAGATATTCTGCAACGTGATAGGCGATGACATGGGCAACTACCTGACAGCCGGCATTGGCAACTACCTCAAGGGCCGATACCAGAACGACGAGGTGATTGAAGACGTGCCGTTCTTCTACCCCATCATTGGCATCATTCGCCACAACCTGCTCAAGAACCTGTGTAACGAAGTGATATCACGCACTGTATAACGAGAAGAAAAAACAAATCAATAACAAAATAATTATTTATCGAAATGAAAAAAGTACTATTTATCTTAGTGTGCGTCATGGCTTGCATGACTGCAATGAGCGCCAGCGCTCAAGAGACATCTAAAAACCTGTCGCAAGGTCAGTGGAACCACGGTCTTGCCATTGGTGCCCAGTGGATTGCCACCGACTTGGGATTTGCTCAGGCCGAGGACAAAGTGATCTCGCGCACCAACGAGAACTACTCGCTCGAAGACCTTAAAGTGATGTATGGCGCTAAGGCCAACTGGGTGAAATTCCACGACAAGCTCAAAGCTCATGAGAACGAGACTGGCGACGTGAACAAGCTCATCGAGACCATTGCTGCCGAGTATGACAAGGGCGCAGTAATCAAGAACGGTGTTAAGCGCGATGTGGAGAAATATGTCGCTACCCACACCGGCAATGAGGTGAACACCCAGGGCGACGCCGTTATCCCCAATGCCGCCCCCGAGGCTGCCGATGCCCAGCAAATCACCAACGCCAGCGACTCGACAGCTACCAAAGACGAAGCCAAAGAGGAAGCCAGCAGCAACGACGGCGGTCACGGCCTGCTCTACATCCTGTCGATCCTGGGTCTTGCACTGGGTGCCATAGGTTCGTTCCTCGCTTTCCAGGCTCGCAAGGAGAGCCAAGCCATCATGCGCGACTGCCAGGACGACATCAACAACCTGCAAAAGCAGATTGACAAACTCAAGAGCAAAGGTGTTGCCGTGGCAAACCACGAGCCCAAGAACCAGCACAAGTCGCAGAACAAGCTTGACGAGAAAGACGGCATTGCACAGACTGCCAAGATAAACTTCGACAACAAGCCTGCACAGCCCAAGCAAGAGACCAAGAAGGCCGAGCCTAAGAAGGAGGAACCCAAGAAGTTTGAGCAACCCAAGAAAGAGGAGCCAAAGCCCGCCGAGCCCAAGAAGGAAGCAGCAAAGTCTGCTCCCGCCTTTGGCGAGCCACGCATCCTGTTTATGGCCAAGCCCGATGAGGACGACAACTTCTCTCGCTCTTCGTCGCAATATGAGCCAGGAAACTCCATCTTCGAGCTCACCACAATGAACGGCAAGAGCGGCTCGTTCACCGTTATCAACAAGACCGAGGCCCACAAACTCGCACTGCTCATGCCTGGCGACACCCTCACCCGCGCCTGCTCGGGCAACAACATCCAGTCGACTGCTGGCAAGTCGCGCATCATTACCGACCGCGCCGGCCGCGCCCAGCTCGAGAACGGCAAGTGGCACATCGTGGTGAAAGCCATCGTGCACTATGAGTAGTGGAACAGTTGAATAGTAGAATAGTTGAACAGTGAAATAGTAGAATAGTGGAATAGTGGGATATCTATACGCTAAAATACTATAGCACACTAAATTATACTATAGCACTTAACTATAATGCATATTTTTTGTCCCAATTGTGGGAAACATATCGACGTGTCGATTAAAGAAATCGAGAGGCTTGAGGGGCACTACCTGTGCCCCCAGTGCCTTGTCGATATCGACCTCGAGGGGTTTGAGCAAAACACTCGCGACTTTGACTATCAAGACTATGACAACGAGGAGACAGCGCAGTCGCAGCCGGCACCGAGCGTGAAAAGTGTGCCCGAACCCGAGACACGCCCCACTGCCACCCCTCCAGCCTACAAAGCACCCGAGCCCGCTGCCCCTGCTCCTGCGCCTCACAAGGACGATGTGATTCGCTACTGCAAGCGCTGCGGTGCCTTCCTCAGGCAAGGAGTGAGCTACTGCCCCAAGTGTGGCAACTATGTGAAAGTTAAGCCTCCCACCTATCGTGGAACTGGGTCACAAGCGACGGCGGGCGCTGCCAGCACTATGCGCCAGCCGCAACCCTATCCCAGTAATGCCGCCCGCCCTGTTTACCCACCAAGACAACGAGTTAGACCCCCCATGGCAAGTAAAACACGCAAACCATCATCTAGCAAGAACAACATCAATCCCGGCCAGTCACCTAAAGGAATCTTCAGCCTGCTGGGGTGCATAACGCTAACAGTCATTGTCGTTGCCCTATTCTTTATAGTGTATATACTGGTTGGTGGCAACTTTGATGTGTTATAATTATATAGGTGGGTTCTATAAATTAAGAAAAAGTTATAATAGGTGTTGGTCGTATTTTGATTTATGCTGGCATCTTTTAACTTAAATTCTTGAAATGTAGCCCGCTACTATTCTTCAAATTTAAATTCAAATCTGCTCATCGTAAATTCAAAATACAACTCAATAGCGACGAAGAGCTCGCTAAGGTTAACCACACCATCACTTGTCCTCGCTGCATGTCGACGCTCAAAATCGTTGACAACGTTGCCTATATACCTACTGAAAAAGCACCACTCGAGGAACTAAAGCCCTACCAGCCCGAGCCACCACAATTCAAGGGCGAGGAGTATTACCACAACCAGGAGATAGCCCAGGGGCTTGACCCGTTGTATCTTGCGGCAGTCGACTATGTGAAGACGTGCGACGCTCTCACCCTGCCCATGCTGCAGCGCTACTTTGAGATACCCCCCGAGCGTGCCGAGACACTGATGCAGCAGCTTGAGGACAACAAGGTGGTGGCGCCCTTCGACGGCATTCATCCGCGCAAAATCCTTATCGAGCACAACACCAATATCAAGAGCGTGTACTGGCAGCAGCAACGCCGCTACAGCCAGGAGTCGCAACAACCCGACCCCCAGCAGCCCCTTGCCCCAGGCGAGACAGGCGAGATGCCGCGCTCGCGCCAGTGCTCATGCTCACTGCCCGGCTGCGGTGTGATAATCTTTGTGCTGCTGCTCATCTACCTCATCATCCAGTTCTTCAGGTAGAGGAAGACTCATGCTCTTTCTTGTACTTATGGTACACCTTTTTAAGTTGCTTTTCAATCGTGAATTGCGATTGGTCTAATTCGGTGAGGTCAAATTCCATGGTGGTGGTCACGAGTGGGTCGACCTTGCTGTGATATTTAATGCTGAGCTTGAGCTGCTTGCCACAAATGCGGCTGTAAGTGCTCTTGAATCTAACCCTGTCGCAGTCCTCAAAGTGGACCACCGTAGCCAGCCCACTCTTGTCCATAAAGACAAAATGCTCGTCGTCGACGGCAAGGGCAGGGATGCCACGTGAGGTCATCGAGAGTTTCCTGAAGTTATTGAAAATGGTGAGGATAACACCCAGAGTTATAAGGAAATAGGGGACGAGGATCACATAGCCCTGCCACTCGGTGAACATGAACGAGAGGTCCCAGCGCATAAAGCAAAAGACGGCAAGAGCCACCAGCACCACAGCCAGCAAGATGTGCAACACTGTCCTTGTGACAAGCTTGCCCTGGTGATAATAGTATTGATGGGTGTATTGCATTATGACTTATTTTTTGCAAAGATACAAAAAAATATAAAGAACACAAGAGGCACACCAGCGCAGGGATTTCGCTGAACGCCACTCTTGTGGCGCAAGCACCAACAGGGGTTCCACTAATGCTGGACAGTTTTGAAAAATGTGTTGCATTATAGCTCACATTTCAAGAGAAAATAGTAACTTTGCATATTATAAATAACAACAATAATATGGAATCAACAAGAATACAGAAGATACAACGACAGATACAGAAAGACCTGAGTGAGATTTTCAGGGCCGAGACTGCCAAGATGGGCGGTGTGCTGGTGAGCGTGAGCAACGTGCGCGTGTCGCCCGACCTGAGCATTGCCAGAGTGCACCTGAGCGTGTTCCCCAGCGAGCGCGGTCAGGAAATTATCGACAACGTGAACAAGAACGTGAAGTCGATACGCTTTGCCCTGGCTCAGCGCGTGAAAAACCAGCTGCGCAAGACACCCGAACTGGTGTTCTACATCGACGACTCACTCGACTACATCGAGCACATCGACGAACTGCTCAAGAAGTAGTGCTTCGCACGAGGATCGGGGATCGAGGATCGGGGATCGGGGATGAAAGGACAAAGGACAAAGGACAAAGGACAAGGGACAAAGGACTCGCCCCCTCGACTGTTCGATAGCTCGACTGTTCGATAGCTCGACTGCTCGATAGCTCGACTGTTCGCCCCCTCGATTGTTCGATTGTTCGATTGTTCGATAGCTCGAGCGCTCGACTGCTTTTCTGATAACTGACTACTGATAACTGACTACTGATAACTGACTACTGATAACTGATAGCTCCATTGTCGCTGCCACTTAAAATAGCGCTCCGCTACTTGAAGTCGAAGAAGGCTCACAACGCGGTCAACATCATCTCCATCATCTCGATATGCGGGGTGGTGGTGACGACTGCTGCGCTGGTGTGCGTGCTGAGCGTGTTCAACGGTTTCAAGGGTGTGATCCAGGACCGCCTGGCTCGGCTCGACCCTCAGGTTGCCATCACCGCGGTGAAAGGCAAGACCATTAATGATGCCGACAGCGTGATAACCGCTGCGAGCAAGGTGGCAGGTGTGGCAATGGCAATGCCCGTGCTCGAAGACCAGGCACTCGCCATCTATGCCGACTATCAGATGCCAGTGAGGATTAAAGGCGTGCCGCCCAACTATCACGAGATCAACGCCATCGACAGCACTATCATCGACGGCAACTATGCGCTACAGGACGATGTGTCTAATTTTGCCGTGGTGGGCATTGGCCCTGCCGTCAACCTGCGGCTTCGTGCCAACGGCCTGCGCATGCTGCAGCTCTATGCCCCACGCCGTGTGGGCCGCGTCAACATTGCCAACCCCATCGATGCCTTCACGAGCGACTCGGTGTTTGTGTCGTCAATCTTCCAGGTTCAGCAAAACTCCTACGACCAAGACCTCATCTTCGTGCCACTCGACTTTGCCCGCAACCTCTTTGACTACGACACCCAAGCCACACAAGTTGAGCTCAAACTGCAGCCTGGCGCTCACGAGAGCGAGGTGATGAAGCAACTTGCACAAGTGCTGGGTCCCAGTTATGAAGTGAAAAACCGGCTGATGCAGCAGTCGGAGTCGTTCCGAATGGTGAATGTGGAGAAATGGGTCACCTTCCTGCTGCTCGCATTCATCATGATAATAGCCACGTTCAACGTCATCAGCACCCTGTCGCTGCTCATCATCGAGAAAGACGAGAGCATAGCCACATTCCAGAACCTGGGCGCCACACGCCAGCAGATTACCCGCATCTTTGTTGCCGAGGGATGGCTCATCGCCATGCTGGGTGCTGTGCTGGGAGTGGTGCTGGGATTGCTGCTGTGCCTGGGCCAGCAGACCTTTGGGTGGCTAAAACTCAGTGCCGACCCGTCGCAGGTCATCGTCAACGCCTATCCCGTGCAAGTGGTGTGGACCGACGTCGTGGTAGTGCTGCTGCTTGTGGCAGCCATAGGCTTTGTCACCTCGCTTGTGACAAGCACCATCATGCGCCGTCGCCTCCAGTAATAACTGCCATCAATCTTGTTTGGCACAGGATTTGCAAGAGGTAGTAAAATAATATTGCAAATTCTATGGATGATAATACCTTTCAACCTTATGTAATGCCCATATTCAGGCAGATGGGAAATGTGCGCTCCTTTGCCGGCACGGCATTCTGCATCGACGATTATCTAGTCACTGCGGGCCATGTAATTGACTCGCAACAAGTATATTATGTGCGCAACGGCAACGACTTCCACGTGCTCGAGCACGACAAGTGGATTCCCCGCATTCTGCCTGCCGACGACCGCCTGGGCTATGACGTGGCGTTCTACCCTGTGCCAGGACTGAAAAGCCCGCTGTCGCTAGCCACGAGCGACGCCAAGCGCAATGCTCACCTCAACGTGCTGTGCTGGCAACTCAAGCCACAAGAACTGCTTCAAGTCTCAACCCAGGGACTGGTGCTCCAAGATGCCGAAGAGGTTGGTTATCAGCACATATCCACCGTGGAGCACATCACTCACGGCTGCAGTGGCTGCCCAGTCTTTGACGGCGACGGCAAGGTGCTTGGCATGATTACCATGGGCCGCACCAGCGTTGATGCCAAGGGCCTCGCCCCACTGCCCCGCCAGATGGCGCAAAACACCTGCTGGGCATTCAAGGCCAGCCACATCAAGCGCTTCATGCCATGAGAAATTTAAAGACAAATCCCATAACCCTAAAAAACATATCATCATGACACCTTCTTCATCAACTCCCCTGTGGTTAGACCTGAGAACAGAGTGCTTCTACATGGGCCTTGCCGACCACATCACCATTATCGAGGCTCCTCAAGAGTTCCACGACAAGATAAAGGAGATAGCCCAAGGCATCATGGAAAGATGACAACGGCGCTGTCGTGGGCGTGAAAATGGCGCATTTTTGCTATAAATAATGTGTAAATAGGTTTTTTTAAGTGTTTTTTGATAGTGGTGTATTGAGTTATTTGCTACTTTTGCAGTTTGTTAGTAAATGACAATAGATACTAGAGATGTCAAGACACAAAAAAATCCCGTGGGCTGTTAATATATTCCGGTCGATAGTAGCCCGCTACAAGCGTTTCAACGCTTGGTACAAGGGCCTCTATGCCGGCAAGCCATGGTATGTGAAGGGATTCTATGCCATGTGCACCACATTCATCACCATCTTGTTGCTGCTGCTGGCAGTGAACACCAATTTCTTGTGGCTCTTTGGCAAGAGCCCTTCGCTCCACGACATCATGGAGCCCCGCCCCTATAACGCATCCTATATCTACAGTGCCGACGGCAAGCAGATAGGCAAGTTCTACAAGGAGAACCGCACCCCGGTGAAATATGAGGAAGTCGACTCGATGTTCTATCGCCTGCTCATCGACACCGAGGATGAGCGCTTCTACAGTCACTGGGGCATCGACTTCCACGGCATGGGCGGCGCGCTCAAGGATCTCATCGTTCACCGCAAGCCCCGCGGTGCCTCGACCATCACCCAGCAGCTGGTGAAGAACATGTTCAAGATGCGCACCCGCGAGTACACCCGTGGCCTCTTGTGCCGCATCCCTGGCGTGGGGATGATAATCATGAAGATAAAAGAATGGATTCTCGCCAGCGAGATTGAGGCATTCTACGACAAAGAGAGAATCCTGGAGATGTATGCCAACACCGTCGACTTTGGCAATCAGGCCTTTGGCATCAAGACTGCGGCAAAGACCTATTTCAACACCACCCCATCAAAGCTCAAGACCGAGCAGAGCGCGATGCTCGTGGGCATCCTGAAAGGCACCTCGGTCTACAACCCCCTGAAACATGCCAAGCGCTGCCTTGAGCGCCGCAACACCGTGCTCAATAATGCCCTGGAGCACAACGACTTGACACAAGAGGAATTTGACCGCCTCTCGGCCAAGGACCTCAACCTGAAGTACACCCCCGAGACCGAGAACAACGACAACTGCCCCTACTTCAGGATGGCAGTGGTGGAGGAGATGCGCAACTGGTGCGAAGACCACGACGTTGACTTCTACCGCGACGGCTTGGAGATTCACACCTCGATCGACACACGTATGCAGCACTATGCCGAGCAGGCCGTCAAGCAGCACATGCGCACCGTTCAGAGCAACTTCGACCGCGAGTGGGGCACCCGCGACTGCTGGGTGGGCAACGACGGCAAGGTGATCAAAGACTTCGTTGCCGACAAAGCCGAGCGTAGCGACATCTACAAGCAGCTGATGGCAAAATACAACGAGAACCTCGACTCGGTGGACTACTACATGAACAAGAAGCGCCGCATGAAACTCTTTGACTACAACGGCGGCCACTATGCCGAGATGAGCCCCATCGACTCAATAAAATACATGCTCCACAAGATGCACTGCGGCTTCATCGCCATGGACCCCCACACCGGCGAGGTGAAAGCCTGGGTGGGCGATGTTGACTACAAGACATGGCAATATGACAACGTGCGAGCCCAGCATCAGCCTGGCAGCACTTTCAAGATATTTGTCTATAGCGCAGCCATCAAAGACGGCAAGCGACCTTGCGACCAGTACATGGACTCGCCCCTTGCCACACCTCTCATGGACCGTGACGCCAAGACCGGCAACACCAAGCTGTGGGAGCCCAGCAACGCCAGTGGCCGTTTCTCTTATCAGAGCATGACCATGCGTGCCGCCATAGCGCGAAGCAACAACATCATCGCAGTGAAGGTGGGCAACGAGGTGGGCGTCAACAAGGTGGCGCAGGCCGCCTACGACATGGGCATCAAGTCGACCCTCGACGAGACCCCATCGCTGTGCCTGGGCTCGAGCGACGTGAACCTGCTGGAGATGGCAACCAGCTATGCCACCGTGGTCAACGACGGCCAGCCCAAGAACCCGGTGCTCGTGACCCGCATCTACCGCACCAACAAGAATGGTGAGAAAGAAGAGATCTACAACAGCCGCGCCCTCGACGACCCAAGCCGCGCCCTGTCGCACAATGAGGCCTATAGCATGCGTCGCATGCTCGAGGCGGTGTGCACCGACGCTGGCGGCACCGGAGCCGCCATCAATGGCTACATCACTGGCGATGTGGGCATTGGCGGCAAGACTGGCACCAGCAACAACTACACCGACGCCTGGTTCATGGCCATCACCCCCAATCTCGTGTGTGGCGCATGGGTGGGCGGCCAGTACCGCCAGATACACTTCCGCTCGGCTCAGGGCCAGGGCAGCCGCGCTGCCTTGCCACTCGTGGGGCTCTTCCTTCAGAAGGTGCTCAACAACCGAGCGTTCAACTACTTGCACAAGGAGTTTGCCGCCGACCATGAACTCGACCGCTTCATCATGGCATGCAGCAATGCCATGCCCAGCGAGGACCCCGATGCCGGCACAGGTGCCTACCAGCCCTATAACGACAGCATCATGCCCCAGAACTCGGCCGACGGCAGCTACGACAGCACCTATTACATTCGCAACAAAGTGCGCGACGACATAGGCACTGGCAGCCGTCAAGACCCCCAGGTAGCCGAAGAGCCCGACCCCGAAGTCTCTCCCGAGGTGGACGAGAAAGTAAAGAACGCATTCCCCAATTAAATGATCTTGCAGCACTTAAGATTTTAATAACCAACTCTCCTAACTCTCCCTAGAAACATTGATTATCAACATAACACACACATAACAAACCCATTATGACTTACAAATATGATTATCTCATTATAGGATCGGGCGTGGCAGGCATGAGTTTTGCCTTGAAAGTTGCCGATACCGGCAAGGTGGCTCTCGTGTGCAAGAGTTCGCTCGACGAGGCCAACACCGACCTGGCTCAAGGCGGCGTTGCCAGCGTTACAAATCTCGAAGTCGACAACTTTGAGAAGCACATCCACGACACCATGGTTGCCGGCGACTGGCTCAGCGACCCAAAAGCCGTGGAACAGGTTATAACACAAGCACCCGAACAGATTAAAGCCCTGATAAACTGGGGCGTAGACTTCGACAAAAATGAGAAAGGCGACTTCGACCTCCATCGCGAGGGCGGGCACAGCGAGTTCCGCATCCTGCATCATGCCGACAACACCGGCCACGAGATCCAAGAGTCGCTCATCGAGGCGGTGAAGGCTCACAAGAATATCGACATCTTCGACAACCACTTTGCCGTGGAGATACTCACCCAGCACCACCTGGGAAAAATTGTGACCCGCCGCACCCGCGACATCCAGTGCTATGGAGCCTATGTGCTCAATCAAGAGACCGGAAAAGTCGACACTTTCCTGTCGCGCCTCACCCTCATGGCAACTGGTGGCGTGGGAGCAGTGTATCACACCACCACCAACCCCCTCATCGCCACTGGCGATGGCATCGCCATGGTCTATCGTGCCAAGGGCACCGTTAAGGACATGGAGTTCATCCAGTTCCACCCCACTGCCCTCTACCATCCAGGCGACCGTCCCGCCTTCCTCATCACCGAGGCGATGCGCGGCTATGGCGGTGTGCTCAGGAACCTTGCCGGCGAGGAATTTATGCACAAGTATGACCCCCGCCTGTCGCTGGCCCCACGCGACGTGGTGGCACGCGCCATCGACAGCGAGATGAAGCAGCGCGGCGAGGACCATGTGTTCCTCGACGTGACCCACAAAGACCCCGAGGAGACCAAGCACCACTTCCCCAACATCTACAAGCACTGCCTTGAGATAGGCATCGACATCACCAAGGACTACATTCCCGTGGCACCTGCCGCCCACTACCTGTGCGGTGGCATCAAGGTGGACCTTAACGCGTGCTCGTCGATCGAGCGCCTCTATGCCGTGGGCGAGTGCTCATGCACTGGCCTGCACGGCGGCAACCGCTTGGCAAGCAACTCATTGATAGAGGCTGTGGTCTATGCCGAGGCAGCCGCCAAGCACGCTATCGCCTGCCGCAACCACTACGACTACCGCACCGATATCCCTGCCTGGGACGACAAGGGCACACAGCATCCCGAGGAGATGGTGCTCATTAGCCAGAGCGAGAAAGAGGTGGGCGAGATAATGAGTGCCTACGTGGGCATCGTGCGCAGCAACCTGCGTCTGAACCGCGCCTGGAACCGTCTCGACATCCTCTATGAGGAGACCGAGAAACTCTTCAAGGAGAGCACCGTGAGCCGCCGCATCTGCGAGTTGCGCAACATCATCAACGTGGGCTACCTCATCATGCGCCAAGCCAAGGAGCGCAAGGAGTCGCGCGGACTGCACTACACCGTCGACTACCCTCCCAAGCCCAAGAATGAAGAGGACTTGAAGCTTTGAGCAATGCTCAATTTATAAAGCATAATGCTGATTTTTTAGTTCACAAATTAGTGATAAAATGAGATTTAGATTTTTTCTTTTATTATCGATAGCACTGGTGGCGCTTGGAGGCTGCAAGTCGCAGCAATCGGGCAGCAGCAGTAGCAGCGCCTCGAGCCAGAGTGCCACGGCTGCACCGGTGGTGGACTTCGACGGCAACAAGGCCTACGACATGGTGAAGCAGCAGTGCGACTTTGGCGCTCGCGTGCCAGGCTCGGCAGCCCACAGCAAGTGCGCCGAATGGCTGGAGGCCACTCTCAACGAGTATTGCGACACTACCATCGTTCAAGAGGCGCAAGTCACCACCTTCGACAACAAAACGCTTAACATCAAGAACTTCGTGGGCAGTTTCAATCCTGCCAACGGCGACCGCATCTTGCTGCTCGCCCACTGGGACTGCCGCCCCTGGGCCGACAACGACCCCGACCCGGCGAAGCACAACGAGCCAGTGATGGGCGCCAACGATGCCGCAAGTGGCGTGGCCGTGCTGCTGGAACTGGCACGACTGATGAAGGACAAAAAGCCAAGCATAGGTGTCGACATCCTGCTCGTTGACGCCGAAGACTGGGGCGAGAACGAGAACGAAGACTCGTGGGCTCTGGGTACCCAATACTGGGCAAAGAACCCTCATGTGGCCGGCTACAACCCACGCTTTGGCATCCTGCTCGACATGGTGGGTGCCAAGGGCGCCAAGTTCAGCAAGGAGATAATGTCGATGGAATATGCTCGCAGCACGGTCGACGAGGTGTGGGAGATGGCTCAGCAGAGCGGATATGGCTCCTACTTCGACAACGCCCCTGGCGGCGCCATCACCGACGACCACATCGTGGTGAACAAGATGGGCATCAAGTGCATCGACATCATCGACATGCGCCCCCAGAGCAGCACCGGGTTCTTCGACGGCTGGCACACCACCAGCGACACCCTCGAGTGGATAGACCCCAACGTGCTAAAAGTGGTGGGACAGACGGTTGCCAACGTGGTTTATAGTTATCAGTAGTCAGTTTTCAGTAATCAGTTTTCAGTTTTGAACTGTTATCGCAAGGCGGTGCCTTGCGACCGGCAAACCGATTGTGAGACAACCTATTGCCCATAATCTCATCGCTGCCTTCCATAAACAATAAACTATAAACAATAAACAAAGAAAACACCACTGTCTTCCATAAACAATAAACAATAAAAATAAACCATAAACAAATAAACAAAGAAACAATTGGCATTGACAGGGACACATGAGCGGTCGTCTAAGTTCTTGAAAGACTTGGGCATTTATGCTATCGGAAATTTGGGATCTAAGATCATCACATTTGCGATGGTGCCATTGTACACGTTCTTTGTGAAAGAGCGCAGCGACTTTGGCTACTACGACCTGTGCCTGACGGTGATATTCCTGATCATGCCCTTTGTGACGCTGCAGCTGCGCGACGGAGCCTTCCGGTTCCTGCTCGAGACCCATGACCGCAACCAGCGCACCAGGATAATCACCTTCATCTACCGCACGCTGCTCACCAGCATAGTGCTGTCGCTCGTTGCGACAATAATGCTGGCAATGTTCACGAGCATAGCCTACGTGTGGTACTGCCTGCTGCTGTTGATAGCGATGTCGCTCTTTGAGGTCATCGCCCAGGTGGCTCGTGGCCTGGGCAACAACAAGGACTTTGTGGCAGCAGGAATCATCTCATCGCTAAGCATAGGCGTGTTCAGCATTGTGCTGGTGGCATTTTGCGGGATGGGCATCAAGGGCATCTTCCTTGCCAACATCCTGGCACGTTTCGCTGCCCTGGTATACCTGGAATGCCGCCTTCACATCGTTGCCACCTATTTCAAGTTCAACATAACAATAGGTCAGGTGGGTCGCGACATCCTCAAGTACTCACTGCCACTGCTACCTGGATCGCTGTGCTGGTGGCTCACGGGCAGCAGCGACCGCTGGTTCATCAACCACTTCCTGGGACTTGACGTGAATGGCGTGTATGCCGTCGCCTTTCGCTTCAACGGCATCATCCTCACCCTGTCGACCATCTTCTACCAGGCATGGCAAGAGACAGCCATCCTGCAATATAACAGTCCCGACCGCGACAAGTTCTTCTCCAAGATGTTCAACAGCTACGTGGGACTGCTTGCCATCCTGCTCACTGCCTACACCTTCACCCTGAAGATGTTCTACCCCATCATCGTTGATGCCAACTATCAGGAGAGCGCCAGCTATCTCTACCCCATGGGCATCTCGGCAGTGATATTTTCGCTGGCGGCGTTCTTCGACATGGGCTACCAGTGTGCCAAGGACACCCCCCGCACCCTGCCGGCAATAATCCTGGCGGCAATAGTGAACATCGTGTGCAACTACCTGCTGGTCCAGCAACTGGGCGTCTATGGCGCCATTGCCACCAGCATCATCTCCTATCTGGTGCTGTTCTTCTACAGGCTCAACGACATGAAGCGCTACTTCAAGCTCTCGTTCTACCCCCGCACGGCAATCGCCATTGCCGTGATATTGATAGGCGCTATTCCCTACCACTATCTCAACCAGTGGTGGCAACTGCTACTCTACATGGTAGTGGCATGTGCTGTTGCCCTGATGGCAATTCCCAAGGAGACCATTGATGAACTCCTGGCCAAGATATCCCTAAAAAAGGGGGTTACAAACAATAATAACCGCAAATAAACGTTTAAATATAAATATACCCTTATATATAAATAAAGTTATGAACATCAAAAACTTAATCATAATTGCAGTGGCGCTGCTCGCCTTGACAGGCTGCAAGACCACCAGCGAGAACACCCTGTCCTACTTTCGCAACCTGAGCGACAGCCCCAGCGGAGTGATGCCACAAGGCACTGGTTATGACATAAAAATCGTTCCTGAGGACGAGTTGTCGATCATTGTATCCTCGTCGGTTCCCGAGGCCACTGCCATGTTCAACCAGCCGCAGTCCAACCTTGCCCGCCGTGGTGAGATGAGCACACAAGCCCTGCCCCGCCTGCAGTCCTATATCGTGAGCCGCGACGGTGAGATTGTCATGCCCGTGATAGGACGCCTCAACGTGGCGGGAAAGACCACCCGCGAAGTGGAGCAGATGATTGTTGCCCGAGTGAGCCAGACCGTCAAAGACCCCTTTGTGAGAGTAGAACTGCTGGGATTCTATATCAACGTGATGGGCGAGGTGAAGAGCCCTCACCGCATCCATGTGGACAGTGAGCGCTACACCCTGCTCGACGCGCTGAGCGCTGCTGGCGACCTCACCGAGTATGGCGAGCGCAGCAAGGTGATGGTCATTCGCGAGGAGAACGGCAAGCAGACCTATCACCGCTTGAACCTTGCCGACAGCAACATTTTCTCGTCGCCCTACTTCTACCTGCAGCAAAACGACGTGGTGTATGTTGAACCTAACCAGATTCGTATAGACAACAGCAAGTATAACCAAAACAACGCCTACAAGCTCACCGTGGTGTCGACCATCGTGAGTGCCGTCTCGGTGATTGCCTCGCTGGTAATTGCCCTGACAGTAAAATAACCTCATCTCCACCACTAATCCTTTATAACCCAATCATTCACACCCCACTTTTTTGACATGAGCAATAATTCCCAAGAGAATACCAACCCCGCAACCACAACAGCCCAAGGCGAGAAAATGATAGACATGGGAAGCGTCTACAACAAGTACAAGCGCTTCTGGTGGCTTTTTGTGCTATCGCTCATAGCATGCATTGGGCTCTCGGTGCTATTTTTGAAATACAAACTGCCCAAATACCTTGTCATCTCAACAGTACTCGTCGACCAGGACGATGACGCCGGCAGCACCGGCGCGTCGCTGCTCAAGAGTCTGTCGATAGGCGGTGGCGGTGCCAGCGTCGACGACGAGGTAGTGGTAATGGGGTCGCAAGACATCTGCAACAAGATGGTGAAGGAGTTGAAAATCAACCGCCTCTACACCTTGCGCAAAAGCATGCTTGACCGCGAGGACCTGTACAAGAACTCCCCCATTGAGATTGATGCCCCCGACGAGGTGTTTGACACTCTCTCGATAGGAATGAACTTCAAGGTCACCATCAAAGAAGACGGCAAGACCGATATCAAAGTCAAGAAAGGACGGTTTAAAACCCTTGCCGAACTCAAGGACCAGACGCTGCCCGTGAACGTGAGCACCAAGTATGGCACCTACCAGGTGCGTGCCACCGAGTTCTACAAGCCTGGCGAGGAAACCGTGGTAAACGCCAGCGTCACCGGCAACCAGCTGCGCACCGAGTACCTCATGGAAGACATGACCGTCAAGGTGCTCAACAAGAAGAGCAACGCCATCTACATGGATGTGGAGACCCCCAACATCAAGCGCGGCAAGGACATGCTCAACACCATGATAAGGCTCTACAACGAGCGCGGCCAGCGAGAGAAAGACGAGCAGGCCATCAACACCGCCAAGTTCATCGAAGACCGCTTAGGGCTCATCTATAAAGACCTTACCGGCAGCGAGGCCGAGATAGAGGCCTACAAGCAAGCCCACAACATGGCCGACGTGGGCATCCAGACCAAGGCCAGCATCGCCCGCCAAGAGCAGGCCGACAACAAGATTGTGGCCCTTGAGGCACAATACCGCATCGTGAGCTTGATCAACGAGTTCATAAGCGATCCACGCAACCATCACTCCTACATCCCCTTTGAGGCCGACAGCACAGCCGCCTCGGGCTCCATCAGGGCATTCAACCATCTCGCCATGAAGCGTGCCGAGCTCGCCAAGAGCGCCAAGGACGGCAACGAGGCTCTGCAGGAGATTGACAACCAGCTCGACGCAATGCGCGAGACCATTCGCAAGGGCGTGAACAACACCCTGAACGCGCTTAAGATACAAATCGACAAGGCAAGCCAGGTGAGCAACGAGTCGCAAGGCGAGATGAGCCAGGTGCCCACCCAGGAGCGAGAAATTCGCTCGCTCTATCGCGAGCAGGGCATCCAGAACGCCCTCTACACCTTCCTGCTGCAGAAGCGCGAGGAAAATGCCCTCGTGCTGGCCGCCACCACCCCCAAGGGCAAGATCGTTGACAACGCCTATGCCCAGAGCAAGCCCGTGTCGCCCAACGTCCCTGTTGTGCTGCTCATTGGCTTGATAGCCGGCCTCATGCTACCAGTGCTGTTGCTCTACCTCAAGAACATGTTCACCACCAAGTTCTCGACCCAAGACGAGTTGCAGAACATCACCAAGTCGCCAGTGCTGGGCGAGATTTGCCACAACCGCCACCGCAGTTCGCTCGTTGTCAAGCCCGGCAAGACCTCGTCGATTGTCGAGCTCTTCCGCCTGCTGCGCAACAACGTTCAGTTCCTCATGACCCGCAAGGAAGACAAAGTGGTGCTCGTCACCTCTTCCATCAGCGGCGAGGGCAAGTCGTTTGTAAGCACCAACCTCGCCTCATCCTTTGCCCTGCTGGGCAAGAAGGTGGTGCTGGTGGGCATGGACATCCGCAACCCTCAGCTTGCTAAGATGCTTAACATCAAGGATCTGCCTGGTGTTACCAACTATCTCTCCAACTCCGACCTGAGCATCGACGAGATAGCCCAGAAAGTGCCTGAGGTAGAGAACCTCAACGTGATAGTGGCAGGTCCCATACCTCCCAACCCATCGGAGCTGCTGCTGGGCGAGCGCACCACACAGTTCTTTGACCAGTTGCGCGAGCGCTACGACATTGTCATCATCGACTCGGCACCCATCGCCATGGTGAGCGACACGTTCTCGCTGGCGAAGTTTGGCGACGCTACACTCTTCGTCACCCGCGCCAACTATACCAAGCGCAACCTCGTGAAGTACTTCAACGAGGTGGTAGCACGCAAGCAGTTCCACAATGCCGCTGTGGTGCTCAACGACAGCAACCCACGCCTCTCGGCAGGCTACGGCTACGGCTACGGCAAGGAGAAGAAATAAGGGTTAAGGGTTAAGTTTTAAGGGTTAAGTTTTAAGTGGCGCCTGCGGCGTGGGGATTGAGGATCGAGGATCGGAGATTAAGTGTCGAGTGATAAGTGATAAGTAATTAAGTGTAAAGTGCTAAGTAGTTGCCCCGCTAATCATGAAATTTGAGGTAAGATTCATCCTTCAACGGCTCTTTTTCATAGGCTTCTGGCTTGCCACGTGCACTGGCTTCGTGAGCGACCTGATGTGGGGTAATGATTATATCATTTCTTATAATATCTTATTTCAGCACTTGCTTGATAAATAATGGCAGTCTTATTTCTTGGGCCAACGGACTCCGATACTTTAATGCCATCTTGTTCATGGTTCCCATCTTGCGCTATTTTTGGGCCACCGAGTATCGCCATGACCTTTTTGTGAAATCGCTCGATAAGCAACTATACATATTCTTGTGGCTTCAAGTTCCAGCTGTGCTTTTTCAATTTTTCATGCATGGCGCTGGCGACAAAGTTGGAGGAACTATGGGTGATGGATTCTCAGGGGTATTGAGTTTTTGCATCTACTATGTGTCGTTCTACCTGCTGACCAAACGCATCGACCGGAACAACATTATGCGGTCACTATATAAGAACTGGACACTCATTTTCCTTCTCTTCCCCACATTCCTCAATGAGACAAAGATCAGTTTCGGTCTTATTATTGTCTATTTTGTTCTACTTATGCCCATCGACCGGAAGTACATAATTCGCATGACTTTCCTTGCGCCACTTGTAATTATATTAGTTGCCGTGGGTAGTTTCTTCTATTCATCCACTGTTAATGAAAGTCAAGGCAAATTGAAACTGGACTCTGAATTCTTTGAGGAATACCTTGACGCCGATATCGACCAACTCGAGAAAGGTCTTGAATACCTTGAAAAATATGAGAATGAAGAGGAGTTTGATATTCCTCGATTTACCAAATTGGGATTAATGCCTATGGTGTTCTCAGCCCATCCAGGTAATAATATTTTGGGATTTGGCATAAACATCTATTCTCGAGGAAAATATATTGAAGAGTCCGATTTCAACAAAGAATATGACTGGCTGTTACGAGGCACAAGTCCGCACATCTATAGCACATACATGCAACTAGGCATTATTGGTTCCATTTGGATGATGACATTCCTTATTAGCCTGTTTTTGATAAAACCTAAAAAATATCCTAAGAGAGACCTCAGTTCGCAGTTGTTTTTCTTTATTGCTATAATAATTTTATTGTTGTACTCCGACCTATGGATTAACAACAACTTCTGCTATATTATGCTCACATTCATAATGTTGTCATGGAAAAAAGTAGTGTGCCACCCCACGAGGCCACTTTAACGACACAATAAATTAATGGGCCTTTATAGAACTTTTTCTTTAATGCTATTCAAGTTTCGGTTACTTCCGAAACTTCTATAACCTCTAAGCTATAACCTCTAACCTTCAAGTTTATAAAGCTTTATAAACTTGAATAATGCTATTTCTTAAGCATTCTTTTTCTCCAGCGGTTGCCATTAACGCATAGTCGCAACAACCATGGCCAATGCAACAGCGCATGTAGCACCTTGATTTTGCGGGAATAATTGCTCACGTTGTATTTTAGCATTTTCTTGTACCACTCATCGCTGACATCAATTTTATCAATATAAAAACCAAATGTGTATATTTCGTTTTTTCTTATTGCCTGAGTCCATTCGTTGCCATCAAGCAGTTTATGTAGTTCCTCAAAATATTGTTTCCACAGCGACTGTTTGAAATATCTCCGTGTTGAGGTCAACGAAGTTTCAACAAAGTGATAATTATAGAGCCTCTCGTTATACAAGCCCACACGCTCGCATTTCTTTACAAGTTTTATATTAGTCAATATGTCCTCACTCGGCATATTCCTGTTTTCAACAAACATGTTGGCATCCCAAAACTTGCGCTTGCTGAAACACATACATGCGATGTAATAAAACTCAGGGTCAAGAAGTTGTTGCAACATTTCAGTCCCAGTCATCACACCTTCTTTTTTGCTCGGTGGTGATGGGATGACTGTTTTGCTGATGATGCGGCTTGAGCCGCAATAAATGGCATCAAGCTTCTCTTCAGCGGCTTTTCTTACCAAAAACTCAATCGCATTAGGCTCTAAGGTGTCATCACTATCAAGAAACATCAAATAGTCGCCTGTTGCCATAAGCGCACCTGAGCGCCGAGCCACAGCGGGGCCTCGATTCTCTTGATGAACTGTCATTACGTTAGGTTGCGAGGATGCAATCACATCGATAAGTTCGCCCGATTTGTCGGTTGAGCCGTCATTAACAAGGAATATCTCCAAGTTCTTGTACGATTGAGCAAACAGGCTCTCCACGCATCGCTCAATAAACCGTGAAGCGTTGTAGACTGGAATTACGATTGAGACTTTAGGCTGCTGCATCATGAGTTTTTTATATTGTTTATTTGTAGATATTGCCACTCATTGTTAGCTTGCTGGCACTCTTTAGCGAAGTGTTAAGTGAGGCTCGGTTAACACCATTGAAAATGTTGTTGGTTATCTTGGCATTAGTGAACTTATAGTTTTGACCGCTATAGTTGGCATAGAAGATGCCTTTTCGATTCAATGCGTTAACGGTATTGCCCTCAAAGTGTAATGATGTTTTGGTGGCCGATTCATGCAGGAAGAAATGGTCGTTTGAGCTATTGAAAACATTATTCCTATAAACCAAATCCATTGCCTTTACATTTCGGCAATAGAGCCGGGTGTCGCCCGAGAAGGTGTTATTTACAGCAGTAATTGACACCGCATCAATTGTTTTAGACGAACTTAAAGTAGCGCTTGTGTACACATTCGACACATTGTTGTTTTCTAAACTGAGAAACAACGATCCCTCATGACACCACACAAGGCGTTGTGGATAGTCATTCTCTACAATGTTATTCGACATTTTTACGGTTGCGTTTCTTACCGACAAGAATGTGTGACCGGTATTCTTGCCATCATCACTAATCACATTGCAATGGCTTGTAATGTAATTATTATCAATCGTAATATTCGTCTTATCAGCCAATTCCGAAATGACATCTATGTCATTAACATAAGAGTTGTTTCTCGAGCTTTTGGCCGTACAAATAATCTCATTATGTGATATTTCTAAATTATTTACTATAGCATACTTGCAAAAAGCGGTCATCAAAATGCGGTTGACTGGGGCATTAATTGTAATCTTGTTGTTCTTGAATATCACACTATCAAGGGTACAAAAAGTTTTAGCTTTTTCAGTATAAGTGTGGTTAAATGCGATAAAATTATGTACATCTAACAGCTTACTACCAGTTTTGTTATCCAAATAGAATTCATTATTCTCGACAACAATGTTCTTAATTTCAAAATCATTCTCATGAACACCTCCCCAGCAGCCAAGCACCTCGTCTTTGCCATATTTTCTAAAAACATTATTAACAATATGTATGTTTTTTTGTGCACCACGTGACCACAGGCAACCACCCACCTCGCAATTATTATAATTCTCAAACTCGCAATTCTGAACCAACACATTAGAGCATTCTCGCAAGTCAAGATTGGTGATTTCGGCATCTCTCATTTTACTTACCACGTTATCGACCAAAACTCCATCGGCATCCCATATTTTCACAAGAAGTTTTTCAGCATTCTCCCATAAAATACCTTTATGAGGCGCAATCTCAAAACATAAATCACGCACCTCGGCTGTTATCTTGTGATTGGGACTACCTTTAATCCTGAAGAAGCAGTCATCAGTAAACTTCGACTTGCCATTAGTAAAGCCGTCTTTAACTATAATCCTTGTTGACTTTGAGTCAACACCTTTAATCACCACATTACAATTTATCCTGATGGTGCCGTCTATTTCATATTTGCCGGCTTTGTCAAAGTTTAGAATTAATTTATCGTTTAAGCCAAGCGATGACGACACTTTTTTAATATTATCAACTAATGGTTTGGCACACTGGCTCATCTTAATCTCCACTGTGCGGGCCGAAACAGGACCTACAACCAATGTCCATAGCATCAGCACGAATAATGTGTTTTTAGTTATTCTCATAGCTTTTAGTTTGTTTCTGCAAAAATAGTAAAATAATTTATTTTTTGACTTTTTTGACGCTCGAAAGATTAATAAAAGATGTTTTCTCTTTTAGCAACAAGAAAAAATCACTACTTTTGCACTTTCGACATGGAGAAAAAACGCATACTCATAGCAAATAAGTTCTACTACCCCCGCGGTGGTGACTGCATCGTGGCAATGAACCTGGAGCGGTTGCTCAAGGAACAGGGCCATGAGGTGGCAGTCTTTGCTATGCAGTATCCCGAGAATGTTGACTCGGGCTGGAACAGCTACTATGCCTCGCAAGTGGACTTTGCCGGTGGATTGGGCAACAAGCTCAAGGCTGCCAAGCGGCTCATGGGATGGGGCGACATCAAGAGCGCTTTCGGCAAGATCCTCAATGATTTCAATCCCCACATCGTGCACCTGCACAACATCCATTCCTACCTGTCGCCCGTGCTGGCGAAACTCGCCAAGCAGCGCGGCTGCCGCGTGGTGTGGACGATGCACGACCTTAAACTCGTGTGCCCGTCCTACCTGTGCTTGTGTAACGAGAAGCCATGTGAGCGTTGCATAGGCCGTGGCAAGATGCACGTGCTCAAGAACCGCTGCCTGAAAAACAGCCTGGCAGCCAGCGCGATGGCCTATATTGAGGCTCTCAAGTGGAATCACAATGCGCTGGAGCGCTACACCGACGCCTTCATCTGTCCCAGCCAGTTCATGGAGAGCAAGATGCTCAAAGACGGCTTCAGTCCTGAGAAACTTCATGTGGTGTGCAACCACATCGACCCCGAGAAACTTCAAGCAATGCACAATGCGCAATGCACAAAGCACAATGAAGAACGTGGAAGCGAATGTGGAAATCGTGAAGACTACTATGTCTATGTGGGTCGCCTGTCGACCGAGAAAGGCGTGGAGACATTGCTCAATGTCGCCTCCAAATTGCCTTACACCCTTAAAATTGCCGGTGATGGCCCCCTCATGCAACAACTTCAAGAGCAATATCATCATTGCAACAATATTGAGTTTCTTGGACGGGTCAACGCTCAGCAAGTGGCTCAACTGCTGGGCAAAGCACGCTTCTCGGTAGTCCCTAGCGAGTGGTATGAGAACAACCCGCTTAGCGTCATCGAGTCGCTGTGCGCCGGCACACCTGTAGTGGGAGCGCTCATTGGCGGCATGCTACTCGACGAGGGCAGTGGCATCACTTTCACTTCGGGCAATAAAAGCGAGTTGTCGCAGTCCATCTCCAGGGCCTTCGACACCAGTTGGAACAACGACAGCATAAAGGCAGTAGCGGCAGTGCGCTTCTCAAGGCAAGAGCACTTAAAAAAAATCGAAGAAATATATGGACTCCAGCCAGAGTAAAATGCCACACTCGCGTCTTGCCATGCTCGACATCGCCAGGATGGTGTGCATAATCCTCGTGGTGATTGGGCACTACGATCCTGCCGATGCGCCCACTCATTACAGCAACATGCGCATGGTAATCTACACCTTTCACATGCCAGTGTTCCTCTTCATAAGCGGTTACCTTTATATCGTGACGAGAAAATCAGAGACCTTCACCGCATTCATCACCAAGAAAATCAAGCGGCTGGCAATCCCCTATCTCGTCACTTCGGCTATCATAATCACCATCAAGCTGTTGACCCAAGGCGCTGCCCGTGTCGACCATCCTGTCACTGCCATGTCCTACATGAGGATGTTCTACCTTCCCGAGGCGGGCTATTTCCTGTGGTTCATCTGGACACTGCTGCTGGCGTTCATCGTGGTGTTCTTCTTCAAGTCAAAAAAAGCACGCCTGGCGCTCTTTGTCATCACACTTGTCATTTCTTTCTTGCCATCGGTTGGCATTGACGTATTCTGCTTGAGACAATCCCAGGAGATGATAGTCTACTTTATGACCGGGGTTGTGATTGCCGACTACGCTCCCCGCCTTTTCAATGCGGGCATTGCTCCGACGGCAATACTCCTACTGCTCTTCGCTGGCTGCGAGGCCTATTATGTGCAGCATCAAGACTCGGTGTTGATGTATCGGTTTCTTGCTTTTCTCGGGATTGCTGCAATAATGACAATGTGCTATAACTGTGAGCGTCACATACCTGTGCTTGCTCGCTCGTGCGTGGTGCTCGCGCCATCGGTCTACATCATCTACCTTTTCCACACCACCATTCTGGGACTTGCAAAAGCCGTCTTTGGGAAACTGCCATTTCTCGCCAGCAATGCCGGCGCAACATTCTATGTTCAAGCCTTTTGTGCGATAGCCTGTGGTGTGATAATCCCCATCGCTTTGTACGCCATTATCAAGAAATCCAAAATATTGAGGTTATTATTTGGCGTGTAACCGTTTTTCTTGTAACTTTGCATGCTATTTTCGCTGCAACTTTTTACCAGGAAAATATCTGTGTTTCAAATTGTGAAGATATCACATTTAAAACACAATAATAACGCATGGTTTTGCGTTTAAATTTTGATATAGTGCACAATTGTCATGACAATTATAAAGCCGACCGACGCTTCTATCATATTGACTTACCGTTGCCCCATGCGTTGCAAGATGTGCAACATTTGGGACAACCCCACTATAAAAGAGAAGGAACTCAGGCCAGCCGAGCTTGAGTGCCTGCCTCAGCTCAAGTTCATCAACCTCACGGGTGGTGAACCCTTTGTGCGTGAGGACATTGACGAGATTGTGGAAGTGTGCTACAAGAAGAGTCCACGCATCGTCATCTCTACAAGCGGTTGGTTTGAGGAGCGCGTCATCGACTTGGCAAAGAAATTCCCAAAGATAGGCATACGCATCAGCATCGAGGGCCTGCAGCAAAAGAACGACGAGCTGCGCGGGCGCGAAGGAGGTTTCGAAAAGGGCCTGCGCATCCTTCACACCCTCAAGGACATGGGGCTGAAGGACATAGGCTTTGGGTGCACCGTCTCCAACAGCAACAGCAGCGACATGCTGGAGCTTTACAAGCTGGGCAAGTCGATGGGTATGGAATTTGCCACAGCGGCTTTCCACAACAGCTACTACTTCCACAAGGATGATAACGTGATTATCAATCGCGAGCAAGTGTGCCGCGACTTTGAGACACTTGTCAACTGGCAACTCAAGGAGAACAACCCCAAGTCATGGTTCCGTGCATGGTTCAACATGGGCCTGATCAACTACATTGAGGGCAATCGCCGCATGCTGCCTTGCGAGGCGGGAATGATGAACTTCTTCATCGACCCCTATGGCGAGGTGTATCCATGTAATGGCCTGGAAGAGAAATACTGGAAAGAATCGATGGGCAACATTCGCACCACCCCAAATTTCATGGACATTTGGAACAGTGACCAAGCCGAGATGGTGAGGGCAAAGGTGCGCAAGTGCCCAAAGAACTGCTGGATGGTGGGCACCGCTTCACCAGTCATGAAAAAGTACATCAAGCACCCCGCCAAGTGGGTGATTAAAAACAAGTTGCGCTCAATGATGGGCAAAGATGCTGTGCTCGACAAGTGCTGGCACAACGTGGGGCAAGACCCACAACAGGGCGACCTGAGAGAGACTTTCTAATTACTGCGCCGGCGAGGCACAAATCATTAACTCCTTTTTGAAAAACTATAGTAAGACATGAAGATTGTTGTCATTGGCACCCGAGGCATCCCCAACATACAAGGTGGTGTGGAAACACACTGCGAGGAGCTATATCCCCGCCTGGCGGCTATGGGATGCGACGTGACATTGATTCGTCGCAGCTGCTATGTGACCGACGACAACCGCATCAGTGAGTATAAAGGGGTTAAGATTATCGACGTCTATGCTCCCAGGCGCAAGAGCACCGAGGCCTTTATCCACACCACGCTGGCACTGATTAAAGCCCGCAAGCTCAAGCCCGACATCGTGCACATTCATGCCATAGGGCCAGCACTGTGCACTCCACTGGCAAAACTCATGAGGCTGAAAGTTGTGTCGACTAACCATGGGCCAGATTATGACAGGCAGAAGTGGGGACGCATGGCAAAAGCTGCCCTGCGCAAAGGCGAGCGCTTTCAGGCAAAGTACTCTAACCACATCATCGCCATTAGCCATGTAATCGTTGATATATTGAAAAGACGTCACAACCGTTTCAACAATGTGTCGATAATTTACAATGGAGTGAACACTCCTGTCAAATCCACTCAAACCGACTATATCGACTCGCTGGGGCTGGAAAAAGGTAAGTATGTGATGACTATGGGCCGCATCGTCCCCGAGAAACGCTTTGACTGGCTTATAGAAGCGTTCCAGAGGGCACGGTTCAATGGCTACAAACTCGTGATTGTGGGCGACAGCGATCACAACGACATGTATTCCACGCAGCTCAAGAAAATGGCTCATGACACCGAGAATGTAGTGCTCACTGGATTTATCAAAGGCGAGAAACTGAACCAAATAATGACGAATGCCGCACTCTTTGTTCTTCCTTCTACTCACGAGGGACTGCCCATCTCGCTGCTTGAGGCAATGAGCTACAACCTCGACGTGCTGGTGAGCGACATTCCCGCCAACCGGTTGCCCGAACTTGACAAGAAAGACTTCTTTACCGTAGATAGTATCTCAGGACTTACCCGCAGTCTATCACGCAAAATGAAAAACCCCAAAAGAGACCGCATGTATGACCTGAGCAACTATAACTGGGACACCATCGCCCAGCAAACCCTTGAGGTGTACAAGAAAGTGCTGGAATAGTTGTCAGTAATCAGTAATCAGTAATCAGTTTTCAGTAATTTTCGCAAGGCGGTGCCTTGCGACCTGCCAACCGATTGTGAGACAACGCTTTTAGTTTACTATCCTTGGAGATCGCAGTGCCCAAAGTCTCGCCGCTGTCTTCCATAAACAATAAACTATAAACCATAAACAACCAAGTCTTTTATGAAAAGAAAACTTTGCCATATCGGTCTTTTGCTGTTGATGCTGGCTTGCTGTAGTGTCAATGCCATTGGCTTGGAGTTTAAGGCGGGGAGCTAT
>ONIY01000004.1 GCA_900318065.1 uncultured Prevotellaceae bacterium
TTCTTGCCACTGGGGGGATTCCTCTACGGCACGCACTTTTTCTCAATAGCCGAGCGGGGGTATTACTGGAGTTCGTCGTTGTCGCCAGCCGAGATAAACGACCCAAAGGAATGGGCACTCGTCTTCGACCAGTTCATGGTGCAAATGGAACCACATAGCCGCCTCAACAGCTTCTTTGTCAGGCCAGTTCTTGACAAGAAGCGTTAAGCCAAATAGGTCACAAGGCGAGTAGATGTGTTTCTTTATTGGTGCCAGCGCCAGCCCTACGGGCTTCAAAGTCCCCCTACTTCTTCGACCGTGGTGAGCATGTGGCTCTTGGTGCTCACTACGTGAGGCGTGCAGTTGATGATTCTCACTGGGATGGTGGTGGGGGTGACAGTGGTGGGCGTGATAGTGAGCTTGACGATGCATGCCTGCGAGTTGATGTCCCTTTTCTGGTCGAAGATAAAGTTGCCCAGGCTGTAGTAGATGGATTTTCCACGGTAGGTCTCAATTGACTGCCTGGTGTGGGTGTGGTGGCAGATGAGGCAGTCGGCGCCAGCGTCGATGAGATGGTGGGCCTGCATCACCTGCTGCGCAGCAGGTCGCAGCACATGCTCGGTGCCCCAGTGCAGCGACACGATGACGCAGCAGCCCGGGTCGTCGTGCTTGAGCTGAGCGATGCGGCGCAGTATGTTCTCGAAGCTCTCCTGGCTCACGCTGGGCTTTGCGGGCAGGTAGGCCGTGTTCTCCAGCGCCATCCTGAGCGAGGCAATGACGTAGACGTTGCGCGGCGACGAGGCAATCTTTACCGGTTTCGCCGCCTCGTCCATGTTCTCACCCGCGCCAATGGGCACCATTCCCGCCTTGATGATATTGTTGCGCGTGTCGATGAGTCCCTCTCTGCCCTGGTCGATGCTGTGGTTGTTGGCGAGGTTGAGGTGTGTGATGCCATGCTGCTTGAGCACGTCGAGCCATTCAGGCTCGCCCCTGAAGATAAACTTCTTGTAGACAGGACTTTTGATTTTAGTTGCCGGACATTCCAGATTAGCCACAACAAGATTAGAGGCGGCAAAAACCGAGTCAATCGACGGCGAGAACAGACAGCTGGCGTCGCCATTGTTCTTCTCAATCACTTGCCGCACGCCACGGTCGAGCAACACGTCGCCGGTAAAAGTCACCGTCAACGTGTCGCTCGCCTGCGTTGCAGTGGCGACCATCGCCGCCATTGTCAATAGCAAGACCTTAGCAGCCTGTGCTATAGAAGAAATGTTCATTGTCGAGATTCTTGTTGTCGAGAGGAACAATAATCTCCTTCATCCAGTTGGGGATGCCCTTGTTGGGCTGCTTCTTGAGGTCTTGCTGCCACTCCTCGTCGGTGGTGCGAGGTGCAGCGATATCCTCCTGGAACTCACGATAAGACAGCACAGCGCCACGGGTGAGATAGAGGTAACCCTCAATCTCTACGAGCACATAGATCTCGTGAGCTGGTCCCACAGCCTCATAGAGGACACTCTTATTGGGGTTGTTGTCGGCATTGGCGGTGTAGACGTCGGCAATCACAGCGATGCTCCTGTCGGTACCGCTCACTGCCTGCTCCCAGGTGGCACCAGGCTCAGCGCCCACGATTTGCAGAGTGAGATACTCAAAAGTGGAGCCCATCACCTTAATGTGGTCATATTCCTCCTTGGTGAGCCTCTGTCCGGCGAGTTCCTTGTTGCTGGTGTTGAGCAGGAATTCGGCTTCCTCGCGCATCTGTCCGGTGAGGTCTTTCATCTCGTCGGTCATCATGCCGGCGCCGCTCAGCACCTTAGAGGTGGCATCGAGCAGTTCGATGGCCTTAGTCCAGTAGGCTACATTAGGCTCAACATATCCCACCACGTAGGGGTCGGGCATGTCGCCGCCGCCACCACACTCAGCGCCCATGGGCTGCTTGGCATAGAGAATAGCGTCGTGCTTGAGTTCGGCCCACGAAGCCAGGGCAGCGTTGAGGCTCTTCTTGTCCCATTGCTCATTCTTCATGAAATAGGGCATGTTGGGAGTCTTCTCGGTGAGTGCCTTGAGAGTCATCATCCACTTGTTAGAGACAGTAGAGTTCCAGTCAATCTCGTTCATGCGCGCGCGCATTCGGTCCATGTTGGCGGTGTATTTATCCCACTTCATGCTCTCCTTGAGTTCGTCAACGAGGATGCGCATGGCGCCGTTGGCACCCATAGCGGCAAAGATGTCGAGCCCCTTGGGCGCGTCGCGCTTGGTGACGTGGCTGTCATAGTCGACCATTTCCTGCAGTACCTCGCCGTCGGGCATGTAGCGCTGAGGCATGAGGTTGATTTTGCAGTGGCTTGTGCGCTCAAACTTGGGACGGATGCGAGTCTTCTCCTCGTCCTTCTTCTCGATAACCTTCTTCACGCGGTTGAGGTCGACATCGCTGGTCATTAGTTTATTGATGGTAGCGCCGTCTTCCTTCATGATGCTGTAGATGTCGAGCATGCTCAGGTTGTCGGAGTTGCCCAAGAGGTAGGTGATGGGCTCGTCGATGGTGCGGTAGGACTTAGTGTGCTTGGCACTGCTGCCAATGGCGTTGGCGATGAGCAGAGCGGCACGCAGCTGGCCTGGTTTGTCGGAGCCAAATGGCGCGTTCTGCAGCCACATCATGCCCATGAAATAGCGCTCGAGGGCTTTGCTGCGGGTGTAGTGACCGCGAGGGCGGTAGATGTCGTAGCCAAACCTCACGGTCTTGTAGTCCAAGAAATCAGAAAATTCGTTTGAAGCCGCTTTGACGTGTGCGATTTCTTCCTTAGCCATAGTGGCATACTTAGCCGGCACCCGTAGCGACTGCTTTCCGGTGAAGAGGGCGTTGGCAATGGCAAAATAGGTGGCGCTGCGTTGTGCTGCCTCGCGCATGTTGCCCTTGGCGGTCTTAGCCTTTGCCATCATCTCGGTGTAGAGTTGCTTGGTGAAGGTGGTCATCACGCCAAGCATCTTCTCTTCCTCCATCTTGCGGAGCATGTAGTCGAAATACATGTGGTAGGTCTGCAGATACAGGTCGGTGGTGATGAAGTTGGGGAACTGGTGGTAGTCGTTGTTCTCATAGATGTGGAACAGTTGCTCCTTGGTTCCCGGCACGATGGCAAAGCCGTTTCTTGCCAGCGCGTCGGCAAGTGGCTTGGGCATCTCGGTCATCTGCATGGGGTTGGCAATGTTGTCCAGGTTAGGGCACAGGCGTGGCTGGCTCTTGGTGCCAAGCATGAGCATGTTGTTGGCGAGAAGGTTTTTCTCGGCCTGTTCCAGCTTGTTGAGGAACTCCCTTTCCTGAGGTGTGTAGTCGTCCACCTTCTTGATAACCACTCCATCCTCGGTATATTCCCATCCTTCCCTTTCTATGGCCCTTTGGGTATACCATGACGTGGCGTTGAGCAGCGACCTGAGTTCCGAGACGAGGACACATTCGCCTTTTCTTGCCGCGAGGGCAGTTTTCAGTACCCTAATCTCATAGAGGCTGAGGTTAGAGATGTCCATGTTGAGGTCGAGCGACTTGTCGAGCTTCTCAACGTCGATACCTCCCTTGCCAGGGACGATCACAGCCTTGGGAGTGCTTGATTGAGCCATAAGAGCAGTGATGGCGAGTCCCAATGCAAAAACTACAGAAAAAATTCGTTTCATAGTTGCTTATTGTTTTATTATACCTAAATAATTATAGCATTCATCAATAGAATTGCATGAGGCAATTTTTGTTTCAAATCCCATGCCAAAGCCCTTCCAGGCGTAGTCGCTCACCACATAGTGGTCTTGTGCTGCCTCAATGGCGCGAATCTTGTTGCCCACGACTGTGAAGTCGATTAGTTCGCCTCCCAGTCGGCTGCCCAGCCACAAAGGCCTGATGTCGCCCTCAAAGTTCTTGAAAATGAACACCCGTCGGCTGGGAGTGAGGAAGTAGCGTGAACCCTTGAATACCCCCACCACGGCGTCGGTTGAGCCGTCGCCGTCGATGTCGGCGGTAGCAAAGCGGTAGACGGGGTAGTCGAGTTGCCAGGTGCAGGTGAGAAGGTTACTGTCGTTGTAAAGGCCAATGACCCATAGTGAGTCGTTCCTTTGTGTTATATTAAAGTGTTGTGCGATAGTGCTTTGTGGGGTGATAAAAAATATGGCAATTGCCATGAGTGAGCCTCGCGAGAGGCCCCAGCAGGCACATTGCCATAATATTTTCAATAGCCAGTTCATGGGGGATGGTGGATGGGGGATCGAGGATCGGAGATCGGGGATGGGGGATCGGAGATCGGGGATGAGTGATTAAAATAATGTAGTGGGAATTGGCTATTTCGAACTGTGTTTAGTCGATGATGAGCATAGCGTCGCCGTAGGCGCCAAACTGATACTTCTCGTCGATAGCAACCTTGTAGGCATCCATAACCCTCTCATATCCACCAAATGCGCAGGCAATCATCAGCATTACCGAGTAAGGCAAGTGGAAGTTGGTCACCAGAGCGTCGGCAGTAGTGAAGTCATAGGGAGGGAAGATGAACTTGTTGGTCCACCCGTTAAACGGCTTGATGTGTCCGTTCATGCTCACCGAGCTCTCCATGGCACGCAGTGTGGAGGCACCAATGGCGCACACCTTGTGTCCCTGCTCACGGCGCGCGTTCACTCGCTCGGTAACATCCTCGGGAATAATCATTTGCTCGCTGTCCATGCGGTGCTTGGTGAGGTCTTCCACGTCGATGTTGCGGAAGCTTCCCAGTCCCAGGTGTACGGTGATATACTCATCGTGAATGCCCTTGATTTCCATGCGCTTGAGCAACTCTCGTGAGAAGTGCATACTTGCGGCTGGCGCCACTACGGCACCCTCGTTGCGAGCGAAGATGGTTTGGTACCGCTCTTCGTCCTCGGGTTCCACTTCCCGCTTGATGTAGTAGGGCAGTGGAGTGTGTCCCAGAGCATAGAGGTTGCGCTTGAACTCGTCGTGGTCTCCGTCGTAGAGGAACCTGAGCGTGCGTCCTCTCGAGGTGGTGTTGTCGATCACCTCGGCCACCATTCCCTCATCGAGCCCGAAGTAGAGCTTGTTGCCAATGCGGATTTTCCTTGCCGGTTCCACCAGCACGTCCCATAGCTTGTGCTCCTCGTTGAGTTCCCTGAGCAGGAACACCTCAATCTTGGCACCAGTTTTCTCCTTGTTGCCGTTGAGCTTGGCGGGGAACACCTTGGTGTCGTTGAAGATGAATGTGTCCTGGTCGTCGAAGTAGTGGATAATGTCCTTGAAGGTGCGGTGTTCAATCTCACCCGTAGTGCGGTGCAGGACCATCATGCGTGCCTCATCGCGATTGTCGGCAGGGTGCAAGGCGATGAGTTCGCTGGGCATTTTGTTATCAAATTCCGATAATTTCATAAGTATATCTCAATTTTGATGAATATTAGACTATAAAATAAGTGAAAAGTTACATGACAGAGCCATTAAATTTGCGACTGTCGCGCAAGTTTTGCTCGCCGCTGTGCTTCGCGTTGCGCTTTGAGCTCCCGAGCGCGTGCCCGGTTGAGCTCCCGCTCGCGTTCCAGGCGTTCTTGCTCGGCTCGGTCGGGCGACACCATGTCCTCGGTTTCCAGTCGCTCGAGCAGGGCATCCACACTCTCGCACTGGTCCACAGTGATCTCTCCCACTCGTGTGCGCCTGAGCGCCGTGAGATGTGCTCCGCTACCCAGCGCCTCGCCAATGTCTCTTGCCAGCGCCCTGATGTAGGTGCCCTTGCTGCACACCACCCTGATGACGATGGTGGGCTCTTGCGGCAGGTTGCATTCCTGCAGCTCTATCTCGTCGATGACGAGAGTCTTGGCTCTTATCTCCACCTGCTTGCCTTTTCGCGCTAGTTTGTAGGCAGGCTTACCATCGATTTTGCAAGCCGAGAAAGCCGGTGGCACCTGCTCGATGGTTCCGGTGAACTGCCGTTGGAGCGTTTGCTCCACCAGTTCTCGCGTGATGTGCTGCCAGGGATAGGTGGCATCGACTTGCGTCTCGAGGTCGAAGGATGGTGTGGTCTCGCCCAGCCGTATGTGGGCGATGTATTCCTTCACTCCAGCCTGCAGTTGCTCTATGAGCTTGGTGGCACGGCCGGTGCAGATGGTGAGCACTCCCGTGGCGAGCGGGTCGAGCGTGCCAGCATGACCCACTCGCAGCGACTTGATGTCGAGTCGCTTGCGCAGTCGTGCCCGCACTTTCTTGACAACCTCAAAGGAAGTCCACTTCAAGGGTTTGTCGATGTAGAATATTTCGCCGTCTATGGGATTCAACGCTGTAAGTGTAAAGTGTTAAGTTGCGCCTTCGGCGCGGGGATCGGGGATGGGGGATGGGGGATCGGATTCGCTTGATTCGCTTGACTCACCTGACTCAGTTCATTAAATGAGTGAGCAGATTATTGTGACAACTCCCACGATGGCGCAGTAGATGCCAAAGTAGATGAGTTTGCCGCGTTTCACAATGCTGATCATCCACTTGCAAGCGATGCATCCCGAGATGAATGCTGCAAGGAATCCCACCACGAGTGGCAGGGTGGAGATGCTCCCGAAGACGTCCTCGCCCTTCGTCATCTTCATCACGTCGAGCAATGCCTCGCCCAGGATGGGAGGGATTACCATGAGGAATGAGAACTGCGCCAGCGACTCCTTCTTGTTGCCCAGCAGCAGACCCGTGGCGATGGTGCTGCCCGAGCGCGACAGTCCTGGCATGACAGCACATGCCTGCGCTACGCCAATGATAAGGGCGTCCTTCCACGAGATGTTCTGCTTGATGCGTGGCTTGGCATAGTAGGAGAAGGTGAGCAACGCCGCCGTTACCAGCAACATGATGCCCACGATGAGCAGTCCCGAGCCAAAGACCTCCTCGACGTAGTCCTTGAAGAACACGCCCACGATACCCACCGGTATCATCGAGATGAGGATGTTGATGAAATACTTGGTTTCGTCGTTCATTTTAAACTTGAAGAGCCCTTTCAAAATCCAGTCGATTTCACTCCACAAGATGACGAAAGTGCTCAAGACAGTAGCCACATGCACCAGGACGGTGAACATGAGGTTGTCACTGTCTTGAAGACCAAAGAGATAAGAGCCAATAGCGAGATGGCCGCTACTGCTCACGGGCAAATATTCGGTCAATCCTTGAATAATGCCTAATATTAAAGCTTGTAACCAATCCATTGTTAATGTTTAATTAATGCACAATTCATAATGCATAACGCGCAATTGGGCTGCGCCTTCTTTTTAATGCACAATTCATAATGCATAACGCGCAGTTGGGTTGCGCTTTCTTTTAATGCATAATTCATAATGCACGATGCGCGGGTGTGTGTTTATTATTGCTCGCTGGTTGAGTTTTTCTTGCCTCGGTAGATGATGGCGGGCACCATGAGAATGAAGCCCAGGAAGGTGATGAAAGGAGCCACGACGATGCGAGTAGAGCTGAATACCTCGTTGTTGAAGGTGTCGCCCTGGTTGCTGCTTCCCGCCATCAGTGCAAAGCCTAATGCAATGAGCACGATGCACACAGCAATCATTATATAATTCATCTTAGTGAGTGGCATAGCTTCCTTGTTGCTGCCGGTAGTTTTCTTGTCAATTTTTTCAGCCGTCTGTTTCTGAGCCATAATTAGTAGAAATTAAGTTTGTAAAGGAGGGTAATACACTTCATACCCCCAAATTAGTATGAGTCCTCGAGCGAGAAAAACCATCGCTCGGGGCTAAATTCTTTGCAAAAATACAATATGAAACAGCCTTTGTCAATAATTTGGGGTGTTTTTTTGAGAAAAAAGAGCGATAGACGCAATGTGAGGTATAAAAAAACTTAATATTGTGTGCCTTTTTTCTCAAATTATGGAAATTATTCCATAATTGTGTTATTGATATAAAAATAAATGCTTAATTTTGCGTTCTTAAATCAATAGGTAAAAAATCGAGAAATCAACAATAAAACATTTATTACAGCTATGGCAAAATTTGATAAGTCAGTATTAGCGAAGTATGGCATCACCGATGTACAGGAGGTGCTTTACAATCCCACCTATGAGGTATTGTTCAACGAAGAGACAAAAGACGGTCTTGAGGGCTTTGACGTGGGTCAGGAGACCGAGCTTGGCGCCATCAACGTGATGACCGGCATCTACACTGGTCGCTCGCCCAAGGACAAATTCATCGTTATGGACGAGAACAGCAAGGACACCGTGTGGTGGACTACTCCAGAGTATCCCAACGATAACCACCCCGCAAGCCTTGAGACTTGGGAGGCCGTTAAGAGCCTTGCCAAGAAGCAGCTGAGCGGCAAGCGCCTCTTTGTGGTTGACGGTTTTTGCGGTACCCACAAGGACACCCGCATGAAAGTGCGCTTCATCATGGAGGTTGCATGGCAAGCCCACTTCGTTACCAATATGTTCATCCGTCCTCAAAACGAGGCAGAGTTTGACCAGGAGCCCGACTTCATCGTTTACACCGCCAGCAAGGCAAAGGTGGAGAACTACAAGGAGTTGGGTCTCAACAGCGAGACTGCTGTAGTGTTCAACGTGACCAGCAAGGAGCAAGTGATCCTCAACACCTGGTATGGTGGCGAGATGAAGAAAGGCTTGTTCTCGATGATGAACTATTACCTTCCCTTGAAGGGCATCGCCGCAATGCACTGCAGCGCCAACACCGACATGAACGGCGAGAACACCGCCATCTTCTTTGGTTTGAGCGGCACCGGCAAGACCACCTTGTCGACCGACCCCAAGCGCAAGCTCATTGGTGACGACGAGCACGGCTGGGACGACGAGGGCGTATTCAACTTTGAGGGTGGTTGCTATGCTAAGGTTATCAACCTTGACAAGGAGAGCGAGCCCGACATCTACAACGCCATCCACCGCGACGCGCTGCTGGAGAACGTTACCGTTGACGCCGAGGGCAAGATTGACTTTGCCGACAAGAGCGTTACCGAGAACACCCGCGTGAGCTACCCCATCTACCACATCAAGAACATCGTTCGCCCCCAGAGCCATGGTCCCGCTGCCAAGCAGGTGATCTTCTTGAGTGCCGACGCCTTTGGCGTGCTGCCTCCAGTATCTATCCTGACTCCCGAGCAGACCAAGTACTACTTCCTGAGCGGCTTTACCGCAAAATTGGCAGGTACCGAGCGTGGCATCACCGAGCCCACTCCCACCTTCAGCGCATGCTTTGGCCAGGCATTCCTTGAGTTGCACCCAACCAAGTATGCCGAGGAGCTCGTTAAGCGCATGCAGGAGAGTGGCGCAAAGGCCTATCTCGTGAACACTGGCTGGAACGGAACTGGCAAGCGCATCTCGATTCGCGACACCCGCGGTATCATCGACGCTATCCTGAACCACAGCATCGACAATGCTCCCACCAAGGAGATCCCATTCTTCAACTTCACCGTTCCCACTCAGCTCGAGGGCGTAGATCCCGCAATCCTTGACCCACGCGACACCTACGCTAACCCCGCCGAATGGGAAGAGAAGGCTAAGGACTTGGCAAGCCGCTTCATCAAGAACTTTGTGAAGTATGAGAGCAACGAGGCTGGTAAGGCCCTCGTAGCCGCTGGTCCACAGCTCTAAGCCCCCTTTCAATGCGGAATTCCCCCCGAGGAATTCCTTGAGAAAACAATTAATCGCCGCATGGTCGCAAGACCACGCGGCGATTGTTGTATAGTATTAGGATGGTGCTGCAAAGCCCCACAAAAATAAAAACCACTAATTAAACAGATTAATCAGATTGTTTAATCGTCTGAAATACAGAATAATAAAAATTCTATAATCTGTTTAATCTGAAAAAACTGTGGTTTATTTAGTCTTGCAACACCCATTGATGAGGGAATAACCAGCCTTTTACGACAGCTTGTTCTTGTGTGACTGGCGGTGCATTATTGTGCCGTTTTCAAGTTTTAGCACAAATGAATAATAGATTTTTGAGGATTTTGTTGATTATTATTCAAATAATTCCTACCTTTGGAGGTTTTAGGATTCACATTACCTTATACAATACTGTTAGCAATGAGATTTAAACTACTAATACTGCTCCTGCTGGGCACTGCCGTGAGTTCGCTGGCATTGACCAGGGAATTCAAGAAACTCATCCCTGTAGTCGAGAGCAAGCAATACAACCAGTGGAGCGACAGCGAGCTGTTCAGGCTAGGCGTTGAGACGCTAAACAGTTATGACGCAGACAATAGGCATGACAACGTTGAATTGCTCGACGCCGCCATTAGCTGCCTCGAGCAAGAGGTGGCACAGCACCCCGGTAATGGCTATGCCGCCTGCAACCTCGCCATTGCCAAGTTGCGCTCGATGGATGCTGGCGAAAGTTCGGGCGACTACGACTATGTTGACTACGTTGACTCGGTCGAGACAGCCGAGGTCTTGGAATTGAAAGCAAAAATCCAGGAGCTGAAAGCCCGTGAAGAGGCGCTGCGCAACGAGGCTTGCCAGTTGTTCAAGCGCAGCATCAGTCTCATTCCTGCTGGCGATGCCTCGGGCCTGTGTGTTGCCCATCGCGGGCTGGCGGTTGCGCTCGTGGAGCAGGAAGCCGACAGCGCTCTGATTATCAATACCATCAACAAGGCGATAGCGCTGCACCCTTGCAAGGCCGCTTACGTCACCCGCATCTTCCTTCACATAACCATAGCCGAGAACATCGAGCGTCAGCTCCCTGAGGAAGATCAGGGCGAATACCACAAGGACCAACTTGGCCAGGTTATAATAGCCGACATAGAGGATTTCTATAATCATTTCCCCAATGACCCCGAGGCTTGTGCATTCATGATCTTGCGTGCGCAAGAGAGCCGCGACCCACAAGGCGTTGTTGACTATTGCGACATGTTTTTCGAGAATGTGAAGAATGTTGATGCCGAGAACCTCATCTTTGACGAGATGACCACCGAGATTTCCACAATGTTCAAGAAAGAACGCGGCAGGGCGCTCATGGAGCTGGGTCGCAACGCCGATGCTGTTGACGACCTTCTTGAGGCTGGTGCTAAAGATGAACTTAATATTATAGCCAGCGAGAATCCCTCGATGGTGATGGATAAAATCAAGCAGCGCATGGCTGCTGGCGGTGACGAGTTGAGCCAGCTTGCCGCCCGAATAGCGCAAGACTACCTGCATGACTACAAGGAGGCCTTGCAATATTATGAGATGCAGCTCAAAGATAGCCCCGCCGATGCCAACACCCTGCATTCCATCGCCCAGTGCTACTACATGCTTGGCGATGTGGACAATGCATTGCTCTATGCCGAGGCCACCGACCGCACGGGAGGTTACAACACCATACTCGACAAGGCGCTCCTGGGGCTGGGCAGGGTAGACGAGGTTATCAAGAGGCATGAGGACCGCGTGGCAATGGCCGACATGATAGAGATTGACGCCCGCGAATACATGGAACTGGGCTACTGCTACCTGCTCAAGCGCGACTGGCAGCGCGCCGAGTCATGCCTGGGCAAGAGCGTGGCGATGGGCGATGAGTACCATGTAATTCCTGCCCTGTACTATCGCGGCATTGCGCTCAAGGCAATGGGCAAGAAAGCCGAGGCGAGGAAAGCCTTTGACGAAGCACTTGAGCATGAGAACATTGTGTTTGAGTATGAGCACCTGCATGCCCTGGCACTTGGCGAGGTGGGCAAGGTGCAAGAGGCTCGCGAAGTGATGGAGAGTGTGATTGAGCACCAGGATTTTGTTTCAACAAGCAACTACGACATAGCTTGCGACTATGCCACCCTGGGCGACAAGGACAAGATGCTCCAGTTCATGCAACTGCACTTTGAGAAAGAGCCCCACAATCTGGGCCTCATCGACAAGGACTGGCGGCTCGACGGCGTGCGCAACCTGCCCGAGTTCAAGCGCCTTATTGCCCAGCAGAAGGAAAAGTTTAACTTCACAACACCAGCAAGAAAGAAATGAAAGCATTCCTGAAATACAGCCTGTGCCTTGCTGTGCTCATGGGAGCATGGCAGGCGGCGTGGGCGCAAGACGATATTGCCGAGGAAGTCGACTCGGTTTTCACCCAAGAGGCCCTCACCGGTGAGGGGTTCAACCCGTGGAGTGACAGTGCGCCATTCCAGCAAGGAGTTAAGGAGCTTGACTTGAGCCTCGACTACGACAAGGCCGCCAGCTGCTTTAGCCAGGAGCTCAAGCTTCACCCCTCTAACGGCTATGCCATGTGCAACCTTGCCATGAGCAAGAGCCACCAGGCCGAGGTCACGTTGAACAAGAGCACCTACGACATCCTGAACATCCCCGGCATCGACCGTGATGCGGCACAAGAGCTTTATCTTACCGCCCGCATCCAGTATTTTGCTTCACTGAACGAAGCAATCGACCTGATGAAAGACGGCATAGCATTGCTGCCCAGCGACGACGAGGAGTCGCAGTGCCGCGCCACTGTGCGGCTTGCCGAGTTCCTCACCGCTGCCGAGGCCGATGTCGACGATGTGATCAAGACCTACAAGAAAGCCATCGACTTGCATCCCTGCGACGGCTGCATAACGCCGTTTCTCGCCTATGCCAAGCAGCAAGACCGCAAAGCCGACGCTCTTGAGGTGATTAGCAACCTCAAGGAACTGCCCAGCGACATAGATGTGAAATGGTTACTTGCCATAAATGCTTACAACAGCGGCGATTACCACCAAGCCCTTGAACTGACAAGAGAAGAGCTCGCTGCCGAGCATGATGTCAACAACGCATCCTTTGCCGCCGAGATATATTACATGCTGGGCGATGTGGACAAGGCCCTGGTAATGCTCGACGAGGCACAGAGGCTGAATGCCGCCTCCAAGGAGACCGGCCCTGACTATTACATCAACCGCAGGATAGCCATTGAGATGAATTGTGGCATGGTGGATGAGGTGATACACGATGCTAAGGTGAGCGAGATAGTGTGCAGTGGCAACCCCGAAGCACTGCCCAACGCCTACTCGGCGCTGGGATGGGCTTATAGCGCTAAGCGCCAGTGGAGCGAAGCGATAGCCGCCTACGACAAGTGGGCTCAGTTGAACCCCAATGACTACGGTCCCGCCTACTGGGCCGCCAGGGCCAAGGTGCTGGCGGGCAACACCGCTCAAGGACGCAAGGAGCTGGAAGAACTGCTTAACGTTGTTGACTTTAGCGGCAATCAGGAACTAAAGATGAACATGCTCTACTACCTGGGCCGCACCAGCGAGTCGCGAGCCATCCTCGACGCGCTTGCCCAGAACAGCGAGCTGGTGATGTGGATGAACAAGCAAGGTGAGGAAATAAAAGGTGAGTTGCCCGAGGTGATGTCGCTCTACAACCTTGCCTGCGCCTATTCGCTCCATGGCGAGAGCAGCACAGCACTCGACTACCTCAAGCGCTGCTTTGAGTCGGCTGAGGCTGAGCCAAACTTTGACTATGCCGTTCTTGACTACGACTTCGACAACATCAGGAAAAATCCCAAGTTCATGGAACTGATCAACACCTATAAGACTAAGTGGCTCAACGGCACTTTAAAAAAGGTGGGTTCTATAAATTGATTTGAGTTTTATAGTAATTATGCGATTCCAATCTGCTAAATATCAGGCGACAAACTCCCCCTCTAAGATAGAGGGGGCGGGGGGGAGTATGATGTTGTCGACAATTATTTCCTTATTGTTGCATCGTTGCTATGTGGTCATACTCCCCCTAACCCCCTCTATCTTAGAGGGGGAACGTCTTTTGAAAAATAAATTAAGTTAATGACAATGAGTGAGAAAGAACACACCCCGCGCTGGAAGAAACTGCTGATGCTGCTGTCGCTGCTGCCACTGTTGTGGTGGCCCGTGTCGCTGTTGCACGACACTGGCTACATCTTCAACAAGACGGAGCGACTGCTCATGATACTGTTCCCGTTTTATGCGTTGATATCGGTGGCGCTGGCATGGTACTGCCGCAACGAGCGCCCCGAGGTGATGTGGATTCTCATCATCCTGCTATGGCTGAGCTATGCAGCAGTATTTGCTATGGCAGCGATGTGAAGTTGCGCCTGCGGCGCGTGGATCGAGGATCGGGGATCGAGGATCGGGGATCGGGAATCGAGGGGCACAGTCCGGAAAATCCGGAAGAACCGGAGAACTGATAACTGAGAACTGAAAACTGATAACTGACTACTGATAACTTAAAACTGATAACTATAAAGATATGATTGACGACTTAAAGATTTTTTGCAAGAACACGCAAGAGTACATCGACATTGACGGTGGCGACACGCTGCAGCAGATATATGAGACCATCGAGAAACGCATTCCGTTCAGGCCCATCTGCGCATTGGTAAACAACAAGGTGGAAGGACTGGGATATCCAGTCTTTGGACCCAAGATGGTGGAGTATTTAGAGCCCACCTCGTCGCAAGGCTCCAGGGTGTATGTCCACTCGCTGTGTATGATCCTGTACAAAGCCATCGAGGACCTCTTCTCTGGCAAGCGGCTGCGCATTGAGCACAGCATCTCGGGCGGCTACTACTGCAAGATAAAGCATAACGAGGAACTGCTCACCCCCGAGAACATAGAGCGCATCAAGACTCGCATGCAGGAGATTATTGACCAGGACATCAAGTTCGTGCGCCGTGAGCGCCTCACCACCGACGTGGTGGAGATGTTCCGCAAGCAGGGCCTCAACGACAAGGTGCGCCTGCTCGAGTCGAGCAACGACCTCTACACCGTGTACTACAAGCTCGACAACATCGTCGACAGCTACTATGAGCCCCTGGCACCATCCACTGGCTATATAACGGCCTTCAACCTCGAGCCCTACAAGGACGGCATGCTACTGCTGGGCTGTGACAGGAACAACCCCAGCGAGCCACGCAAGTCCTATCCCATGGAGAAGATGTTCAAGGCGTTTACCGACTATGTGAAGTTTAACGACATCGTGGGACTCAACGACGTGGGAACCTTGAACATAGGTGTGGAGAGAGGTCTGGCGCCCGACCTTATCAACGTTGCCGAGGCGCTGCACGACAAGATGTTTGCCCGCATTGCCGACGATATCACTCGCCGCTACAACGACGGTGGCGCCCGCGTGGTGCTCATTGCCGGGCCCTCGTCGAGTGGCAAGACCACCTCGAGCAAGCGATTGGCCATCCAGCTGCTCACCAACTATATCGTGCCCAAGGTAATCTCGCTCGACAACTACTTTGTGGATCGTGCCCACACGCCACGCGACGAGAGTGGCGAGTATGACTACGAGTCGCTCTATGCCCTCGACCTGGAGCAGTTCAACAAAGACCTCAAGGCGCTCATCAACGGCGAGGAGGTGCGCATACCCACCTACAACTTCCAGACTGGCGAGCGCGAGTATCGTGGCGACACACTCAAACTCAAGGAGAACAACATCCTGCTCATGGAAGGCATCCATGGCCTTAACCCCGAGCTTACCAAGGACATCCCCGAGGAGATGAAATATCGCGTGTATGTGAGCGCCCTCACCACCCTGAGCATCGACGACCATAACTGGGTGTCTACCAGCGACAACCGCTTGCTGCGGCGCATCGTGCGCGACTACAAGTACCGTGGCGCCAGTGCTAAAGACAGCATCGCGCGGTGGCCCAGTGTGCGCCGTGGTGAGGAGAAATGGATCTTCCCCTATCAGGAGAATGCCGACGCCATGCTCAACTCGTCGCTGCTCTTTGAGCTCGCAGTGATGAAGGAGCAAGCCGAGCCCATTCTCAGGCAAGTGCCCACCAACGTTCCCGAGCACGCCGAGGCAAGCCGCCTGCTGCGCTTCCTGCGCTACTTCAAGGCAATCAACGACAGCACAATCCCCAGCACCAGTCTCATTCGCGAGTTCCTGGGCGGCAGCAGCTTTAGGGATTAATTAATGCACAATGCACAATTGGGCTGCGCCCTATACCATCTTGTGAGCTAACATAATTATCTTCTTTTGGGTCAGCCTTCGGCTGAGAGAATGGTTGGAGACGCCGCACCCCCAGTGCCGCTATTTCCATTCGCTGGCGCTCATTCCGATAGCGGTACTGGGGGTTATACATGGGTTCAGCCTCCGGCTGATTAGCTGGCGGAAATTTTGCTGAATAGTTACACTACCGATGGAAGTGGTGGAAAAGTGTTAAAATTGGAATAAAAATGGCTTTATTCCGCTAAATGAGGTCTGAAATGGCTGTGTTTAGCGGAATAAGTGCGATTTTATACTTGGCGTGGGTGGTCAATAGGTGTCGGTTTTTTAGAGTGAGAGAGTGTCCACCAGCCCCCAGCGCTTTGTTGATAACGGGACCAACGTGATGGGAAAAAAGCTCTCTAATGTATAATAATTCCCCCAAAGTGGTGGTTTTTTCAGATTTTATGCTTATCTTTGCGATGTCATCAGATATTTTTGCCTGGTTTGATTTGCGGCACTGAACTGGATGAGAAATCTGTCATGGCAAAATTCTTGGCAACTTTCTTTGTTGGCCTGGAAGTTATAAAGTTTGTTGAATAAAAGTGCTGCATGATTTAGGCTATATGCAAGTTTCAGTTCGATTTTTGAAATGCTCTGTTTTGTCGCTCATGACATTGTTGCTGTGTGCATGCGCAATTGATATGCCCCAAGAGACCGAGTCTTCGTTTGAAACGATGACCGTGAAGAAGAGCGACATAGAGATACCCATTAAGTTCAGTGCAACGATGAAAGGCCAGTCGGATGTGGCGATTTCGCCACAGGTTAGTGGCCAGTTGACACAAATATGCGTGAGCGAAGGACAGCGTGTATCTAGAGGTCAGGTTCTTTTTGTTGTTGACTCACGCAATGCCCAGCATGAAGTGGAGTCGGCTCAAGCCAATCTGGATGCCACCCGAGCCAGTTCTCAATCGTCACGAGCAAGTATAGAATCGTCTCAAGCCAACTTAGCCTCAATGCAGGCCAATCTCCAGTCGGCACAGGCCAATCTCCAGTCGGCACAGGCTAAAGCCAACAGCGCCAAGCTGGAATACGATAGCAACAAGAGCCTCTTCGAAAAGAAAATCGTGAGCAATTACACCCTTGAGACCGCCAAGAACAACTATCAGCAAGCACTGGCCGCAGTGGGCCAAGCCAAGGCAGCGGTAGAACAAGCCAAAGCGTCGGTGTCGCAAGCCAGGGCTAATGTTGAGCAGGCAAGGGCAACGTCCGATCAATCGAGGGCCTCGGTAAGCCAGGCCCAAACGGCTGTTAACCGCGCCAAGGTGAACTTGGGTTTTTGCACCATTACTTCTCCAGTATCGGGCGTGGTTGGCGAGATCAAGGTGCGTGAAGGCGACCAAGTTTCTCCTATGACACAACTCACAATAGTGAGTAGCAACCAGCAGATGGAAGCCGAGTTCTCGGTTTCGGAAGCCATCCTTGAAGAGGCCATATCGTCGGGAGTATCGGGAGAAAAATCCAAGTATCTAGCAGAGTTGCCTGACGTGACTTTCGTGATGAAAAATGGCACACAGTATCCCCACAAGGGTCGTGTCGTTAGCATGACTGGTATGGTGAACGCCACCACAGGAACATTATCATGCAAGGCCAAGTTCCCCAATCCCGATGGTCTTCTCTATTCGGGTATCCAGGGTACAGTGCTGCTGCCCATTAGTCAGGATGATGTGATGGTGATACCTCAAAACGCTGTGGTTCGCCTGCAAGACAAGTCATTAGTGTATAAAGTGAAGTCGGACAGCACAGCCACCGCAGTCACTGTAATGATTGCCGATGCCTACAATGGCAAGGATGTGATTGTTACTGATGGTCTTAAGGTGGGTGATCGCATTGTTACAGTGGGCGCCAACAATCTAGAGGAAGGTCAGCGTGTCTTATTCCCTGCCGAAGCGAAAAAAGAATCTAAGTAATGAAGAATAATATATTCATCAACAAATATGTGATGGCATGCGCAATTGCGATTGTCATCACTCTGGTGGGATTCATTTGTATGACCACGCTGCCCATTGAGCAGTATCCTAATATTGCCCCGCCAACGGTTCGCGTCTCGACATCCTATACCGGTGCCGACGCCAACACTATCATGAAATCGGTAGTCCAACCGCTTGAAGAGAACATCAACGGTGTGCCAGGCATGACCTATATCACCAGTTCGGCCTCGTCTTCGGGCGATGTGTCGATTCAGGTGTATTTTGAGCAGGGCACTGACCCCGACCTTGCCGCTGTGAATGTTCAGAACCGCGTGAGCCGTGCCACCGCACTGTTGCCCTCGGAGGTGACAAAGGTGGGTGTGCAGGTTATGAAGCAGCAGAGCAACATCCTGCACATTGGCGCTCTAAAGAGCGTGGACGGCAAGTATGACGCCGATTTTATTGCCAACTATATTGACATCAACGTTCGTCCCCGACTGATGCGTATCACGGGTGTGGGCGATGTAGTTTCCCTGGGTAACACTTATGCCCTTCGCATCTGGCTCAAGCCCGATGTGATGGCGCAATATGGGTTGGAGCCTAACGATGTGTTTGCGGCCATAGGCGGACAAAGTTTCGTCGCCGCCACTGGCTCGCTTGGCGAGCAGTCGGAGAACGCCTATCAGTACTCAATGGAGTACAAGGGCACATTGAAGTCCGTTGAGGAGTTTAACGATATTGTGCTCCGCACGAGCGAAGGCGGTCACCTGCTGCACCTGAGAGATGTTGCCGAGGTGGAGATTGGAGCGGTGAGTTACAATTACTCCTCCAACATCGACGGTAAGCCAGGTACCATCTACATGGTGTTCCAGGCTCCTGGCGCCAACGCTACCGATGTGAACGCCCGCATCAACAAGCTCTATGAGGATATGAAACCGTCGATGCCCGCTGGTCTGGAGTTTGAGATTTTGGAAACCAGCGACGACTTCCTCTTTGCCGCCATCCACAACGTGGTTGAGACACTAGTTATCGCCATTATCCTTGTGATACTTGTTGTATATTTCTTCCTTCAGAGTTTCAAGGCAACCGTCATCCCATCGCTGTCGATTATCGTGTCGCTGATGGGAACATTTGCAATAGTGTTGCTGGCAGGATTCTCACTGAATATTCTAACGCTGTTCGCGCTAGTGCTGGCCATTGGTACGGTGGTAGATGATGCTATTGTCGTAGTCGAGGCGGTGATGGCCAAGATGGAAGGCGGCGTCACCGATGCCCGCGAGGCCACCCGTCAAGCCATGAGCGATGTGTCGGTTGCCGTTATCTCGTGTACACTGGTGTTTATGGCAGTGTTTATTCCAGTGGCATTCATGCCAGGCACCTCGGGCTCGTTCTTCACGCAGTTTGGTGTGACACTGGCCTCGTCAGTGGGCTTGTCGTGCGTGTCGGCCCTGACGCTGTGTCCAGCCTTGTGTGCCATCATGATGCGCTATTCCAAGGACGGCAAGGAAAAGAAAAACCTGAACTATTATGTCACTAAGGCCTACACAGCCAGTTATAACGCCATCCTCAAGAAATACAAGAAGAGCGTTGGCGGTTTCATCAAGCGTCCGTGGATTTCGGGTGCGTTGCTTGCTGGCGCAGCAGTGCTGCTTGTTATCTTCATGCGTGGACTGCCATCGGGTCTTGTGCCTCAGGAAGACCAGGGTGTGTTCTTTGCCGAGGTTCGTGCCCCTGAGGGCTGCACCCTGCATGAGACACAAGAGATTGTAAAGAAAGTTGAGGCAAAGATTAAGAAGATACCCGAATTGGAGAGTTATGCTGTTGTTAGCGGTTACGGCATGATGGCCAATAGCTCGGGCAGTTGCTATGCCACACTCATTATTCGCCTTAAGAACTGGGACGACCGCCCAGGAATGAATCATAACATCATGCTCGTTTATGGTCGTTTTGCCATGGACTGCAAGGATATCAAGAATGCCAAGGTCATACCATTCCAAATGCCGCAGGTGCCTGGCTATGGTTCCAATAGTAGCGTGAACCTCGTTTTGCAGGACATGCAGGACCGTCCAATGACGGAATTCAATGCCGACGCTACCAAGTTCCTTGCCAAACTTAACGAACGTCCTGAGATTATGATGGCAATGTCGTCCTATTCAGAACGTTTCCCGAAATATCAGGTAGATGTAGATGCTACCCAGTGCGACCGTGCCGGTGTAACACCCGCCGTGGTGCTGAACACTCTGGGCGCTTACTGTGGAGGTGCCTATGTGGGTAACTTCAACCAGTTTGGTAAGGTGTATCGCATCATGGCCAACGCTGCTCCTGAATATCGTCTAGACCCCTCGTCGCTCAACAATATCTTTGTGCGTGTGCAAGGTGGCAGTATGGCTCCTATCTCAGAGTTTGTCAGACTCAAGGAAATAGTGGGTTCGGCATCGGTTGAGCATTTCAACCTGTTCCAGAGCATCACCTGCGGTGTTATGGCAGCCAACGGATATTCGGAGGGTGCCGCTCACAAAGCCATCGCCGAGGTGTTTGAAGCCGAGATGCCTAAGGGTTACAGTTATGAGTACGGCGGTATGTCGCGTGAGGTGGAAGAGACCTCTGGTTCTAACGCTACAGCACTCATCTATTGCATTTGCGCCATTCTCATCTACCTTATCTTGGCATCGCTCTACAACTCGTGGTTCACGCCAATGGCTGTGCTGCTGAGTGTGCCATTTGGATTGATGGGCTCGTTTGGCGCAGTGTGGTTAGTCTCACTGCTTCACCTGCCAGGCATGGAGAACAACATCTACTTGCAGACGGGTGTCATCATGCTTATAGGTCTGCTTGCCAAGACAGCGATCCTCATCACCGAGTATGCGTCGGAGCGCCGCGAGCAAGGCCTGTCGATACGGGATGCGGCGTTTGCCGCCTGCGAGGAGCGTCTGCGCCCCATCTTGATGACAGTTGTGACCATGATAGCGGGTATGATTCCACTTATCATCGCTGGCGGTGCCGGTGCCAATGGTAACCGCGTGCTCGCGCTCGGCGTCACTGCCGGTATGGCGGTGGGTACACTGGCGTTGCTCTTTGTGGTGCCTGCCTTCTTCATCGTGTTCCAGAAGTTGCATGAGAGATTCCAGGGGAATAAAGTGGCAGTGCCAGTTGAAGAGGCAGTTGCCACTGCCGCCCCTCAAAAAGAGGCTATTGCACCTTCAAAGGAGGAGAATAATAATATTGATGACGTGAAAACTACCGAAGAATAATATGGAAAAAAGAACAACATTAATATTGAGTGTGGTTTTATTGGGATTAATGGTCGCCAGTTGCGGCTCGTATAAAGGCTTGTATGACAAATATGAGTCAAACGCGCAAATACCTGAAAATGTTATAGGTGTAACCATTCCCGACTCGATTGCCCAGAGAGATCCTATACCCATGTCGTGGCGTGACTTTTTTGTCGACCCACTGCTGCAAAATCTCATCGACTCGGCACTGGTGCGCAACACCGACTTAAACTCAGCAAGAATTGCCGTAGAGCAGAGCGAGGTGTCGTTGCAAATGGCAAAGAAGGCCATCTTGCCGTCGCTATATTTCTCGCCCCAGGCTTCTTTCTCCAGCTTTGGCAGCAACACGTCTAAAACTTATAATGTGCCGTTGCAGGCTAATTGGGACATGGGTTCGCTGGGCTCATTCACCAACAAGAAACGTGCTGCCCAAGCCGTGAAGCTTCAGGCTCAAGCGCGTGAAGAAGCAGTGAGGGCCAATCTCGTGTCGGCAGTGGCGCAGCAGTATTGCCTGCTTCAGGTGCTTGACCGTCAGCTCGAGATCCTCATCCTCACCGACAGCTTGTGGAACAAGTCATTGGAAACCCAAAAAGTGCTTTGGGAGTATGGCAAGGTATATTCCACTGCCGTGAATCAGCTGGAGTCATCTTACTTAAATGTAAAGACACAGCTTGTGGATGTGCATCGAAACATACGCAGCATCGAGAATTCATTATGCAGTATCCTGGCTATACCACCACAACACATTGAACGCAACCCCTGGGGAAGCCAGATATTTCCCGAGCAGTTGATTAAAAGGGGCATTTCGGCACAGATGCTGCAATTGCGTCCCGACATTCGCATGGCCAACTTTGCCATGGAAGAAGCCTACTACAACATGCAGACTGCCCGCTCGGCGTTCTTCCCCAGCCTCTCGCTGTCGGGAGTTCTGGGATGGACCAACAGTGGCGGCGGCGCTGTTGTCAACCCCGGTAAGATATTGACCAATATCATAGCTTCCATCACGCAACCCATCTTTGCCCGCGGACAAATAAAAGGCAATCTGGAAATGGCTAAACTGCGTCAAGAAGACGTTGCACAACAATATGTGCAAACCGTTATTGATGCGGGAAATCAGGTGAACGATGCATTATATGACCTTCAAGCAGCCCATGATAAGCATGGTTATTATGAACGTCAAGTGGCAGTTCTTAAAGATGCTTATACTGGAACACATGAGCTGATGGAAAACGGCAAAGCAACCTACCTGGAGGTGCTCACCGCTCAAGAGACACTGCTTAGTGCTCAGCTGAGCGAGGCAATGAACATGTATGACGCTGCCAGTGCCGTTATCGAGCTCTACATCGCCCTTGGCGGTGCAACAAGATAGGAATAAACATAAATACAGCGCTACAACCACAAGAACACAACAGATAGACAAACTTTTTGTCAAGGAACTTGGTCAATAATTGCCAAATTGCATTTTTTTTGTAACTTTGCCGCAAAATTTTTTTTGAGTGATATGCGAACCTTTAAGATTCAATTACTGCTGGCAATAAGCGTGTTGACATTGATGGCATCGTGCGATAAAGACGAGGTCACCGTCAAGCGCCGTGGTGAGCGACAGGTCTATGTGCTCACCAGCGAGGGTCACATCTATGACCTGATGGGCGACAGGATTATGGAGTTGCCCAACTGTGAGTATGCCAGCGAGATCATCAGCGATGGTGACGACTATTTTGTCTCGGGCAAGAGCACAAAGGACAAGGTGGGCTACTGGAAAAACGGCAAGTGGAACACGCTGCACGTTGATTTTATCGAGAATGTGAGCCATGAGACGCAGGGCATTGCCAAGTGGGACTATTACATCTACCTCTTTGACTATCCCTACATATTGAAAAACAGCGGTATATTCCCCCTTGACGACTATGAGAATTTCAGTCCTTCGGGCAAGTGCCTTACCGTGAGCAATGGCAAGTGCTACCTTGCTGGAGGGGAGTTTTATGATGAAGAGCCTAGCAATGCCGTGCTCTACTATGAGCATAAGGGCCGCTATGCCAAGAGAATCCTTCCCAAGCCCAGTGAGGACGTGAGCGGTCACGCCACGTGCATCTATGCCTACGACACCGACCACACTATCGTGGGCGGTCATGTGGGAACCGAGCCTTGCATCTGGGTTGACACGGTGCTTCAAGTTCTTCCACGCACTTTTAATCCGCCACTGCCTGAGTATGACCTTCCGCTTGGTCATGTGAGTTCGGTGGTCAGACTTAATGGCCACATCTATGCCGTGGGTTATGAGACCGATGAAGAAGGCCACGACAAGGCAATAATGTGGGTAGATGGTGTACCACAGCCCATAGTCTCGGGACGTCAGGAAAGAATCATTTTTTCCATTGCCGAGGAGTTGATTGCCTATGGTGAAGATTTGTATATGCTCACTTTTGAGTGTTACGAGAAGCGACTGGCTAATGGCGAGACCGATACCGGCCTTGACATCTTTATTTGGATGAACGACAGGATAATCGCCAAGTACAATAATATTGATATTGTGAATTTCACCGTGGTATAACACAAGCAAAAACTAATAAAAAGATGAAATTTCATAAAATACTAATTCTATTTGTCCTTGCCAGTGTGGTAAGCACTGCTCCGGCGCAGATTCTCACAAAAGTGCTGGGCAAGGAGGAACAGAAATTTAATGTCGACAGCATCATCAAAGACTTCGACAGCCGCCCGTCTTTTGGCATTTTCAAGGACAACTATTTCGCCCTGGGTACTTCGCTCAACCAAAAGCCTAACGAGTATAACAGCGACGTTAAGTTCCAGATCAGTTTCCGTCAGCGAGTAACCAAGTCGATATTGCCTTTTCACAGCCACCTCTTCCTGAGCTACTCGCAAAAGGCGATGTGGAACATCTTTGAGGAGTCGCTGCCATTCCATGACCTGAACTTCAATCCAGGACTTGGTATTCAAACTCCTATCTTCATCAAGGGCAGGCTCGTGGGAAGCACCTTGATCATGGTTGAGCATGAGTCTAATGGCCGCGATGGTGAGGCGTCACGCAGCTGGAACAAGATTTCGTTTGCCGCCTCGGCATTCATGAACCGCAACCTCATGCTGCATGCCAAGGCATGGATCCCCATCATCGACGGTCAGCAGAACAAGGATATCCTCAAGTACAGCGGAATCTTCCAGGGTGGTGCACAGTTTATCTCCAACAACCGCCGCTGGGTTGCCGATGTGACCTTCGTCAAGCGCCAGGGCTGGAACTTCAGTTTCAACACCATCATCAATGTGGGCTTCCGCATTCGTGAGAAAGACAACCAGTTCCTGATGCTGCACTTCTATGACGGCTATGGCGAGAACATGCTCGACTACAACAAGTATCACTGCCGCTTGCGCCTGGGATTGCTCATCAGGCCTACTTTCTTCAGCGACTTCTAAAAAAATGCAATTGAGATGAAACGGTTTTACTTGATATTGATGCTTGTAGCGTGCTTGCCGGCTCTGTCGTGGAGTCAGGACATTGCTCGTGACACAGTGCCCGCGGCAGTGGATTCGGTACAGAAACTGAGCAAGTTTCAGCAGATTAAATCTAATATCACCAAGCGCATCGAGGACAAACTCAACGAGCCCTACGACACCACACGCGACAACCGCTACTGGTGGCGCGCCATGAAGCATGGCAAGGTCAACTTCAAGGACAGCACAATGGGCTATCCCAAATTCCTGATGTTCTGCTACAAGACCTACAAGTGGGGCGACAAGGCGTTCAACAGCTATGACAGTGCCTATGTGAAGCCCACAGGCAAGAACTGGAAACTCATTCTCAAAAGCAATAACTGGTTGGACTCCTACATTGGCACTCCATATGAGAATGTGAAGGTGATAATGAACAGCAACTTGGTGTCGAATATTGGTGTGTCGCTGTCGTTCATGGCAGTGAGCTTGGGCTACTCGGTTAGTATAAGCAACCTCATTCATGGCGGTAAAATTTCAAACAAGGTCGACTTCTCGTTCACCTGCGCTCGATTTACCGCCGATGCCTATTACTGGGAGAATCAGAACGATATCAACGTCACCTATGTTGATAAGAGTTTGGACAACAAGCGTCATGAGTATAGACAGTCGGGAATCAGCCGCAAGGCGATGGGGCTCACTGCCTACTATTTCTTCAACAACCGCCGCTATGCGCAAGCGGCAGCCTACTGCTTCTCAAAGTATCAGAAGCGCAGCGCTGGTTCATTCTTGGCGGGAATCAGCCTTCAGCATTTTGACGTGAAGTTTGATCCAGAAAAGATGCCTCAGGAGTCCCACGACTATATCCCCGTGGACACCGAAATGCCACGCATCCTTTATAACGATTATTGCGTGCTTGTGGGCTATGGCTACAACTGGGTGCTTGGGCGTAAGTGGTTGCTGAATTTCACTCTAACCCCCTATCTCGGTTACCGTTACAATATCAAGCCGCAGCCTGGGGATAAGCAAAGCGATTTCTCGCTCAACATAAGAGCTCGCATTGGTGCAGTGTATAACCACAAGAACTTCTTCATGGGCCTTCAGGCCTGTGGTGATCATCATCGTTACAAGAAGCAAGATAGCTGGCTAGTGTTCTCCATGCTGGAGTTCACGGCTTTGGCAGGTATAAGATTTTAAAAATGAACTTATCATCAAAATTAATAACAAAAAGAAACAATATCAATCATGAAAAAAGCTTTGGCAATTTTACTTGTGATGGCCTCATCACAGGCAGCTTTTGCCTTTAATGGCGACGTGAACGGTGACGGGAGTGTTACCTCGGTCGATGTAACTTGTCTTTACAATTATCTGCTCTCGGGCGACACCTCTAACCTTGTTCATGGCGATGTGAACGAAGATGGCAACATCACCAGTGCCGACATTACGGTAGTCTACAACATCTTGCTTGGCACTCCCAGCGAGACGCATGACTATGTAGACCTGGGATTGCCCAGTGGAACACTGTGGGCGACCACCAACGTGGGAGCCGCCACTCCCGAGGAATGTGGCTACTACTTTGCTTGGGGCGAGACCGAGCAAAAAGACGACTATGACTGGGACACCTACCAGTGGAGTAATGGCACAAGATACAACGTGCTCACCAAGTATTGCAACAAAAGCAATTATGGCTACAACGGCTTTGTCGACAACTTGACCGAGCTTGAGCCCGAGGACGATGCCGCTACAGCCAACTGGGGCTCGGACTGGCGCATGCCATCGCTGGAGCAAGCCAATGAGCTCATTACCGAGTGCACTTGGCAGTGGACAACAAGTAATGGCGTGAATGGCCAGCTCTTGACCAGCAAGCACAATGGTGCGACGCTGTTCTTGCCAGCGGCGGGCTACTACTTCGGCACTCAGATCTATAGCGTGGGGAATATAGCCTACTACTGGACGCGCGACGTTTACGCTACTCGTTGCTATTATGCCAGCTACTTCTGGTTCCACTCCTCGGGCACCTATGAGACGTACTACGGCGACCGCAACACTGGCTATACAGTGCGCCCAGTGCGTGCTCAGTAATGAAGTGTAAAGAAACACACAAAGCCCCCTTAAGTCACGCGACTTAAGGGGGCTTTGTGTTGTGTTGAGCGCCTCACTTGAGTTTCTTCATGAGCCACTGCTGGGCTGCTTTGCTTGGGGAGCAGTTTTCGATAGTGTGAGCAAGGCACATGTCATACTGTGCCCCTGTGCCTTTGTAGGCCTTGGCGCGCTTGAGCAGTTGCAGGAGCGACGTCTTGGCGCGGTTCTCGTAGGCATACTCGAGGAACGCCTTTGGGTCGCGGTTGTAGACCATCATTCCCAGGTGCATGAGTCGCTCTCCCACCGCCTCGTTGTTGAGCAGTGCAGCGCAACACTTATCGAGGCGCGGCAGCATCTGTGGGTCGCTCATGGGGGTGAGCATCATCTCCAGCATGTCGACGGCAGCAGGACTAGCGACCTCCTCGATGGGTGCTCCAGGCTTGTCGTTTTTCTTGCTGTGGTTCTCGCTGTTGTTGGTCACCTTGTCGAGGCGAATCTTGCCCTCGGGGGTGATGGTGTAGTAGCGCATCATCTCCACCATTTCGGGCACTCCCTCGCCATGGTCCTTGAGATAGGTGTAGCGGCGAATGGTGAAATGCTCGCCTGTTTCGTCAAACTGCATGTCGTGCGAGCCCATGTTGACGGGAGGCGTGTACTGCTTGTGCGGCTCAATGCTCAGGATTTGTGTCAAGTCGCCGTCATATCCCATCATCATGGCGTCGGTGAGACGGGCATTCTCGTCATAGACGGCAATGAACTGCTCCAGGTTGTCGCTCTGGACGTTGGTGTAGCGGTAGTTGTTAAAGGCTCGATACACCACCACGGCTCCACATCCATGATGCACTCTCACGCAGAACTTGAGAGGTTCCTGCAATTGTGGGGTGAGGTGCTCGTCAAAGAACAAGCCCATCACCTGTGGCATGGCGGCCTTCTCTTGCTGGCACAGCGAGAGCTTGGGGGCATAGTGCCACTCGCTGCTGAATCCCACATAGCGAGAGGTGTAGGCCTCGCCATCGTTCATGTTTATTCCTGCACCGCGCACGCGGCCTGCCGGGTTCATGCGACTGGGCATGGTGAAGATGGGGTTGGTGCAGTCTTGCGGCAGTCCCACCTTAGAGCGCCAGTTGTCGCTGGCGCATGCGCTTGAGACAATTGCCATGGTGAGAAGTGAAAACAGTATCTTTCTCATCATTGTGGAAGTTGATTATTAGTCAAAAGCCGTGCGGCGTGGCTGGAACACAGGAATGGGTTTGCCATCACGCGGTGAGGCAGGGCGATAGACACACTTGGCGAGCCCCTTTGAGGGCCATATCCACCAGTCATCGCCGCCAAAGTTGCTGTAGATGCCGCGCAGGTCCTTCTTGGCATCGTCGAGGTTGTAGTAGCAGTCGCAGCACACGCGGTAGACTGTCTTGCCATTGGCCTTAGCCTCGAAGACCTCGTAGAACACCACCTCGCTCATTTGCTCGGCAAAATTAGAAGCCTCCTGGAGCGATGAGTAACTGCCGCACACGATGTAATAGATGGTGCGGCTTTTCGACTTTGCTTTAGTTTTGCCTTGCGCCACAGTGGTTCCCATTGCCACACACAGCAGCAACAGCACGAGTGACAAGGCATGTTTTGAAATTCTGTTCATAATGCAATGGTATTTAATGAATAATGTAAGTATCTCAAGTTTAGGAAGCTAGTTCCCCCTCTAAGATAGAGGGGGTTAGGGGGAGTATGAACATCAGCGACACAGCGAAAGATGAGGGGAAATTCGACGAAATCATCATACTCCCCCCCGCCCCCTCTATCTTAGAGGGGGAGTTTGTCGCCTGATATTTAGATAAAATGCTCACGCTCGGAAAGCATTGAGCAAGCTCGGCTTTCACTCGCTTAATCGCATTGTTAGAAGTTCGGAATCTCATGATTACTTTAGAAATTTGTGTGAGTTTCTTTATTTGACAAGAATGACGGCCGCAAGTTTAATGACAAGGAGTGTTATTCGCCAGTTCTTACTGTGTGGACTTTAACCCTGCTCAGAGGGTTGTCGTGGTAACTGGTTGCTCCATACTGGCGTGCCAGTGCTGCCATCTCGATGGCTGCCTCGGCTGCCTCGGTGCCCTTGTTGCACAGTGCTCCGCCGGCGCGGTCGAGAGCCTGCTGCTCGTCGTCGGTAGTTAGCACGCAGAAGATGATGGGCACCTCTTGCGTGGCATTGAGCATGGCGCATCCCTGGGTGGCGTTGTCGCACACGTAGTCGAAGTGTGGCGTGCCGCCTCTAATCACGCAGCCTATCATGATGATGGCATCAAAATTTTTGCTTCGTGCCATTTGAGCGGCGGCATAGGTGAGTTCGACAGTTCCTGGCACTCTCACGACGGTGATGTCGTCACGGCTGTATCCTGCCTCAACAATGCGGTCGATGGCTCCGTTGAGCAATGGGTCGGTTACTTGGTTGTTCCACCTGGCGGCCACGATGCCCACCTTGAGACCCTCTACATGTGGAAGGTCGATTGAAATTGAGTTGTGTAGCTGGGTTGACATATCAGTATTCAGTTATCAGTTATCAGTATTCAGTTTTTTAGTAGAATAGTTGAATAGTAGAGTAGTTGTCGGTTCTCAGTAGTCAGTTTTCAGTAGAGCAGTAGAGCAGTAGAATAGTAGAGTAGTTGAGTACTCTTCCCTCTCACCTCTCACCTCTCACCTAATCTCGCCACTGTCTTCCATAACAATAAACTATAAACCATAAACCAAGAAAACCATAAACAAAGCAACCATCAACCAAGAAAGTGCTAGAAGATGCTCTTGAGTAGCGACATGATGTTGGTGTTCTTGTTTTTGTTGTTGAGCAGGTTTTCGATTTCTATCATCTCGTTGGTGGCATTGAGTTTTCTTGCCAGCGGTTGCAGCGACTGCAGCAGCTGGTCGGCCGAGTCGCGTCGGTTGGCAACCTTGCTCAGCGCCTTGGCGAGCCTGATGGAGAGAGTGAGTTCCTTGTGGCCCATGTGGGTGCTCACCTTCTTCTGGTATCGCAGCGCCTTAGTGTAATACTTAGCGGCATTGCGACCGTTGCCCAGTTCGAGCATGATGTCGCCCTCTTTCTTGAGCGAGTTCACCAGGTTGATGAGCGCTTCGCGAGTCTTCTTGCTGTCGCCGTTGTTGAGCATGCTGGTGTAGAGTTTCACCTCGTCGTCGTAGTGCTTGAGCACCTCCATTTGCTGTGCCTTGGAAGAGATGATGCTCGTGGATGCCTCGATGGCATAGAGTAGCATGGGCGAGAATCGGCGCTCGTTCTTCTTCACCAGTCGCTCAAAGAGTTTTTGGCACTTGGTGAGTTCCTTCTTGGCTCGTGCATTGTCGCCCAGGCTGTTGTGCACTGCGGCGAGGTTGTAGAGCAGCGATGCGAGAATGGCGAGGAAGTCCTCTTTCTTCTTGCTGGTGATGTCGACCATCTGTGTGAGAGCATTCTCGGCAGCACCCAGTGCAAGCATGAAGTCGTCGTTGCCAATGAAAATGCTCATGCGTGCGAGCCACAGCCAGCTCACGTAGAGAGGCGGCATGTCGCTATAGCTCTCGTCGAAGACTAGAGTGTCGATTGCTGGCGCTGCATCGCTTGTCTTGCCCGTGGTCATGAGGTTGAGAACCATCCACAGCTTCAACTCCAGCATCATCGTGCGGCTCATGTTCTCGAAGTCGGCCCTGAAGTCGCTGGAATCGAGTTGCGCCTTCAAGGCGTCGATGTCGCAAGTGAGTTTTGGGAACGAGGCGTCAATGAGTAATGGCTTCATTTCTTGAAATTAGTCGAGTGCTTAGTGGTGTGTTATGCTTATTGCTGCTGGATTTTGCCTTTTTGCTCGATAAAAGCAGGAGTCACACAGTTGTTGTCGCTGGTAGCGCAGCATTGTGCGAAGTCGAAAGCCTGCTTCATCAGGCCTTGCCAAGTGGCAGGGGCGAGGGTGTCGATGTCGCTGCTCTTGATGTCCTGCGCAATGATCTCATAGATGAGCCCGGCAATGAACCCTGCCTGCCAGCCCAGGTGGTTGGTAGTGTGCTGGTCGTCGAAGCTGCACACCGTCTTGTCCATTCCCTTGTAGATGGTGGCGTTCTCGCCTGGGGTGATGTGGATGTAGGTGGGTCCGTAGAACTTGATGTGGTTGTTGTACACCTTGTCGCTGTCCTGATTGGGGAACATGGTGTTGATGTCCTTGTCGTGGTCGATGACAAGTTTCGACACCTCGAAGTTCTCGAGGATATTGGGCATCACCTTGGTGAGGTTGAATTGCGTGCCGTGCTGGAAGCCTGGCAGGTAGATGACGATGGCTTTGCGCTCGGCGGCATAGCTCAGCAGGTCGAACAGTCGCTCTCGCTGAGGCTCGTCGATGGCGTAGTAGGAGCCAAAGAGCACGATGTCGTTCTCATCGATGCGTGGCCATATCACGTTGAACCTGCTGGCGGGATACACGCCATAGTTCACTATCTTGTCGTCTTCGCTGTCTTGCTCAAAGATTGCCGCCATGGGTGTGGAGCCGTCGGTGTAACGGTCAATCGACTTGGTGTCGACGTGGTGGTTCTCAAAGAAGTTGACAACCCAGTCGCCCACCTTGTCGGTGCAGCACTCGCTCACCATCGACACGGGTAGTCCCATGTCGCCAAGTGATGCCGCAGCATTGCTCACTCTGCCGCCCACAAACGACCTCTCAGGCTTGTAATCACGATATACGGTGTCTAGAATAGACTCTCCTATTGCTATTATCTTGCGCATAGTTTTATGAATGTTTTTCAATATGCAAAATTAGTGCAAGCCGAGTGAAAAACCAAATTTATTTGGATTTTTCAAGAGGCGCCGCCTAATTTCGATGCCGCAGGCGTCAACATAGTGCAAGCCGAGAGAAAAACCAAATTTATTTGGATTTTTCAAGAGGCGCAGCCTAATTATGCATTGTGCATTTTGCATTGAAAGAAGGCGCCGCCTAATTATGCATTGTTGCATTATGCATTGTTGTTGTGCATTGAAATAAGTTTTTTCTAAAAAGGATGAAAAGGGCACTCAATTTCAAAAAAATGATTATATTTGCACCTTGAAAGCGAGGAATTGTGAGTTGTGCCGTGCTGTTTCCAAGCATTGGCAAGAGCCTCGACATAAATAGGTAATAATTGTTTTGAGAGATGCTATTTGAATGTCCACAATGCAGTAAGATTATCGATATGACGCTCGAGGAACTTGCCTTGAGCAAGAAGGTTGTGGTGTGCCCTCAGTGCTTGAACGAGTTTCTGGCACAGGGTGTTGACATTCCCGCATCGATGCTCAGGACCAATGTTGCCTCCACCAGTGGCCAGCGTCACATCTATTGCCACAACTGTGGCGAATCGCTGCCCGTGGCAGGCTTGAAATTCTGCCCCTACTGTGGCTCGTCGCAAAACTTTGCCGCCAAGCAGGCCGACGCTGCCGCCGAGCAAGACGCCTCGACTGCCGAGTCGGCTGCCAGCACGCAAGCGATGGGCGACAGCACTATCAAGACCAATGAGGACCGTGCCGTGGTAGAGGACGATGCCTACGACATCATGTCGCGGCTGCCGCTCATCAGGCCTCTGCCACGCCTGCGCAGCAAGCGCGAGGTGATGGGGAGCCCGCTCACGCGATTTGTGTGCTATGTGCTCATCGCCATCCTGATAGCCATCTTCCTGTTTATCCTTTACCTTTCCAACTTTGACGAGGACGGTCACGTGGCACGCATGATAGGGCTGAACATGTGATGTCAGACAATTGAAATAACAAAAAGAGACTCGTGGGATGCGTCCCTGAGTCTCTTTTTCTCATTGTCCTTTACTTCTGGCGGAAGTAGAGGTTGATGGGTGTGCCACAGAAGTCCCACTTCTCGCGAATCTTGTTCTCGAGATAGCGCTTGTAGGGGTCTTTGATCCACTGCGGCAGGTTGCAGAAGAACACAAACGATGGCACCCTTGCCTCCTTGAGCATGGTGATGTACTTGATTTTCACATACTTGCCCTTGATTGCTGGGGGTGGCACGGCGCCGATGGCCTCGAGCAGAACGTTGTTGACCTGCGAAGTGGAAATCACCGTCTTGCGCTTGTTGTAGACGCTAATAGCCTCCTCGAGCACACGCAGGATGCGCTGCTTGGTGAGCGCCGAGCCAAAGATGATGGGGAAGTCGGTGAACGGCGCGAATCGCTCGCGGATGGTGTTCTCCATGTAGGTGATGGCCTGCTGCGACTTTTGCTGCGCTACGTCCCACTTGTTGACGAGCACCACAAGTCCCTTGCGGTTCTTCTCGATGATGGAGAAGATGTTCACGTCCTGCGACTCGATGCCGCGGGTGGCGTCGATCAAGAGGATGCACACGTCGCTGTTCTCTATCGCGCGGATGCTTCGCAGCACCGAGTAGTACTCGATGTCCTCGTTCACCTTGTTCTTCTTGCGAATGCCAGCGGTGTCGACGAGGTAGAAGTCGAAGCCAAACTTGTTGTAGCGCGAGTAGATGCTGTCGCGGGTGGTGCCGGCGATGTCGGTCACGATGTTGCGCTCCTCGTCCATGAGGGAGTTCACCAGCGACGACTTGCCAGCATTGGGCCTGCCCACGATGGCAAAGCGTGGCAGTTCCTCCTCGGGTTGGTCGTTGCTCTTCTTGGGCATGAGGCGGTACACCTCGTCGAGCAGGTCGCCCGTGCCGGTGCCGTTGATTGCCGAGATGGCAAAGGGCTGCCCCAGTCCCAGCGCGTAGAACTCGCTCTCGCTGTAGTAGCCCTGGTTGTTGTCGTCCTTGTTGACGACGACCACCACTGGCTTCTTGCCACGTCGCAGGATTTGTGCCACATGGTCGTCGAGGTCGGTGATGCCGGTCTTGATGTCGACCATGAAGAGAATCACGTCGGCCTCCTCGATGGCGAGGTAGACCTGCTTGTTGATTTCGCTCTCAAACACGTCGTCGCTGCCTTCGACCCATCCGCCGGTGTCGACCACGCTCATCTCCAGTCCGTTCCACTCCATGATGCCATACTGGCGGTCGCGAGTGGTGCCGCTGGTGTCGTTGACGATGGCGGCTCGTGTCTTTGTCAAGCGGTTAAATAGCGTTGACTTGCCCACATTGGGCCGTCCCACAATTGCTAATAATCGTCCCATATAAGTAGTCAGTTATCAGTAGTCAGTTATCAGTAGTCAGTAATCAGTAGTCAGTAGTCAGTTTTTTTAGTGGAGCAGTTGAGTAGTAAAATAGTTGAGTAGTTCTTTTCTAGAATTTCTAGTTCTTCTAGTTTTTCTAGATTAACTAGAGTTTCTAGGCTGATTTTTTACTCAATATATCCAAATTGCCGGAGTTTGTTCTCCTGGTTGCGCCAGTCTTTTTCCACCTTGACATAAAGCTCGAGGAACACTTTTTTCTCGAAGAATTTCTCGATGTCTTTGCGCGCCTCGATGCCCACGTGCTTGAGTTTGCGGCCCTGGTGCCCAATGATGATGCCCTTCTGGCTGTCGCGCTCCACATAGATCACCGCCATGATGTGGATGGACGTGTCGTCCTCGGTGAACTTCTCCACGATGACCTGTGTGGCATAGGGCACCTCTTTGTCGTAGGTGAGAAGGATTTTCTCGCGCACAATCTCGGTGACAAAGAAGCGGGAGTTGCGGTCGGTGAGGGCGTCTTTGCCAAAGTAGGGCGGGCTCTCGGGCAGCAGCTCCACGATGCGCTTCATGATGTTGTCGACGTTGAAGTTGTGCAGCGCGCTGGTGGGGTAGACCTCGGCTTGTGGCAGCAGCTGCTTCCACTGCTCCACCAGCGACTCCAGCTCCTGCTGGCCGCCAGTGAGCAGGTCTATCTTGTTGATTACCAGCAGCACGGGGATTTTCTCCCGAGCCACCTTGTCGAGGAAGTCCTGGTTCTTGGTGGGGGTCTCCACCACGTCGGTGACGTAGAGCAGCACGTCGGCGTCGACCAGGGCGCTGCGCGAGAAGTCGAGCATCGACTCCTGCAGTTTGAACTTGGGCTTGAGCACGCCAGGTGTGTCGCTGAACACGATTTGGTAGTCGTCACCGTTGACGATGCCCATGATGCGGTGACGGGTAGTCTGCGACTTACTCGTGATGATCGACAGTTTCTCGCCCACCAGCAGGTTGCTGAGGGTGGACTTTCCCACATTGGGGTTTCCTACTATATTTACAAATCCAGCTCGATGCATAGGGGGGAGATAAGTGTTAAGTGTTGAGTGTTAAGTGAGCGCCTGCGGCGCGGGGAACGGGGATCGGGGATCGAGGATCGAGGATCGAGGATCGAGGATCGAGGATCGAGGATCGAGGATGGGGGATCGGGGTCGAGCAATCGAGCGGTCGAGGGGGCTCAATTGTGCATTGTGCATTATGCATTGTGCATTACCCTTTGTCCTTCGTCCTTTGTCCTTTGTCCTTCGTCCTTCGTCCTTTGTCCTTCATTAAAAAATGCCCCTCTACACTCTCTTGTGTGATGCTCAAGAGTGTACAGGCGCATTTTTTCGTTATCACCCTGTGGCTTAGATTGCCCAGATGAGATACTCGGCTCCCCAAGTGAAACCCGCTCCAAAGGCGGTGAGCACAATCTTGTCACCCTTCTTGAGGCGGTGCTTGTTCTCGTCGAGACACAGTGGAATAGAGGCAGCACTGGTGTTGCCGCGATGCTGGATGTTGACAAGAACCTTGCTCTCGTCAATGCCCAGACGGCTGCCCACGGCCTCAATGATGCGCAGGTTGGCCTGATGAGGCACAAACCAGTCGATGTCGTCGTTGGTCAAGTTGTTGCGCTTCATCACCTCGCGGGTAGATGTGAGCATGTCGACCACCGCATGGCGGTACACTGCGCGGCCCTCTTGATACACAAAGTGCTCGCGGGCGTCGACTGTCTCGTGCGAGGCGGGCCTTGCCGAGCCACCAGCCTTGTAAACCAGGTGCTCAAGTCCGCTGCCGTCTATGTGGTAGATGCCGTCGATAATGCCTTCCTCCAGGTTCTCGGTGGGCTCAAGAAGCACTGCTCCGGCAGCGTCGCCAAAGAGTGGACAAGTGGCGCGGTCCTGATAGTCGGTCATGCTTGTCATCTTCTCGGCGCACACCACGATAACCTTCTTGTAGAGTCCCGACTTGATGAGCGAGTTGCCCAGATAGGTGCCCACAACAAAACCGGCGCATGCGGCCTGAATGTCGAAGCCGTAGCACTTCTTGCTTGCCCCGTCCATCGCCAGGTTGTGCATTATTATCGAGGCGGTAGATGGGAAACGGTAGTCGGGATTGGAGGTGACGCAAATCATAACATCCACATCGTCGGGGCTGGTGCCAGTGTCCTCGAGCAGCTTCTTCACTGCCTGAGTGCCTAGAAACGATGAGCCCTTGCCGTTCTTGAGAACTCGACGCTCCTTGATGCCCACGCGAGTAGTGATCCACTCGTCGCTGGTGTCAACTATCTGCGACAGTTGCTCGTTGTCAAGAATGTCGTCGGGAACATAGGAAGCTATGCCTGTAATCTTTGCGTTAAGCATAATGAATATTTATTCAATAGTTGAATCGTTGAAAAATGTCAAGAAAGAATCCTAAATATACACGTCGCGATGCTCTTTTAAGCAAGAGTATATATTTAGGATTGTCTTGTCACGGGGTTTGATAAATGAGTACTTAAAGATTATACAGCAGCCTCATCTTCAAACACCTTCCTGCCGCGATAGTAACCGCACTCAGGGCAAACGGTGTGATAAACATGCCATGCGCCGCAGTTGCTGCAACGGGCAATAGTGGGTGCAACAGCCTTGTCGTGAGTTCTTCTCTTGGCTGTGCGAGTCTTTGATTGTCTACGTTTAGGATGTGCCATTTTTTAAATCTATTTTTTATTGTTTTTATTTTCTACTAACTGCTGCAGGGCTGCCCAGCGCGGGTCGATGGCACCTGCCGCGTCTTCATTGTCTTCTCTCTCTTGCGGTGGCTCGGCAAAGTCCTCGTCGCTCTCGTAGCCGCGAGCAGCATGCCTCTCAAGCTGGCCAAGCATCTCCTGGTTGCACTCTCCTGGGGAATGAGTGTGCATCATGGGGATAGTGAGAAGCACAGTGTCGCGCACCACTGGCGCCAGGTCCAGAGTCCGCCACGACGACGGTATCACGAGCACGTTGTCAACGCTCTCGTCAAGGGCGTCGCCCATCTTAACGGTCAGTTGGTAGCTGGTGTCTACATGATGCTCCATGTCGTCGAGGCAACGGTCGCATGGAATAGTGATAACACCGTTGCAGGCGAAGTCGAGTTCGTAGATGCCCTCCTGGCGATGAGTCACGCTTAAGGCGACATCAACACTTCCGGAGCGCACTTCGGAATCCTCGATTTCGTTGAAAAACTCGCCGTCCAGGTGATAGCTAAAGCGTTGTGTCCCAAACGGTAAGCTCGAAATGGATAACTTCATTTCAGCCACTGTTTCCAACTAATTGTCGTTAAAATCGGCGCAAAGATAACAACATTCTCGCTAATAATCAACGATTTTACGATGTTTTTCACTTTTTTTAGGCAAAAAGGCGCCTGCGGCGCGGGGAAATACAGGGGAGAGGTGAGAGGGGAGAGGTGAGTGGGGAGCGCCTGCGGCGCGGGGGATCGGGGATGGGAAATCGGGGATGGGGGGCTTTGTAGGGACAAGGCGTGCCTTGTCCGCCTGCGGCGACAAACTCCCCCTCTAAGATAGACCAATGGTGCAAGCCGAAGCCAGCGGCAAAACTTGTTTTGACATTGGTGAGGCGCAGCCCATTGATGCTGAAAGAGCGGGTGAGGCGCAGCCCATTGATGCTGAAAGAGCGGGCGGGGGGAGTATGATTTCGTCGAATTTCCCCCTCATCGTTAGCTGTGTCGATGGTATTCATACTCCCCCTAACCCCCTCTATCTTAGAGGGGGAACTGACTTCCGAAACTTGAACCCTTAAACTCCCCATCCTCGACCAGCGCGCCGCAGGCGCAACGTTCAACCTTCCACTTTCCACCTTCCACGCGCCGCAGGCGCCTCGTTCCACGTTTCCTGCGCCGCAGGCGCCACGTCCCACTTTCCACGCTCACGCAGGCGCTCAAATCCATTTTTTTTGCCTAAATGTCATGTGTTATTAAAAAAATCACTACCTTTGCACCCGCGTTTATCGCCGGGGTGTAGCACAGTTGGCAGCGCGCCACGTTCGGGACGTGGAGGTCGGAAGTTCGAGTCTTCTCACCCCGACACAAGTAGCGGCAAGCGAGTTTCTTATCTCGCTTGCCGCTGATTTCTTCTTTTCAATGCATAATGCACAATGCACAATTGGCCTCGGGAATTTCGAGCGCTCGAACGGTCGACCGCTCGAGTGCTCGACGCGCACGTCGCTGGCGGACAAGGCACGCCTTGTCCCTACAGGGAGGGTGCAGTCGCCTCGCGGTCGCCCGATCCCCGATCCCCGACCTCCGACCTCCGATCTTCGATCCCCGGCTATTATTTCTTCTTGAAATAGTCGTTATACATCTTGATGCCGAAGATGATGACGCTGCACACTGTGGTGATGAGGTTGGTCCAGAAGATTGCAAAGCCCTCGCCAAAGATGCCAAGCATAATACCTTGCAGCATAAAGGCGATGCCGCCAATGCCAATCATTAGGAAAGTGGGCAATGCGATGTCGTCGGTCTTGCGGGTTCGGATGGTTTGGATGGCTTGGGGCACATAGCCCAAAACCAGTCCTAACGAGGCAACAATGCCGCAAATCCAAAAGAATGTCCCAGTTGGGTCAAAAAAGCTATTTAAAAGTAACATTGCTGTTAAGTGTTAAGTGTTAAGTTGCGCCTGTGGCGCGTGGAATGTGGAATGTGGAATGTGGAACGTGGCGCCTGCGGCGCGGGGGGTAGGGGAGAGGGGAGAGGGGAGAGGACGTCGAGCGGTCGAGTGTTCGAGCAATCGAGCGGTCGATGGGGGGAGATTTGTGCATTATGCATTGTGCATTCTCCTCTTCCCTCTTCCCTCTCACCTCTCACCTTACTTCCATAAACTATAAACAATAAACCATAAACTAGAAGGTTTACTTAATCTGTTTCATGAGTTCTTGTGTGGCGGTGATGAGCTGCTGGTCGACTCCATTGACCACTGTTGCTGGGTCGTTGAACACTTTGATGTCGGGCTCGAGCTGGGTGTTCTCCAGGTAGGAACCGTCGGGCAGGCGGTAGCCAATGATGGGCATACCGTAGATGAGCGATGGGTCTTGCAGAGTCTCCCACGACACGCTGCTCATGGTTCCTGGCACTGGCATTCCCACCAGCTTGCCTATGCCGGTGTGCTTGTACACCCATGGTGTGCCGTGCGCGTTGCTGTAGCATGCCTCACACTGCACCATGATGCTGGGCTTGTTCCAGCGTCGGCTGGGCATGTCGCAAGCTTCGCGTCCGCGAATCACCTGCGTGAAGTACTTCTTGCCGCTGAAGAGCACCTCGATGTCCTCGTGCAGACGTCCGCCACCGTTGAAACGGATGTCGATGACGATGCCGTCCTTCTTGTAGTACTTACCCATTACCTGGCTGTAGACCTCGCGGTAGCTCTCGTCGTTCATCGACTGGATGTGGACATATCCCAGTCGTCCTCCCGAGATGCTGTCGACCAGATGCGCGTTGCGCTTCACCCATCGCTTGTAGAGCAGGTTGTTCATGGCTCCGCTGGTGATGGGCAGGATCACCTCTTCAAAAGTGTTGCCGCCCTTGTCGCGAATGGTCACCAGAGTCTTCTTTCCCGCCAGTCCGTTGAGCAGCTGGGTGTAGTCGTTCTCTTCGTTGATCTCGATGCCGTTGATTTTCTCCACAATCATGCCTGGACGCACCTTGCTGGTGGAGCGTGCAAACGGCCCTTTCTCTACCACCTCGTCGATCTTGAGGCCCTTGCCGGTGTAGGTCCAGTCGAAGAGCAGACCCATATTGGCAGTTGCCTCGCTGGCACCGCTGGGATAGTAGCGGCCACCCGAGTGCGACACGTTGAGTTCGCCCAGTAGCTCGCTCAGCAGGTTGGCGTAGTCGTAGTTGTTGTTGATGTGTGGCAGGAACTTGCGGTAGGCGTCGCACATCATGTCCCACTTGCACCCGTTGAGGTCGGTGCGGAAGAACCGCTTGTTGACCTGGTGCTGCACGTGGTTGAACATGTACTCACGCTCGGCTGCAAGGTCCATCTTCACGTCGGCCTTGTAGGTGATGGGAGTGATCTTGTCGCTGGCGACGGTGAGCTTGTTCATTGCCGACCCCAGGACGAACATGTCCTTGCCGTCCTTGCCCATTTGGATGTTGGCCCAACCGGAGTTCATCTTGTTGACGAGCTTGGTTGAGTGCTTGCGCATGTCGAGCTTCCACAGGTCGTAGCCGCTCTCAAACTTCGACAGGTAATAGAGGTTGTCGCCGTTGTTGGTGACCATTGCGCTGGCAATGCTGCTGGAGTTGGGCGTGAGTCGCACCACTCGGTCCTCGATGCCGTCGAGCTCAACGACGATAGCCTTGACCTCGTCCTTCTTGTCGCCAGCATCCTTGTCGTCCTTCTTTTTGTTTTTCTTGTCCTTCTCCTCCTCGGCCTTCTTCTTGTCGGCCTCTTTCTTTGCCTCCTTCTCGGCTTCCTTCACGAGCTCGTAGTCCTCCTTGCTCATGCGGTATTTGTCGTAGGCGTCCTGGTTGACAAAAGCCAGGAGCACATCGTCCTGCGAGCCCCACGAGCCGTGGGCGCGCATGCCGTAGCGGTTGCTGGTGAAGAGAATGGCGTTGCCTTCCATGACCCACTTGGGCGCCTCGCTGAAGTAGCCACTGCCGGTGATGTTGGTGATATTGCCACCGTCGGCACTCACGATGCCCACGTCGGTGTAGGGGTCGCGCTGGTTGGCGATGTAGGTGAGCGTGAACCACTTGCTGTCGGGCGACCAGGAGTAGTCAAAGCCGCCGTTGGTCTCATACCAAGTGGAGCCATCGGTGACCTGATGCACCTTGCCGCTCTCAATGTCCATTACCATGAGGCGGTTGCGGTTCTCGATGAAAGCCAGCTTCTTGCCGTCGGGGCTAACATCGGGAGCTGCCCGCTCAACGGTTGTCGACGGCAACAGGATTTCCTCCTTGATGGTGGTGGCATTGGGGAAGTTGGGGTCCTCCTTGCGCTCAATGGAAGCCTTGACAAGCTGCCAGTTGCCATTGCGCTCGGTGGCGTAGTAGAGAGTGCGGTTGTCGCTGCCCCACGAGAGTCCTGCCTCGGCCTCGGGGGTGGTGGTGATTCGCTTGGTGGTGGTATACTCTACCGATGTGACAAAGACCTCGCCACGGGCAATGAAAGCCACCTGCTTGCCGTCGGGCGACGCCACTGCGGCTGTTGCGCCTTTGGTCATTGAGGTGCGCAGCACATCCTCCGAGTCGTCGTGGAAGAGCGACACCTTCACCTTGCTGGGCTTGCCCTGAGGGGCCTGTGTGTAGAGCTCGCCGTCGTAGGTGTAGCACAAAGTGCCATCGCCGGCTATCGAGAGGAATCGCACGGGGTGAGTCTTGAACGATGTCACCGCCTTGATGGCGCTGGGCTGGTCGATGGGGAACTGATATACGTTCATCGAACCGCCATTGCGCTCGCTCAGGATATACACGGTGCGGCCATCGGCGCTGAGCACTGGGCTGCGGTCCTCGCCGGCATGGTTGGTGAGATTAGTGTGGCGGCCAGTGCTTGTGTCATATTTCCATATTTCACGTGTCACACTGCTGGTGTGATGCTTGCGCCAGGCATCCTCCATGCCCTTCTGGTCCTGATAGACCATAAACTTGCCCTTGCTGTCCCAGGTGAGCTCCTCGGCTGGTGTGCCCAGCACCTGAGTGGTGCGTCCACCAGCCACTGGCACCTTGTAGACCTCGGTGAGACGTGAGCTTGGGAACAGAGCACTGCTGGCAGGATCCTGGATTGCCGCCGAGAAGTAGATGTACTGTCCGTCGGGGCTGAAGGCCCAGGGCATCTCGCTGGCAGAGTTGGTGGTAAGCCGCACAGGTGCTCCACCTGCCGCTGGCATGACGAAGACGTCGAAGTTGCCCTTTCGGTCGCTGGCAAAGGCGATGTAGCGACTGTCGGCACTCCACACGGGGTTGGTTTCATAACTGGGTTGTGTGGTGAGTTGCACAGCCTGTCCGCCACTGGCTGCAACCTTGTAGATGTCGCCCTTGTAGCAGAAGGCGATTTCCTTGCCATTTGGCGAAATCTTGGCATAGCGAAGCCACAACGGAGTCTCGGCAAGCGAGGTTGTGGCAATCACAGCAGCTATCGCTGCAAGTAAAAATCTATTTTTCATACTTTAAAGATAAATGTATATTATGTGTTTATTATAAGTTTCCAGTTCAAAATTGAGAGTGGTGCAGTGGTGTGGTGGTGTGGCATTGCGTCAATGTAGGGACAACGCGTGCGTTGTCCGAAAAGTGACGAACTCGCTGATTGCCAAATTTCTGCCTCTGGCGGACAAGGCACGCCTTGTCCCTACAAAATGAGAATTTTGGACTTTTGCAACACCTTCCTAAATAAAGAGAAAGCGCCACCTTCAATTATTTAGTATCAGAAAAGTCAATTTCTCTCAATGAGTGCAAATTTACACACATTTTCTCAATTTTCCAAAAGTAATGGGAAAACTGCGCAGGTTTCTATCGCCGGGGGCGTCAATCGTCCCATTCCTTGAAGTCAAATTCCAGCTCTACCCACTGGTCGATGTCCTGGGGCTGCTCTCGCGTGGCGCCCTTGGTGACCGAGAGGCCCAGCAGCCTGATGGGGTGGTCGCGGTAGTCCACCTGCTGAAGCAACTGCTTGGCGAGCGGCAGGATGGTGTCCTTGTCGCGCAGCACCTTGTCCTGGGTGATGGAGCGGGTGATTTGCCTGAAGTCGTGGAACTTGACCTTGAGGGTGAGCGTGCGGCCCTCAAAGTCGTGCTTCTCGAGGCGTCGCACGAGTTCGGCAACGGTGTTGTTCAGTTCGATGATCACCGCGCCAGGTTTGTGGATGTCGTGCTCAAAGGTGTGCTCGCAGCCCATCGACTTGCGCTCATAGTCGACCACCACGGGCCGCTCGTCGATGCCGCGGGCAAAGTTGTAGAACACCGGCCCCATCTTGCCAAAGACATCGGTCAAGTGCTTGAGCGACACCGCTCGCAGGTCGGCACCGGTGAAGATGCCCATGCGGTGCATCGCCTGTGCAGTCTTGGGTCCCACAAGCCAGAACTTCTCGATGCGCAGCGCGTCGATGAAGTCCTGCGCGCGGCTAGGGTGGATGGTGCATAAGCCGTCGGGCTTGCGCTGGTCGCTGGCAATCTTGGCAAGGAACTTATTGTAGCTCACGCCTGCCGAAGCGGTGAGGTGGAGTCGTTGCTTGATCTTCGCCTTTATCTCTCGGGCGATGTCAACGGCGAGGGCTATGCCCGGCTTGTTGTGGGTAACGTCGAGGAACGCCTCGTCGAGCGAGATGGGCTCCACGAGCTGGGTGTACTCATGGAAGATGGCGTGCATCTGCCGCGACACCTCTTTATACGCCTGGTAACGGCCAGGCACCACTATGAGCTGGGGACACAGGCGCTTGGCGAGGCGCATCGACATTGCCGAGTGCACGCCAAAGGGGCGCGCCTCGTAGCTCGCCGTGGCCACCACGCCTCGCTCGCCGTCGTGCCCAACGGCGATGGGCTTGCCACGCAACTCGGGGTTGTCGCGTTGCTCCACCGACGCGAAAAAGGCGTCCATGTCGATGTGTATAATCTTGCGCTCGGTCATAACTCTCGCGCAAAGATAGAAAAAAAGTGGCAAATGTGGCAAAAGAGGGAGAAGCAATGCACAATGTACAATCTTTTTAAATGCACAATGCATAATGCACAATTATCCCCTCGGATGCTCGATCGCTCGAATGCTCGAATGCTCGAATGCTTGAACACTCGACCGCTCGATCCCCGCGCCGCAGGCGCTTACTTAACACTTAAAACTTCACCCTTAACACTTCACCCACGTTCCACGATCCACCTTCCAGGTTTCCCTCGCCATAGGCGCTTGATTCGCTTGCTTCGTTGAAAGAAATTGATAAATCTTGCATAAATTGTTATTATTTTTGTAATTTTGGCAGATTTTGGATTGAAATATTCTTGTGAGAGATAATAAAATAGCCTTTAAACATTAACTTAACTTCTTATATATGAAAAAGATACTATTATTGACCATGACGGCTGTTGTGGCATGGACTGCTGCAATGGCTGTACCGGCAAAACCAGGATTAAACTCCATTAAGTTGAGCGATGGCTCCACGCTGCAGGTGCAGGCGATTGGCGACGAGTGGCATCACAGCCTCGCTACTGCCGACGGGCTGACTATCGCCCTTGCCGACGACGGATTTTTCTATTATGTGGCCGCTGGAAACGTGACGCAGGTGCGGGCTCACGATGCCGACCAGCGCAGCGCCAGCGAACTCTCGTTTGTTAACGCCAATAAGGACCAGTTGACCATTGCGGCACTCTACGACGCCAAGCGGCAGTCGGGCATGCTGCGCAGCGTGCGTCCGCGCGGCATCTCGCCAAGGGCGACTCAGGTGCCCAACAGCGGTTCGCCACGCGTGCCCATCATTCTGGTGCAGTACACCGACAAGAGCATGAGCAACACCAAGACGCAGTTTCAGGCTCAGTATAACACCAACCCCAAGAGTGCGTTCAACTACTTCAAGGACCAGAGTAACAGCCTGTACACTCCGCAATTCGACATCTACGGCATCTATACCTTGCCCAGCAGCCGTGCCACCTATGGCGGCAACAAGTCTAATGGCGACGACCAGGGCGTGGCGCTGATGGTGGCCGATGCTGTCACTAAGGCAGGCAACGACATCAACTGGGCGCAATATGACAACGATGGCGACGGCAAGGCCGACGTGTGCATCGTGGTCTATGCTGGCGTGGGCGAGGCACAGGCAAGCTACACCGTGCCCGAGGCCGTGTGGCCCTGCCAGTGGAGCCTCTCGTCGGGCGCCTACTATGGCGACGGCCCTGGCCCCATCACACGCAATGGCGTGACAATCGACAAGTTTGCTGTGTTTAACGAGGTCTCGGGCAGCAACGACAGCGGCACAACGCTTGATGGCGTGGGCACCTTCTGCCACGAGTTCTCGCACTGCCTGGGATTGCCCGACTTCTACGAGACCAACCGATACAGCCATGGCTACTTTGGCATGGGCTACTGGAGCATTATGGACACCGGCTGCTACAATGGTGGCTCTATCGACGGCGACACCCCCATTGGCTACAGTGCCTATGAGAAGAACTTCATGGGATGGATCAACCTCATTACTCCCACCGAGAACACGTTCTACACTCTGCCAGTGTTCAACAGCAAGACCGCTGCCAACGACCAAGCCATTAAGATCACGGCGTTGAACTCCAACGAGTACTGGATTCTTGAGAACCGCAGGAAGCAGAATTGGGATTATTACATCGACGATGAGGGTGTTCTCATTACTCATTTCACCTACGTTGAAGACCGCTGGAGCGACAACTCAGTCAACAACCAGAGCGTGCAGCTGGCAACTGTCATGCCTGCCGACAATAGCCTCTCAGGATCTAGCCTCGACAAGGATCTCTATGGCGAGACCAATCATGCGTTTGGACCAACGACCAGCCCTGCCATGAAGGCCAACATGACCGCTGGCGGCTCGCTATCGTCGACGACTGGAGGCGCTGGCGTTGTAGACAAACCCGTGACCGAGATAAACCTCAACAGCAATGGCACTGCCTCGCTGTGGTATATGAAAGGCGCAGCCCCAACAATTTCCGTCACTCCATCGAGCCTGCAATTCCAGGGATATATGGGTGAGACCTATACCAAGACCTTCACCGTTAACGGCAACAACCTCACCGGCAACGTCACCATCACCAAGCAAGGCTCCAGCGCCTTCACCGTGTCGCCAGCATCAATCACTGCGGCAAGCGCAGCCAGCGGCGCGCAGGTGACCGTTACCTATTCTCCCACCGCCGTGGGCAATGCCAGTGCCGTCATCACTATTGCCAGCGCCGGCGCGCAGAGTGTGACCCTCAACGTGACTGGCACAGCCCAGGACCGAGTGCCCACTATCGAGGTGGACCCGGCAGCGCTCAGCTTCAATGCCAACCTCTCGTCGACAGTCACCAGGACCCTCACCGTTACCGGACTGTTCTTGACAAGCGACGTGACAGTGACCCTTAACGACGAGAACGGCGTGTTCAGCGTTACGCCAATGGTCATTCCCGCAGCAAGTGCGGCAGGTGGCGCGCAAGTGAGCGTGTCGTTCAACTCGGCACAGGAAGGCAACTTCACTGGCTCGCTCACCATTGCCAGCCAGGGCGCGACAAGCAAGACCGTTCAGCTCAGCGCCATTGCCTTCGAGGGTGGCACTGCCAGCGACACCTATCTCAATCTCGAGAAGTATGAGACCATCGACGAGGCAGGAGCAGCAGTGAGCGGCATGAACTCGATTTACCGTTACACCGAGTATGAAGACGACGAAGTTGCTTGGCTCACATTCTCCAACTTTGGCGTGCACATGGCAGCCTCCAAGCAGAACTGGCTCACAAGCTCGTCGCTCACGCAGTATACCAACGACTGGAATGCCACCGATGTGTTCCTGGGCGACAATTCCTATTTTGGAAGCAACAACAGCTATTCGGTCTATGGAAGCGGAAACCAGACGTTCTTTGTCACTAACTGCACCCAGGTGAAGGCTCTGGTCAAGGGCACTAGTGGCGGCACCACCTCAAGGGCCACGCTGGCAATCTATGAGTGCACACTCAACCCCGACGGCACTCTCACTGCCTCGTCCGCGGCAACCGACACTCAGTATAGCATTTCACAGAACGATGCACAAGTAGTGGCATCGGCAACGCTCGATGCTGCCAAGTTCTACAAGGTTCAGCTCACTGGCGGCGGCTCCTATCCCGACCTCCTGGAGATTGGATTCCAGACCCCGCTTCAGTCGCCTGCCGTTGGCGTCTTTGGCGACGTGAACCTCGATGGCATGGTGACCACTGTCGACATCACTTGCCTCTACAACTATCTCCTCAACGGCGACACAACCTACATCGCCACAAGCGACTTGAACGGCGACGGGCAAGTCACCACAGTCGACATCACAATAATCTACAACATCCTGCTAGGCGATTAAGCCCGAGTGGGAGGTGGATCGAGGATCGGGGATCGGGGATTGGGGATTGGAAGATCCTTGGGCAATGTAGGGACAAGGCGTGCCTTGTCCGTATCTCCCCTCTAAGATAGAGGGGGCGGGGGGGAGTATGATTTCATCAACAAAAGTTCCCTCACTGTAGGGACAAGGCGTGCCTTGTCCGTCTGCGGCGCAGAAATCGAAGATCGGGGATCGGCAAACTTAATAAACCACAGGTTTTTCAGATTAATCTGTTTAATCTGTGGTTTATCTTGACTTTTGCGCGTCTACCTAGTTATATACAAGAAACGACAGGGCAAGATGACAGGCAAATGACTGGGCAAAATGACTGTCCAAAAACACAAAAATGACGTTTTTTTCTTCAAATCATTTGTCAATTAAAAAAATTGCACTACCTTTGCAACCGCTTTTCGAGCCCAGATGGCGGAATCGGTAGACGCGCTGGTCTCAAACACCAGTGGGGTAACACCCGTGCCGGTTCGACCCCGGCTCTGGGTACATTCCCCACTTTTACCCCACTTACATAAAAAATTAGTATTTTTTGCCGAATTTTGATGTCGAGGTTGGGGTTGTAGGTTGTAACAAAAAAGACGTTGCCAGACATCACGCCCGACAACGCCAAATCACATTTAAATTTTGCCATGTGGCAACAATTCGCCACAAAGGTAGTCAATTTAATTGATGTCAACAAATGTGACCAATATGTGGTCTTGGTGTCCTGATTGGTCGTTGAGTTTGTAAAAAGGTTGTCACGCCATACCTCAACGCATCGAGTGAATGATTATATCGGTCAATTGGAATGTTGATATAATTTCCATTCGCATCACGTTTCCATGAATAGTTCCGCAATTCGTCAATCACGCCCAACGAGTTTTTGGTGACATTGATTTTATACGCCTGAACCATCGTAATGCCCGAAACAACTGAACCGATCCCCTTAACGCATGCGACTGCACGAAATCCACCGATGTTGTTTATTTCGGCGATACTTTTTTTCTCTGCACTATCACAAACGATTTGGGCATTCTTTTGAACATGGTTCTGTTGCAGTACATTCACAATGTCGCCGTTGAGCATGGCGTTGCGATACGCCAATTCTTCAACCCACAATTCACCACCCGACAACCGAACCCTCAAAATACTCGTTGGGTCGTTTGTGAACCCGAAATCGATACAATAGAATTCTCGTTTGAATGTCGATGGCATTTCGGGAACGGTTGCCCATCTGGTATAAATCAACCCCTCGACACTACCCATCTCACCTAAACCGTACACTCTCCACCAATTTTCATCGTCTTTGTAAGCCTCAATAGCTTGGCGTTGGCGGTCTGTGAGAAATGGGTTGTCTTTATATGTCGAGTGTATCAATGCAACATCAGGTTTGCCCAAAATGTTGTCATCAACCCAAAATCGGGAACGAGGGTTGTAGTCCAGAAAAATCAATGCTCTCGTTCTTACCTCTAATTGGCGGTAAATCTCCCAATCGACAAAATAACATTCGTTGATAAAAAGCACATCACGAGCCGAACCGTGAACCTTGCCCTCGTTATCAGCCGAAAAGAATTCAATCTGTGAACCGTTGTCAAAGGAATAAACCAAATCTGTGGCGTTCCATTTATCGGCGTTCCATGCTCCCCCCATCATTGAATGAAAGTCACGAATTGCGCCACGTTTGAGAAATGGGATTGTTTCGCCGACAACTGAAATCAAAATGCCATCGCAATGTGTCGCCAATGTAGCACACAACTGCAACAATGACCACGTTTTGCCTGAACGTGTACCACCTTTGTTCACGATGACATGATGGTTGTTCATGGCAACGATATTTCTGTTGTATATGTCACTAACTGACCAATCCATTCAAACCACCCCTCTTGATTTTTTCAAGCGTTGCACGACTTTCAGCCGATAAATTGGCGATAACAATTTGCTCTCTGTCATCGGTGATGTCGGCTTTTACGGCTTGTTGCTTTGGCAACGAGTAGTTAAGTAATTCCAAAAAGAATTTAGAACGTTTTTCTGGGTCAAGTTCTTTGATGTCGTTGATAAAATTTTCTCGATTATCAACGAGAAATCTCTCAACCCATTCTCTCAATTCGTTGGTCGCTTTGTTCTTTGCGCCCCTGGGTCGCCCATTTGGGTTTCCCGACTGACCTTTTTTAAATGCCATGTCTTAAATCTCCTTTGTATTTTTATTGTTATTTACAATGGTCAGCACATCGCCGTTGATGGTGACCAACTTTAATCTCTCGCATCGTTTGAGTAACTTGGTTGCTCCTTTTGTGTAGGTCTGGAAATGCCCACACAAACAAGTTGTGAACACCGATGGCATGGTGGCGTTGCCGTGAAAGTCGGCAAACCACCTACAAAATGCCATCAGGTCGTTATCGGTTATTCGCTCCAACATCATAGTTCTTTCAACTCGATTTGAATATGTTTCGGGTCGAGGTTACACGCCAATATCAGGTCGCCAATGTCATCACCACCGTTCAGTTTCCACCGTTGCAATGTGTCGGGTCGCTCCATGATGTCAACGATTGATAATGTCTTAAACAGATGGCGCAATTTTTGCCCTTTTTCGCTCCATTCAGCGAGTTTTCCATTGTCAGGTATTAACACCACATTTCGCCCTCTCAACGGCTCACAGAACGCAATTGTGAGGTTTTGGCAACCACCGCATGCCAACACAATGCAGTCGGTCACAATTGCACTCAACATGATGGCGGTTTTCTCACTCTCCACGATGACAACAAACATGTCGGGGTATTTTGCCAATAAGTGTTCCCCGAATAGGCATTGGCGCAAAATGTAGCTTGGAATCTTCAATGCCGAATGAACCCATGTAATGCGGTTATATGGCTCTTTAACACGTTTTCCATTGTCGGGGTTATACTGCATTATCTTACCGCCGTGAACACGACCACCGCCATCAATCTGCCAGAACACCGTTGCACCACTCCAATGGTTTGACGTGCCAATGTAGTAGTCGGCAATCATGCGTTTAACAATCTTCTCCCCGAACACTCTGTTTAGAAAAGTAATCAGGTGGTTACGTTCTTTGTAGGTCGCCATTACTGATTTTTTGAACACATCACCATGTTGCCTGATAAATACTTTGTCGTTGATGTATATGGGTCGGGGTTGAGGCTTGGAAACATATTTTGTTCTGTTGCGCTTATGTTCTCCATCGTCACCGGGTCGCTTATGGTATCCACAACTATTAATCCGCTCACATCGTCCATAATAGTTCGCATCAATTATTTCACGGTCGGCATTAAGATAAGGAACGAATGTTTTATGACCACAATTGGGGCATTTCAATTTGCCCCTCATCGCCGTTTGCTCCCTCGGCGTTGCTAAACTTACGTCATATTCTTTTGAAATCATCTTTTTTTAATCTCCTATTGGGTTGTAAGGTTGTAGGTTGTAGATGGTTTATTCTGTTGATTGTCAGGTTATAATCCCACAATTAACCTACAACCTCAACAATCATTTAAATGCTTTACTAATAGCTTGTGGGGTAATTCCCAATGCTCTCGCCAACTCGGACTGATTTATTTTGAAACCATCGTTGCGGTCTTTTTCATACCGCTCTTTCAGCATTCTCAATATATCGCCGTTGGTTAAATCCTTTGGTTGGGTGTCGTCATTGGCTATCAAACAAAATGCTCTCTCGGCGCACCATTTGAAATATTCCATGCACTCAATCGAGTATTTCATTACATCAGCCTCAATTCGTTGGTCGCCTCGCAAGACTGCAACGCATGCGCACCACCGGCAAAGATGATAATTCAGCTTATCGACATACGCACCCATTGCGATAATGCCTTGTTCCTCGTATTCATCTGCCTGGGTATCCCATTTTTGAAGAACCGCATCATGTAGTTGTTCAGCCTCCGGGGTTTCGTACAAATCAGGGAATGAGCATGAAGAAAGTTTTTTGATGTATTCCCGCCAGGTTTCTTTGCTATCATTCCCCATGATATGTTTAATTCTTGGCGGTCGCTTTCTTCGCTCTGGAAAAGCATATAAGAAACGTTGGAACATGCCATCTTTGTCGTAACCCTTTTTCCCCATCATCTGTTTTAATACTGATGGTTGGGTAGTTCCCGCCATGCTCAAATTTGGGTGTTCGGCTCTCAATGTTTCACGACCTATTCTGTCTATTGATGTCGGGTCATAGTCGAATATTTTCATTAGATTGCCGACTACCACACCATTTGCGCCGTTCTTATATAATCCCCAACTTTCGATTGTGGCTCTCATCTCGTCATTAAGCCAACAGATGTCGCCAACTTCCGCTAATGCTTTCATTACAAATTCATCGGTGGCGTTACCTATTAACCTGCGATGGTAAATTGGTTCTTCTCCCTCACATTTATTCGCTCTCCATTGCTCCATTTCTTGTTTATAGAGATTGTAAGCCTCATTCTCCATTTCTTGGATTGGTTCAAAAAAGAACTTTAACGGCTTGGATTTTCCCCTACTACTATCGGCAATGGTCATAATCCACAATGTGGCGTGATTGGTGTAATTGTCATGGTGAGCCGTGACCCTTTTCCCTACGATGCAGGCGGTCGCACCCATTAGACTTGCAACAACGAAATCTCTATAACTGCGGTAACCTTTCGTTACATCTTCAACGACATTCCGCAATGGTTCAGGCAACCCCCAAATGGGCAATTCTGTGACCTCGGCGGTGATGTCATCAGGTGATGGTTCTGGATCGTCTGTTAGTGAGAAATCGGGTTGTGGGTCATCAGCTTTTTCAGCCTCGAAAACTTGCCTATTATCAAGATTATCACTAACTTTGTCCTGGTCTTGTTGGGGTGCGTCATGCGCCCTTTTTTCTTGTTCTGTCATGTTGTTGCTCCTTTTTTGGCGATGTCGCCCTCTATAATATGGTTAACATCACTTTTGCGATACCGGCGTTTCCCGCCCACGTTGATGGGAACGAGATAACCGGCTTTTCGCCATCTCCACAATGTGCCACGGCACACGCCGAACATCTCCATCACTTTCTCAATGCTCAAATATGTTTCGGCGTTCTGGTCGGCAATGGTCTGCTCCAACTCACTTTTGACGTTAGAGATAAGAATGTTGCCGAACTCAACCAATTCGCCCAACTTAACAGACACTATCATGTCGGGGCATTCTTTTGATAACTTTATTAAATCCTTTGTCATAATATTATTGAATTTAATAACCCGGCTCTCCCCATGCACTCACCGATGGCGCATTTCGTTTGCCGTATGGTCTTGATGGTGTCGGTGTTCGCCAATCTCGACACGGCAAAGGTAGCACAATGTTCTATTGGCGTGAAAATGGGGATGGTTACAAACAAAAAAGACGTTGAAAAACAACGCCTTAATCATAATATTGGGGATTAGTATTGGGGATTAAATGGGGATTAATCCAAATAATAAAACATTCGCCTAATTGTGTCGCTTGGTTGATACTTATTCTTGTGATTTTCTTTTGGGCATTCACGACCGATTATGTCAAAAAACTCTCTAAACCATTTGGTGAAAGTTGATGGTTTTTTAATAAAGCAACTGCATTCAAAAATCATAACGGCGACCATTCCCAATTCCCTGCCAACTTTGATTGTTTGAATGTCATTAACTAAATCGACAAAGTGATTGGGGTTGCTCCCACAACCTTTGAATTTGGCATTAAAGAACGAACCCAATCGTTCCTCATCAATAGATAACGAGCCGTTGACCTCATCGTTGTTGTTGGCAAACCACTCTCTCAACCATCTCACTTGAATGTCGTTTAATGGTTGTGTTTGCTTGTTTACGGCGGTTATTTCTCCATTGGCGACCAACAACTCATCTTCAATATTTTTCATCGAAACATCGTGTTTTTTGCGCCATTCTGCACAATCAGGCGTTGCAAATTCGGTGGACAATATCGCATCGAAAACGACCCTATCAGGCGAGGATTTCAGCTTTATAATAACCTCGTCACACCAACATCGAAACAACGATGTCGGCAATTTCCCGGTACGTTCTTTTATCTCTCGGTTTATTTCGGCAATGCGTTGAGGTGTCAATTTGCTTTTCATGGCTCTATCACTTTTTTAACGATTGATATTTCTTTGATTTCATCAATGGGCAACTCAATGGTCATGTCGGGGTTGAACATTCGCATGACAACGAACCACCCATTTTCAACGGCAACGAGTTGTTTAACCAATGCGTGATTGATGTTTAGCGAGTTGGGAACGTATGGCTCAACCATAACGATTTCGTTCTGGTAGGCGTGCCAATTACGAATGAACTCACGCCTCTCAATGTGTTGCGCCAATAGCATGTCGCCATCTTTAATTCTAATCGGGCAATCGTCATGGTTCAGGCAATCGCCCTTGATGGTAAAAGCGAAATAATTATGGTCGGCGTTATATCCAGGAATGTCGCTTGTTTTGATGTCGATATTATCTTTGTGCATATTCGTTCAATTTTGGGGTTGAGGTTGTAGGCGTGTTTCTCGTTCAACCCTCATGGGCATTGACTTTTGAGCAACTACAACCTACAACCCTACAACCAACGTTATTACTCTAACATGGTTACCAACTCACGGCTCGTTTCTTCATCAATCTCACGGTAACGGCTGAACGCCCTCGACCCCTCTTTGTGTCCTGATAGCTTACCAATCAAATTCGGGTCTTTCACTTTCTTATAGAGGTTGCCAACGAAACAACGGCGTGCGAGGTGACTGCTTGCAATGTCACAGATGGGTCGTTGTTCTTCTTCTCTGGTGGTGGGGTTTATCACGGTTACAATCCGGGTCAATCCCGACAACCTGAACATGGTTTTGATGTCACGATTGTACTGTTGTTGTGTTGTCAGCTTGAACAACTTTACTTTGTCAAAGTCTTTATATCTCTCCACGATTTCGGTGGCGATGGCATTCAAGGGAACACGAACCGTGATGGCTCTTCCCTCTTTGGTCTTTCGGGGAATGTACTCAATTGCACCATTAACGAGATTGCTCTTGGTCATCGCCCATAAATCACTCACACGGCAACCAATCAGGCATTGGAACACAAATATATCTCGTTGGCGTGCGAGGTCGGGATTGTCGCTGAAATCAAAATTGTAAAGCTGATTACGTTCCTCGATGGTGATATAATACGGCGTACCATAAACACATTCGGCAATCGTGAAATGCTTGAATGGGTTGGTGGTGGTATAATCGTTTTCATTCGCCCAAATGTAGAATGAACGCAATCTAATCATAAAATCATTGATGGTGTTCTTCCCCCTGGGTTGAGGCGTACGAGTTTCAGGAACGGCGGTTAAAACCTTTTGATATTTCTTTTGGTCAACCAACTTATGTTCATCAGCAAGAAATTTCTCAAAATCTCGCAATGTGTCGGCGGTGATGTTTTCAAATGTGAACGACAACCCTTTGAATATCTCGTATCGTTTCAATGTTCGCCAGATAACACGGTTCTGCTTACGGCGGTGGTCGCTGAACTTATGGGTGTCGATATAATGTTCATAGACATCAAAGAATGAATGTTGAGATTGCTCCCCATCGGTGGCGGTTGGGAAATTGAACCCATCAATCAGGGATTTCAACCAATCTTTCGCCACGTTGCTTTTGTCGATTGCCTGGAATGACGACTGAACCAATGACGTGATTTCATTGAGGCGGTCAATCTTTTTGTGTAACTCATTTATAAGTTGCTTTTTCTCATCTGTGAGCAATCTCGCATTGGGAATTTTAATGCTTTTGGTGTCATTGCTCCAATGGTCGGGGTGAACGAACACGTTGGTTTTTGCGTATTGGTCAACTTTGCCGTGACGAAAACGCATCAAGATTTCATGTTGGTTGGTCTGCTTGTCGGTCTTTGCCGAAAGTCTTAATGTGATTGTTGCCATAATTCTGTATAATTTAAATGTGATGGTACAAAATTAGGCATTTATCCCCACATATCAAAATTTTTCCCCACTTTTTCCCCACTTTTTTTGAACATAATTCAACACGGATAAACAAGTTTAGACAAACAAAATATCGCTAAATTGCTGATATATGTTAAGTTAAATTTGTAAGTTGGTGTTTCTCGGCAATCTCGCAAATTACCCATGTTTAATATTTTTGGTCACGGCTCTGGGTACGCTTGAAGGTGCCAATCGTTTGAATTTCAAATGGTTGGCTTTTTTTATTGCTATTTTTGGCGACTTTTTGGCGAGATCAGGAAAAATCAGCCGTTTTCAAAGAAATCTCGAAAACGGCTGATTTTTCTTTCGTATTTTGGTGATTTCTCTGCTACTCTAACGGACTTTTATCGGCCTCCCAAAAATTATCCTTGCAGGCGGGCGACGGCGGTGCGCAGTTGTTCCATGGCCTTGGTGAGCAGTGCTCTTGGGGTTCCCACGTTGAGGCGCATGTGGCAGTAGCCTGGCACGCCATAGATCTCGCCGTCGTTGAGTCCCAGGTGGGCTTCCTCGACAAAGAATCTCACGAGCTGGCGATGGTCAAGTCCCAGCTTGCGGCAGTCGAGCCACATCAGGAACGATGCCTGTGGCTTGATGGCGTAGATGCCGGGGATGTTCTCCTTGCAATAGTCGGCGACGTAGAGCACGTTCTGCTCAATGTATTTCTTGCATGCTTCGAGCCATGGCTCGCACTTGCTGTATCCCACCTCGGTGGCGAGCAGCGAGGGGATGTTGGCGTTGCACAGTTCGTTCACCTCAATCCATCGGTAGAACTCGGTGCGCAGCTCGGGGTTCTTGATGACCATCCAGGTGCTCTTCAGGCCTGGGATGTTGAACGTTTTGCCTGGCGAGCCGCAGGTGATGGTGACGGCGGCGGCGTCGTCGCTCACGGTGGCCAGCGGGGTGTGCTTGTGGCCAAAGAGGGTGATGTCGCCAAACACCTCGTCGCTGAAGAGGATCACATTGTGCTTGCGTGCAAGCGCGGCCACTTGCTGGAGTTCTTCTTTTTTCCACACTATGCCAATGGGGTTCTGTGGGTTGCACACCACCATGATGCGTGGCTTTTGCTCAACGAACACGCGCTCCAGGTCGTCGAGGTCCATGCGATAGAAGTGGTCGCCAGTGGGCACCAGGTTGTTGCGCACTGCCAGGCGATGGTTGCCTTCTATCACGTCTTTGAAGTCGTAGTACACTGGTTCCTGCAGCACCACTCTGTCGCCAGGACGGGTGAAGAAGTTCAGTACCATTCCCAGGGCGGGCATTCCGCCGGGCATGAACGTCATTTCCTCGCGGCTTATCTCGAAGCCGTTGCGCCTGCGCTGCCAGTCGATGATGGATTGCCAGTACTCGTCGTAGGTGTTGGTATAGCCATAGATGGGATGCTCGCCCAGGCGCTTTACCAGTGCCTCGCTAATCTCGGGGCAAACGGCAAAGTCCATGTCGGCAATCCATAGAGGCAACAGGTCGCTACTGCCAAATTCCGAGATGAGATTGTCGGTCCTCTTGCAGTGGGTATTGCGACGGTCTATCACTGTGTCAAAATCATAATGGGTCATAGTAAAAATTTTTGTTTATTGTTTGTTTATAGTTTATTGTTTGTAGTTTATAGTTTATGGAAGTAGGAAGCGTAGGAAATAAAATAACATCCTGATTTTTACTTGTCTTTCAGGTTCTTGAGGTGAGTTTTTAGGAGTTTGACCGCTTGACCGTAAGGGCTAGTGGTGACACTGGCGAAATAGGCAGCCATTGTGGTGGTGTAGGTGCACTTGTAGAAACCCTTGGTGAACAGTTCTTCTTGGGTGAAACTCTGGACAAGTTGAATCATTTCTTTATGAGTTTCTTCAAGTAGTTCTTGTGCTTTGCCGAATGAGGTTTTTTGATGCTTTTCTACCAGCATACGGTCCATTTCGTGGTAGTTCTTGCGGTACTCGTCGGGCAAGTAGTCACGTTGCTGCCCATTGCGGATGTTGCCTACAAACTCACGCATGAGTACTTGCCACTCGTGGAGATGGATGAGGAGGTCGCGGGCACAACGGTCATAAATCCATCGTGCGCCGCATTTCTTGGGGTCGCTGGCAAACTGGAACTGAGCATTGAGTTCCTCACTTGTCATTTTGCTTATTTGTTCATTGAGTTTAATATAACTGTCGGCCATTGCGACAATCAGTTCTTCTTTGGTTTTCGGACTTGCCATGAGATATATCTTTAAGACGTTTATAAAAACTCTATTTTTTACATATACGAAGTATCCAATTTGTCGGTGGGAGGCACTTCGTAGCGCTTGCCGGTTGACTTGTGAATCTGGCGGCGGGCTTTGGGCGACATTCCTGGGCGCTCAAGGCGTGGGCGGAATCCGCTGGAGTTGCGCTTGTACACGCCATTCTCGTCTTCGAGGCGAATCACCCCGTCGTTGTATTTCACAATCATGTGATAGGCCATCTGCCGCCAGCGTGTCACCATCTTGTTGCCTGCTTGGTCGCCATAGGTGGTGAGCAGGTCGATGGCCTTGTCGCGGTTGCTAGGCAACAAGGCAAGTGCTCGCTTCTCAATCTCATCCTGATGAGCAAAGTAGCTGGCTTGCAGTGAGTCGCGCACTTGCTCGAGCTCGGGATAGAGCAGGCTCCAGCGTGGATACACCATGTTGCTCACCCAGTTGCACACCCAGTAGGCGCTCTCGTCGCTAAAGTGGAACGCATCGGCCTCGGGCACGTTGTAGCAATGAGGCACGCGGGTAGAGCAGCAGTACACTGGGGTGTAGGTCACCATTGCGCTGTCGTCGTTGCCCCACCACATCACGCCGCCCACCTCGCGCGGCATGAAGCTGCGCAGCTGGCACACGAAGGTAAATGCGGTGTGGGCTGTCGACACCGCACGCTCATTGAACATGGTGGTGCCGTTGTCGTCGTAGCGCAGCGGCTGCGGGCGGAATGGCGTGTCGTAGATTCCCGCTCCGGGGTCGTCCTCATCGTTGAAGGAGAACGGAGTGCCCTCCAGGTGGTCGCGCAGGCATTCTATCACGGTGTTCACGCTCAGCGGTTTGTCGGGGATAATCCACATGGGCAGAGGCTCTACCTCGCTCATGGGCTTGATGCCCTCAACGTAGGGGATGTATCGGTCCATTCCCGTGGTGAGACGGCGGTAGATTGACCACACGCGCATGTCGCCCAGGCGTCGGCCGCCAAAGGTGGGCGGATTGTAGGCGTCGCAAAAGCTGAACTCGCTGTCTTTGCCCTTGAAATATCCTCGTTGGCGTGCAAAGGCGATGCAGTTGCGCGACATCTTCACGTTGGCGGTGTCGGTGATGTCAACCTGGCGAATGCGGCTCTGGTTGGAGTGAGCCATCACGGCATTGTCGGGCACGCGCACTGCCATCCACACCACGCCCTTGCTGCCGGGACCGCACCCTATCATCTCAAGAATCCACGCCTCGCTGGGGTCGCACACGGTGAACGACTCGCCTGAACTCTCAAAGCCATACTTCTCTACTAGGCTAGTCATCACACTGATGGCTTCTCGCGCCGAGCGGGCACGCTGCAGCCCCAGGTCCATGAGCGAACCATAGTCGATGATGCCTGTGGTGTCGATGAGTTCCTCGCGGCCGTCAAAGGTTGTCTCGCCTATGACCACCTGCCACTCGTTGATGTTGCCGTTTACTAGATAGGTGACAGGAGCCTCAGGAATCTGCCCGTGATAAACTCGCGTGTCGCGGTCATAAATCTTGCGCATGGTGCCGGCAGGATGCTTCCCAGCCTCGTAGCGGTACATCTTGTGCATTGCTCCCCAGGAGTCGATGTTATAAGTACACATTACCGAGCCATCTACACTCGCTTTCTTGCCCACAAGAATGCTCGTGCAGGCTTCGCTGTGCGGCAGGCACAATGCTATCGCCGCCATGATTAACAATAATTTCTTCATCAGTATTCTTATTATAATTAATATTCAAGTTGCCAAGACTAGCCTTGGTTTTGCAAAGGTAGTGATTTTTTGCTTGCCAGTAAAAAACAAAGCCAATAATGATGGGCATAAAGTTTTTTTGACTAACTTTGCAAAAAAATGAGAAGGCCCATTTACTTGACTTATAAATAACAACCCGATACTGGAAAATTTCAAACTATATAAGAGCGAGAAGCTGTGCAGCAAGATTGAGATTGAAAAGCTGTACGCTCAAGGGACATCGGTCATTGCCTATCCACTTAGGGCGGTGTGGCTTGCTGTGCCGTGTTCTGAGCAACCTGCTGGCGACAAGCGTGCGATGGCCCGGTTTCTCATTTCCATCCCCAAGAAGCGCGTGCGCCATGCCGTGGACCGAGTGCTGCTGCGACGGCGTGCACGTGAGGCCTATCGCCTGAACCGCGACTTGCTATATCCTGTAGCCCAAGAGCATGGCATGACGGTGCTCATAGGCTTCAACTGGATTGCCAACCATCACTACAGTTACTCGACCATCGAGCGCAGCATGCAGGAACTGCTGCGCAAGATTTCAACAGCTATCGCTGGCGAGAAGTTAGCCATTGAGAAATGAAACTGAGTGTGACCAATATAGCCAAGCAGTTGCTCATACTGCCCATCAAGTTCTACCAGCGTTGCATTTCGCCGCTCACGCCCCCAGTGTGCCGTTACCATCCCACCTGCAGCCACTATGCCGTGGAGGCTATCCAGACTCACGGCCCCATCGAGGGCTTGTGGCTAGGCTTTAAGCGCATCTTGAGCTGCAACCCCTTTGGCGGTCACGGCTACGACCCGGTGCCGCCTGTCATCACCAATTTCCATAGCCACGACACCAGCGCCCAGCAGGCGTTGATAAGCGTTGATGTCGATGAGTTCCAGCCCACAGAGGGCAAGTACTACTCGGTGGGCATTCATCCCTGGCACGTGGGCGACGACTGGCAGGAAAAGGTGGAGCGCCTCAAGCAAGTGGCGCAGCACTATCTTGTGGTGGCGATAGGCGAGACGGGGCTCGACTCGCTCAAGGGCGCTCCGCTCGACCTTCAGCAGCAGGTGATGCAGGAGGTGATAAACATTGCGGCTGCAACGGGCAAACCCTTAATCATCCACTGCGTGCGCACCTCGCAGCAGGTGCTCAAGTTGTGGCGCGACAATCCTCATGCCCACAATGTGGCGTGGGTGATACATGGCTTTCGTGGCAACGAGAATGTGGCGCGTGAGCTGCTTGACGCGGGTTTCTACCTGTCGTTTGGCGCAAAATACAACGAGGCAGCCCTCGCTATCACGCCACTCGACCACTTGCTGCTCGAGACCGACGATGAGCCACCGGCTGTCATCGACCAGGTGATCAAAGCCGTGGCCCGCGTCAAGCAGTGCAGCCAGTGGCGACTGCGCCGCACCGTGCGCCGCACCGCATTGAGAATAATAAAGTATAAATAATGATTTCATCTTCAGGGCCAATGACGAAAAAAGTGCTTTAATCTTGTGTTTCACGTAAGGTATTACTGCTTAAGCAGTTAATATGCTTCACACTTCATGGCAAAAAACGATTATCAAGTATAAATATAGAATACTTTTACCTAAATATGAATGATAGCTTAACAACAAATATAAATCCTCTTGTTACGGTAATCGTTCCTGCATATAACATGGAGAATTATATTGAGGAATGTGTCGATTCTATTTTGCAATCCACCTACTCTCCTTTAGAAATTGTTATCATTGATGATGGGTCGACCGACAATACTTTTCATGTGGCGCAAAAAATAGCCTCGCATCACGAAATAGTGAGAGTTATGACTCAACCCAATAAGGGGGTCAGCTATGCTCGCAACAATGCCATTGAAGTTGCCAGGGGAGAACTAATTCTCCCTGTTGATGCCGATGATAAAATAGCTCCCGACTATATAGGTCTCGCTGTAGAGCAATTCCTATTAGACGACACCGTAAAGGTTGTTACTTCTCATGGCGAATTCTTCGGTAATAGGACTGGAGTATGGATTCTACCGCCTTTTGACCGGCATTTGCTTGCGATTCGCAACCTAATTAGTGTGTGCGCGATGTATCGCAAGAGCGATTGGGAGCGTGTGGGAGGATATTGCACCTACATAAAAGGCCTTGAAGACTGGGATTTTTGGATTTCTATGCTCAAAGATGACGGGAAAGTGGTCTGTATCAATAAAGTGGGATTCTATTACCGCATTCGTACTAACTCCAAACGCATTAACGACCGCAAATACAAGTCATCGGTTGTAGCAACCCTTAATGAGCGGCATCATGAATATTTCCAACGCGAACTCGGAGGCCCTCTTCATCTACATCGCTCTTGGTCGAGAACTCTCAATCACATGAATTATTGGAGAAAAAAGTTATTTCGTAAAAGCATTATATAATAACATCATTTCATGAAAGAAATACACATCATAACACCAGTAAAAGACTCTATCGACACCACAATAGAAACGGTGGAGTCGATAATGTCATCGCAGTTGAGCTGGCCGCATTCCTATACCATATATAACGACAACTCTACCCCCGAGAACACATTGCGTCTCAAAGAGCAGGCGAGAGTGAAGAAGTTTAATCTCATTAATCTGAGTGACTTGACTTCAACTCCGTCTCCAAATTACAGGATAGTGCTTCAGGATGCTCAAAAAAGGGCATTGGAGGCCAATGCTGGATTGCTTATTGTTGAAAGCGATGTGATTGTAGCCCCCGACACTCTTGAGCGACTCGCCAACGCAAGTCTTGAGTTGCCCAATTGTGGCATTGCTGCCGCTGTTACGGTCGATGATAATGGGGAAATCAACTACCCTTACCTTCATGCTCGGGGTAAAGAAAATCAGGTCATTGAAACTCGAAAGCATTGCAGCTTCTGTTGCACCCTGCTTACGCCTGAGTTGCTTAAGGCATTTGATTTTGGCCAACTAAATCCCAAGAAGCATTGGTATGATGTTACTATTTCCCATATGTCTCTTACGTTAGGATTGAAAAATTATCTTTTTACCAATCTTCCTGTTGTGCATCATCCACATTCCAGCCGTCCACACAAGCTGCTAAAGTATAAGAACCCTTTGAAATATTACTGGCTCAAATACACTCGAGGTTTGGATAAAATTTAATTCAGCAACATGGAAAAATATGATAATAAAGTACTGAAAACAGTTCTCATCACCCACTTCTCGGCTCTGGGCGATGTGGCGATGGCTATTCCCATCGTCTACCCGGTGTGTGTCGCCAATCCCAAGGTGAATTTTGTGCTTGCCACATGCCAGGCGCCCGCTACAATGTTTGTCAACCGCCCCTCTAACCTCACTGTCCTGGGGGTAGACCTCGACAAGTACAAGATGTTGTGTGGACCTGGGCGGCTGGCACGCAACCTGCAGCACCGCTATAACTTCGACGCCATGGCCGACCTTCACAGCACGTTGCGCACATGGCTCATGAAACGGTCGCTCAAGCGCCGTGGGGTGACGGTGGCAACTATCGACAAGGGAAGCAGCGAGAAGAAACTGCTCACTAGCGTCAAGAGCCGCACCCCAGTGACGACCATTCACGAGCGCTACAGGAATGTGTTCCGACAGCTGGGGCTGAAGACGGGCGAGGAGTTCAACTCTATCATTGACTATGGCGGTGAGATCGATAGTCCCATGGTGCCTGTCAAGGCCGCCGGCGAGCGATGGATTGCCATTGCGCCATTCTCGCAGCACAAGGGGAAAGTCTACCCGCTGGAGCAGATGCGGCTTGTGATTGCCTCGCTGTCGACAATGGAGAATTGCCACATCTTCCTCTTTGGAGGAGGCAAGGAGGAGCGTGAGGCGCTCGACCCCATCATGAGGCGCTACAGCAATGTGACGTCGGTGGTGCACATCAAGCACTCCCTTGCCGACGAACTCGCCCTCATGAGACATTGCAACGTGATGGTGACGATGGACTCGGCCAACATGCACCTGGCATCGCTCGTGGCATTGCCGGTGGTGAGCGTGTGGGGCGCTACTCATCCGTCATGCGGGTTCATGGGCTGGCATCAGGCAATGCGCGACACGGTGCGGCTCGAGCTCGAGTGCCGCCCATGCTCGGTCTATGGCAACAAGAAGTGCCGCTACGGCGACTACCACTGCATGCGCGACATCAGTCCCGAATTGATTATCAACAAAGTAAAAAAAGTTCTTCAACGCAATGACTAAGAAAATACTCATTACAGGAGCAGGTGGCTTCATTGGGGGCTACCTCGTGGAAGAAGCGCTAAAGCGTGGCTACGAGACATGGGCTGCCGTGCGTGAGACCACCAGCCGCAAGTTCCTTACCGACGAGCGCATCCACTTCATCGTCCTCGACTTCACCAGAGACGAGGCACTAAACACCGCTCTCAAGAACCACATCCAGGAGCATGGCAAGTGGGACTATGTGGTGCATAACCTGGGACTTACCAAGGCAACCAACTATCTCGACTTTGAGACGGTGAACTATGGCTACCTGCGGGCGATGGTCGACAACCTCAAGCAGCTCGACGCTGTGCCACAGGTGTTCTTGATGATGAGCAGCCTGAGCGTGATGGGACCTGGCGACGAGGTGAATTATGCCCCGTTCAAGAGCGACGACGTGCCAGTGCCCAACACCCGCTATGGCGTGTCGAAACTCAAGGGCGAGAGCTACCTGCTCATGCAGAGCGACTTCCCCTACACCATTTTCCGTTGTACAGGGGTCTACGGTCCCCACGAGCGCGACTATTTCTTGATGATGAAGAGCATAAAGCGCGGGTTTGACTTTAGCGTGGGCTTCAAGAAGCAGATGCTCACGTTCATCTATGTCAAGGACCTGGCGCGCGGCGTGATCGACGCTCTCGAGGCAGGACCCAAGCGCAAGGCCTATTTCATTAGCGAGGACCGCAGCTACACGCAGCAGGAGTTCCGCAAGATTGTGTGCGACGAACTGGGGAAAAAGATGGTGATACCAGTCACTTGTCCGCTATGGCTGGTGAAGATTGTGTGCCATGTGGCAGAGTTCTTTGGAAAAGTCACGGGCAAACCCAGCACTCTCAACCCCGACAAGTTCCGCATCCTCAAGCAGCGCAACTGGCTGTGCGACACCAGCGATGCCGAGCGTGACCTGGGCTTCAAGGCGCAATACGACCTCAAGCAAGGCATCCACGAAGCAATACAGTGGTACAAATCAGCCGGCTGGCTGTAGGTTAAAAGGTAAAAGGTGAGAGGTGAGAGGGAAGTGGTGAGAGGTGAGAGGTGAGAGGTGAGAGGGAAGTGGTGAGAGGTGAGAGGTGAGAGGTGAGAGGGAAGAGGGCTCGAATGCTCGATCGTTCGAATGCTCGAGCTCTCGATTGCTCGAAAACTCGATTTCCCATCCCCGATCCTCGATCCCCGATCCCCGCGCCGTAGGCGCCACGTTCCACATTCCACGTTCCCCGCGCCGCAAGGCGCTAACTTAACACTTAAAACTTAACCCTTAACCCTTACTATCTTGTTTCTTCCCTCAGCGTGTAGCTGTTGCGTTGTTGCTCAAAGGTCTCTGGCGATGCTTTGAGGCGGGCGGTGTCGGCTAGTGGGTTGTAGCTCTCGAGAATGGATTGTGCTGTCACCACGCTGGCGCCCTTGAGGGGTGTGGAGGCCTGCTGGGGCGTGATGTGCCAGCCATAGCGACGGTTCAGCGCCTCAACAATCATCGCTGTGCCACGTTGTTTGCCCTGAAGGCTGTAGCCGGCAATGTGGGGCGTTGCCACCATTGCTTTGTTTAGAAGATTGCGGTTGATGCTGGGTTCTCCCTCCCAGCAGTCGAGCGCCAGGTCGCCGTGCCATTGCAGCAGGGCCTCGTTGTCGCACACCGCGCCACGGGCGGCGTTGATGATGAGCTTGCAGCGCTGCATGCCATCGAGGAAACTCTTGTCACACAGGTGCCATGTGGGGTATTTGCCCTCACGGGTGAGTGGCGTGTGAAAGGTGATGATGTCGCACTCGCGTTGGAGCAAGGTGAGAGGTGAGAGGTGAGAGGGGAGAGGTGAGAGGGGAGAGGTGAGAGGGGAGTGGTGTGCGTTTTCCTCGGCAAGTGGAGGGTCGTTGAGCAGCACGCGGTAGCCCAGCTGGCGTGCCCAGCGTGCCACGATGCTTCCCACGTGGCCCACGCCCACGATGCCCAGCGTGAGCGGCTGCTTAATGTTGCGCGCTTGCGCCCATTGCAGTATCGAGGCATGAACCCATTGCGCCACCGCCGGGGCATTGCAGCCGGGTGCGTTCTCCACCGCTATGCCATGATGGCGGCAGTAGTCCAGGTCGATATGGTCCATCCCAATGGTTGCGGTGCCAATGAATTCCACCTTCGAGCCCTCGAGCAACGCTCGGTCGCAGCGGGTGCGGGTGCGTGTGAGCAGCACCTGTGCATCGCGCACGGTGGCGTTGTCTATCTCGCCACCAGGCACATAGGCAACCTCTTGAGCCACAGGCTCAAGTAGTCCTTTCAGGTAGGGGATTTTGCTGTCGGCAACAATTTTCATCAGGCAATAACCATTGCAATGATATAAGCCACGAGCATTGCCACCATGAGCCACATGGTCACGGGTTGGCGTGTCTCATGGGGAGTGATGACATACCAGTGCCCATACTGAATCGCGGCACACAGGTTGAGCAGCGGCATGTAGATGAGGAAGTCGTTGTAGTCAATCGCCATCATCAGCACCACAAATACCGACAGGGCTACGAAGAAGTTGTTGTAGGCGCGCACGTGCACACTGTAGTTGAGCATAGTCTTGAAATTGCTCACCGTGAGCAAGACAGTGAGCACCACTGTGGTGATTGCGATGGTAATGGCCCAGCCACGGGCGGCAAAGGCGGGGGTGCTCTCCCACACCTGCGAGAGCTCGGGAGCCTGGAAGGCACTCAGCGACTCCAGCCCGGTGCCCAGCACTATCCAGTAGGGCGTCAAGATGCCAAACAAGATGGCAAAGACACCACGCACGTCGAGCACGCGCATGTAGGCAAAGCCCAGGATATATAGCGGGAAGAGCAGGAAGAACACATAGTGATAGATGGTGAAGAACGACAGTAGCGCCATCACCAGGAAGATGCCTTGCGACGCACCGCCGCGCTTGCCATATTGCTCAAACATGAAGAACAGCGTCACCACTACCACCAGGCACAGCGCAGTGCCGGCAAAGAAGCGGGTGCTCAAGAACGGGTTGATGCCCTGCAGTAGCACAAACACCGCCGCAAACACGAAGCAGTTGTAGGTCTTGATGTAGCGGAACATGATGTTGAGGGTGACAAGCAGCACGCCTATCACCACATTGGCAACCACTGCCACGAAGCACGACGTGTCGCTGCTCTCTATCCATGTGGCGATGTTGTGAAACGTGCCATAGCCACGCTGCGGCACCACAAAGTTGCCACTGGCTATCACCGAGAACACCACAAGCAGCAATATCGCCAGCCCAAAGAACCCGCGATTATTGAAATAGTCTACTATGTAACTGCCTTTCTTTGCCATGTTTTTTTAGTTGAGAGGATGGGGGATGGGGGATCGAGGATCGAGGATCGGGGATGGGGGATCGAGCGGTTGAGCAATCGAGTTTTCGAGCAATCGAGTTCTCGAGCGGTCGAGCAATCGAGTTCTTGAGCAATCGATGTTGAGATTGAGATGAGCAACTTCGTCCTTTGTCCTTCGTCCTTTGTCCTTTGTCCTTTGTCCTTCGTCCTTCCACGTTCCACGTTTCACGCGCCGCAGGCGCACTTAATCATCGTTTTCCTCGGTTGTGGCGTCGCGGCGTTTCCAGCCGTTGCGGCGGCCCTTGAAGAGGGGGCGCTCCTTGTCGGCTCCCAGGCGTGGGCCGTGGAACGAGAAGGTGTGGCGGCGGTCGCCATCCTTGCCCTTGCGGTCGCCATAGGGGCGCTCGGTGCGATAGGTGCGCACGTCTTTGTCGTCATCCTTGCGCAAGGGGTTGGTGCCACGGTCGCCGTCGCGCTTGCCGCGCATGGGGTTAGTGCCACGGTCACGGTCGCCGTCGCGGCGCTTGCCACGGGCGTCGTCACGTTTTTTGGGTCCTCCCTCGCGGCGTTCCTCGCGCTTGAACTCACGTCGAGGCTCGTCCTTCTTGTCGCGGCGCTCGTAGGTGGGCTTGTCGCTGGCGCGGAAGCCAGTGTTCTTGATTGTCCCACCCTTGCGGCGCATGTCGTCGAAGCTGCCGTCAAATATCATGTATTCACGCAGTTCGCACTCGATGTCGCCATTGAGCAGCGGGTAGTGCAGCGAAGCCTTCAGGCCCAGGTTGTCGATAAGTTCCTTGTTGCTGCCCACTATGAGCCAGCAGTCGTAGCCGGTGAACACCTTCTTGAGTTTGTCGCCCAGCGTCTTGTAGAGCATGGGCAACTCGTCGCTTGTAAGGCGCTCGCCATAGAGCGGATTGGTCACTAGCACGCCTTTCTCGGGCGCTGAGTCCACTTCCTCGATGGGCTTGCGCTCCACTTCTATATATTGCGAAAGGCCGGCATTCTTGATGTTGGCATTGCTGATTGCCACAGCCTTGCCCAGGATGTCGTAGCCATAGATCTTATGGTTGAATTCACGCTCGTTGCTGTCGTCGTTGTAGATGGAGTCGTAGAGGTCGGCGTCATAGTCGGGCCAGTTCTGGAAGGCGAAGCCCTTGCGATACACGCCGGGGTTGATATTGGTGGCTATCAGCGCAGCCTCTATTAGGAAGGTGCCCGAGCCACACATGGGGTCAACGAAGTTGCACTCGCCATCCCAGCCGCTCAGTTTGATGATGCCTGCCGCCAGCACCTCGTTGATGGGTGCCTCGGTCTGTGCCACGCGCCATCCGCGCTTGTAGAGCGGTTCTCCCGACGAGTCGAGCGAGATTGTCACTTCCTTGCCATTGATGTGAACGTTAAACTGGTAGTCGGCACTGTTGAGCCTTATCGACGGCCGCTTGCCGCAGCGTTCCATGAAATAGTCGGCTATGCCGTCCTTCACGCGGTAGGTCACAAAGCGCGAGTGGCGGAAGGTGTCGCTGTTGACGGTGCAGTCGATGGCAAAGGTGTTGCCCTCGCTCATGATGTCTTCCCAGTGAAACTGCTTCACTTGCTCATAGAGGTCGTCGGCGTCGGTAGAGGTGAATTTATAGAAAGGCTTCAGCACGCGCAGTGCGGTGCGGAGGCAGAAGTTTGCCCGGTACATCATCTCTTTGTCACCCTGGAACGACACCATTCGCCGTCCCTGTTTCACCTCCTGAGCACCTAGTGCCACAAGTTCGTCGCTAAGCACTCCCTCCAGCCCTTGGAAGGTCTTCGCAACCATTTCAAAAGTCTCGCTCATAATTGTCTCAATATGTTTTTAATTATTTCACTACATGTGTGAAATTCGAGTGCAAAGGTACTAAATAGTTTTCAGTTATCGGTAATAGCTCACCACATTTTTTGGTTTTCTTGGTTTATAGTTGATAGTTTATGGTTTATGGTTTATGGAAGGCAAGTTTGGTTTATTGTTGATAGTTTATGGTTTATGGAAGGAAGAGGCGAGACCAGAGGCACGGCAGTCTCACAATCGGTCGGTAGGTCGCAAGGCACCGCCTTGCGAAAAAAAACTGAAAACTGAAAACTGACCACTGATAACTGATAACTCAAAACTTTTTCCTACCTTTGCAAAAAATTTCAGTTTAATAGAGTAATAACTTATGTTTATGGAAAAACAGAAACACTATGCACGCACTCTCGTGACCACCGCCTTGCCCTATGCCAATGGCCCTGTGCACATTGGACACCTGGCAGGAGTTTATGTACCCGCCGACATCTACGTCCGCTACCTGCGCCTCAAGGGCGAGGACGTGCTCATGATAGGCGGCAGCGATGAGCATGGAGTGCCCATTACCATCAAGGCACAAAAGGAAGGTGTTACACCTCAAGACATTGTAGACCGCTACCACAAGATAATAAAAGAGTCGATGGCAGGGCTCGGAATCTCGTTTGACGTCTATGGGCGCACCACCAGCGAGATGCACCGCCACACCGCCAGCGACTTCTTCAAGAAGCTATACGACAAGGGCGAGTTCATCGAGAAGATGAGCAAGCAGTTCTATGACGAGGAGGCCAACCAGTGGCTCGCCGACCGATACATCACCGGCACCTGCCCACATTGCGGCAACGACGGTGCCTATGGCGACCAGTGCGAGGCGTGCGGCACCTCGCTCAACGCCACCGACCTCATCAACCCCCGCAGCGCCATCACCGGCAACGTGCCTGTGCTCAAGGAGACGAAGCACTGGTACATGCCGCTCGACAAGTGGGAGCCACGCCTGCGACAGTGGATTCTCGAGGAGCACAAGGAGTGGAAGACCAACGTCTACGGCCAGTGCAAGTCGTGGCTCGACGGTGGCTTGCAGCCACGCGCCGTAACCCGCGACCTCAACTGGGGCATCCCCGTGCCCATCGAGGGCGCTGAGGGCAAGGTGCTATATGTGTGGTTTGATGCTCCCATAGGCTACATCAGCAACACCAAGGAGCTGCGTCCCGACGACTGGGAGAAGTACTGGAAGTCGCCCGACACGCGCATCATCCACTTCATTGGCAAGGACAACATCGTGTTCCACTGCCTCATCTTCCCCGCTATGCTCATGGCCGAGGGGTCTTATCAGCTCGCCGAGAATGTGCCTGCCAACGAGTTCCTCAACCTCGAGGGCGACAAGATTTCTACCAGCCGCAACTGGGCTGTGTGGCTCAACGAGTACCTCGAGGACTTCCCTGGCAAGCAGGACGTGCTGCGCTACGTGCTCACCGCCAATGCCCCCGAGACTAAGGATAACGACTTCACCTGGAAGGATTTCCAGGACCGCAACAACAACGAGCTGGTGGCCATCCTGGGCAACTTCGTGAACCGCGCCATCGTGCTCACCAATAAATACTTCGATGGCGTTATTCCCCAGGCTCACGAGCTCACCAGCTACGACCGCGACACCATCGAGGAGTTTAAGGGCGTGAAAGACGACCTGAGCCAGGCTCTCGACACGTTCCACTTCCGCGCCGCTCTCGCCGAGGCGATGAAGCTGGCTCGCATAGGCAACAAGTATCTTGCCGACACCGAGCCATGGAAGCTCGCCAAGACCGACATGATACGCGTGGAGACAATCATGAACATTGCCCTGCAAATCACTGCCAACCTCGCCATCGCCTTTGAGCCGTTCCTCCCCTTCAGCGCCGAGAAACTGCGCAAGATGATCAACCTCGACCATGCCGACTGGAACAAGTTGGGCTCAATCGACATCCTCAAGGCGGGCGACCGAGTGGAGAAACCCGAACTGCTCTTCGAGAAAATCGATGATGAGACCATAAAGATTCAAACCGACCGCCTCGAGCGCATCAAGCAGGAGAACATCCTCAAGAACTTCAAGCCCAAGGCTGTGGCGCCCACGGTGGCGTTCGACGACTTCCAGAAGCTCGACATCCGCGTGGGCAAGGTGCTCGCCTGTGAGAAGGTGAAGAAGGCCGACAAGCTCCTCAAGTTCACCATCGACGACGGACTGAAGGGACGCACCATCGTCTCGGGCATCGCCAAGTTCTACAACCCCGAGGACCTCGTGGGCAAGGATGTGTGCTTTATCGCCAACTTCGCGCCACGCACGCTCAAGGGCATTGAGTCGCAGGGAATGATTCTGAGCGCCGAGGATGCCGACGGACGGCTGGTAGTAATAGGCCCCCACGGAGAAGTGCGCCCAGGCGTTCAGGTGGGATAATCCACATTCTTGATTTTAGCATTACAACCCCAGGGAATAATCTCGTAGAGAGGCTCTCCCTGGGGTTTGTTGCATTCTGGCTTACTTTTCTTTGTCACCCCAGTGGGGGACTCCCTTGATTAACTGGACTAAAAAATGCACCCGCATGGTGCGGATGCATTTTTAAAGTTTAACGTGCAAGTAAGTCAATTACTTAATAATGACTTTCTTGTTGCCGTTGATGTAGATGCCAGGAACAACGGGCTTGCCGTTGAGCTTCTGACCGTTGAGGTTGTACCAAGCGTTGTTGTCGTAGCCGTCAACGCCAACGGTGCTGATAGCCTCGGGACTATTCTTGGTAACGGTGAGTACAACAGCACCATTAAAGTCTCTTAAGACATCCAACTGAAGGTTGTAATTACCAGCTTCTTCAATGCGGAAGTTTGCACCGGTCACACCTTCAACACACATGATGTTTTGGCCCAGGAGTTCGTTGTTAATCAGGAAGAAGCCAACGTTGTTGTCGTCTTGACCACCAAACCAGATAGTGCTACCATCCTCATCAAATGCGATAACCTTGAACTCGGCGCCAGCCTCAAACTCAGCACCTTCGATCCTGCCATTCTCGTCGAATGTTAAGCGGCCACCCTCAGCGGTTTGGTTCCAGCCGTTAAAGTCACCCACAAGGAAGAAGCCCTCCTCAGGTTCAGGGGCAGCAGTTGTGAAGAATACGCTCTCGGTCCAGTCGGTAGTAGCATCGCCTATGATACCCTGTACCTGTAATTCATAATCTGTCTCTGGATCAAGACCTTCGATGGTGTAAGGAACTTCAACGCCCTCAACAGTTGTCCACTCGCCAGCAGGCTGTTCAATAATTGCAACGTTGTCGATGTTAAGACGGAACTCGTCGCTGCAGTTGAAGTGGCGAATAGCGATGTAGCCCATCTGGCCCTCATACTCACTCAGGTCGGCAGTGAGCTCTTGATATGTGGTGCCGGCTACTGTCTCTTCGGTAACTGCTACGAAGCTATTGGTATCGGTGGGATCACCAACCGATACATATACCATAAAATGCTCGGCAGGATAACCTGGGTCTTGACCACGATACCACATCGATAGAGTGCCACCAAGTTCAACCTGTGGTGTAATCAGCCAGTTGTCGGGGTTGAGAGCCCCGCCCAGATAGCTTGCCGAAGTCAAGCAGCCATCGCCAAGGGTGGTGGGATTGCCATTGCCGTCAAGGTTATTAGGATTACCATAAGCTACTGGGTTCCAGCCATACCAGAGATTACCATCGCCATCGGCGTCAATCATAGTCCAGCCCTCAGGAGGATTGCTGCCGGTTGTCATGGTTTCAAAGTCCTCATAGAAGCTATAAACAGCAGGAATGCGGTAGCGGATGTTGTAGGTCTCTTGCACGCCTTCAACGTAAACATCGGCACTAGTAGCGGTGATGTTGTCAACCTCCACATCGGTAGGCATAGCGTCGGCAGCAACAGTAGTGAACGTAGTCATTACCCAGCCACTAATGCCGTCGGCATAAACTGCATTCACACGAACAGCATATTCTGTGCCAGCATCGAGGCTTTCGAGAGTATAAGCCATCTCGGTTGCCGTTCCGGCAGCAGTCCATTCGGTGTCAGTCGCCTTCTTATACTCTACGTTCCATGAAGTTTCGTTGGCACCAGCCTCCCAAGTGAGATCTGCAGTAGTAGTGCCAATGTTGTCAACCTGCAAGTTCTTAGGCTTGGCATAAACTGGGCCACCGCCAGGGGTGTAGGTAAAGGTGGTCTGTGGGATAAAGTTACGCTGATTGGCCGATGCCTGTGCCGCATCACTGCTGTTATATCCCGAAATTGATGCACCATTAACGTTCTGTCCTTTGAAATAAATGGATTTGAAGCCTGCGTCGGTGGTGTTTTCACTTCCAATCAGCAGATTGCCACCTTCATAGGTGTAAGGTGTAGAGAATGTAATGGTTACCTCGCCGCCACCATCAACTGCCACAACATCGATGTTGCCACTATAAACAATGGTAGATGTCTCTTTTGTCTCATAAGCGCTGATGGTAGTGAAGTCCACTTCTTTAAGATAAAAGTCGGCTTGCGACACCGAGGTGTAAGGAACATTGTAGTCGGTGGTGTAAAACTTGAGGGCAGTAATAGTGCCGCCTTCCATATCGGCCAACTCAGAGGCTGGAATCACAAACTCACATCTTGTGAAGTCATCCCAATAGAATACGTAAGCAGGAACAGTATTGTTAGTGGCAGTTCCTTCATACACCGTTAAGGTCTCTTGAGCAAAGGCTGTTAAGCCCATTACCCACATAACAAAACAAAGTAGTAATTTTTTGTTCATAGTACAAAAGTTTTTGGTTAATAATATAGAAACTTACTCACAGTAATGCATTGTGTCAAAAGTTGAGCCGTTGGTTGAAGTTTTTAGGTTATCCACGCACAAAGATAATGATTTTTTGTTTAATCACAAAAAAATATTATTAAATCGAAGAAAATATTACATTTTTCTTTGCTTTTCACACTAGTACAAAAAAGATGCGCCCCAGCGAGGCGCATCTTTTAAAGTTTAACGTGCAATTAAGTCAATTACTTAATAACGACTTTCTTGTGACCGTTGATGTAGATGCCAGGAGTTGTTGGCTTGCCGTTGAGCTTCTGGCCGTTGAGGTTGTACCAAGCGTTGTTGTCATAGCCGTCAACACCAATTGTGCTGATGTCCTGTGGAGCATTCTTGGTGATAACCATTGCGAGAGGCTCGCTGATGCCCTTATCTTCTGGATATGCCTTAACGGTGATGGTGTACTCGCCACCCTCTTCTACCTTGAAGTTAGAACCGTCAACGAGAGCGATGTTGCCACCCAGGAGCTCGTTAGTGATGAGGAAGAAGTCGCCATCGGCTTGTCCACCAAACCACTTCCAGCCACCAGTCACGCTTGGAGTGATGATCTTGAACTCATCGTTGGCAGCCAGCTCTACGGTGCCAGTGAACTCGGTGGCGTCCTCGTTGGCAGTAAGCTCAACGCGGCCTTCACCCTCTTCGGTTTTCCATCCGTTGAAGCTGCCCACTACATAGAACTCGCTATATTCCACGGGTTGTGGTGCGGGGAAGCCAGTAACGGTGAGCACGCCATCCTCGATGGTGAGGGTGTACTCGGCTACCTGGGCAAGGTTGAGGTTGTTGCCGTCAACGAGGGTAACGCTTGGGTTCTCCTCGGTGAGGGTAACGCCGCCGCCCCACCAGTTGCCGGCCTCGTCCTTAATCTTGAACTCGCCGCCAAAGTTGTAGGTCAAAGTGAAGACGCCGTCTTCCTCAACAAATGGAATCATGTTCTCCGGATCCCACTCGTTGAAGGTGCCAATCAGGTAGTAAGCCTTCTCGGGAGCTGGTGCCTCGAGAGTTGTGAAGAATACGCTCTCGGTCCACTCGGTAGTGCCTCTATCCTCGTAGTTGCCCTGTACCTGAACCTCATACTTGGTGTTAGGAGTGAGGCCCTCAAGGGCATAAGGATTGGTAACGGCCTCGGCAGTAATCCACTCGCCGTCCTCAATAACAGCTTCTGGATCTTGGATCAGGAAGTTGTCGAGGTTGAGGCGGAACTGGTCGGTGCAGTTGAAGTGACGGATTGCGATGTAACCCATCTGTCCCTCGAATGCGCTCAGGTCGGCAGTGTACTCAACATAGTGACCCTCGGCCACAGTCTCGCCAATGAGCTCGGTGGTGAAGTCGGCAACATCGGTGTTGCCAGCAGTAGAAACATAAACTGCAAAGTGCTCGGCGGCAAAGCCAGGATCCTGACCGCGCAGCCACATTCTGAGGACGCCATTGAGTTCAACCTGTGGCGAAATCAGCCAGTTGTCGGGAGTGAGTGCATTCTGCATGTAGCTTGCCGAAGTCATGCATGCACCGTCAAACACGGTGGGATTGCCGTTGCCATCAATAGCATCGCTTGGGGCGAAGATGTACCAAGAGTTGCCATCGCCATCGGCATCGATGGTGGTCCAGCCACTCTCGGTGGGGAACTCGCCGCTTGCGAGACCATACTCAAAGCCCTCAATCTCACCACCAGGATAACCGGCAGTGCGGTAGCGCACGTTGTAGGTCTCTTGCTCGCCATCCCAATTAATGTTGGCAGTAGTGGCAGTAATGTCGGTAACCTCTACGTTCTTAACCATGCCCTGTCCGGGAGCAGGAAGCATGTAGGTGGTAAGAGTGGTATTGGAGGTACCACCTGTACCCTTAACAATCTCGGCACCGTCGGGGCCAGTGAGAGTGTAGGAGCACTCACCAGGATAGCTGCCAACCTTCCAACGGATGGTGTATTCTATGCCGTGGCACAAAGCTACAGTTCCTGAAGCCGTGCTGCCCGATGTGATGGTGAGGCTTGCAACCACAAGTCCGTTGGGTGCAACAATCTCGATAGCGTTGCCACTCCATCCGTCGCCGTAGGAATCTTTGAGCTCATAGGTGATTTCGCCCATGTCTTCAGGGTCGCACAGCAGTGTTGTGAAGGTGGTGTTAACCCAGCCACTCACGTTGCCGTCGCCCATGTTGGCACGCACGCGCACTTGATATTCAGTGCCGTTCTCCAGAGCGTCGAGCTCAAGGGTGGTGGTGGTAACAGCCTCTTGAGTCCATTCCTCGTCGGCTGCCTTCTTGTACTCAACGTCCCAAGCGGTCTCCTCGCCACCGGCTGTCCAGCTCAAAGTAGCGCTGTTGGGGCCGATGTTGCTCACTTGCAGGTTGGTGGGCTTGGCAACAATCACGCCACCAGCGGGAGTATAGGCAAATGTGGTCTTGGGAATAAAGTTCTTTTGAGTTGCTGTAACATTATCCAGGCTTGAGCTGTTGTAACCTGCAACCGAAGCGCCTTCTACGGTCTGGCCATAGAAGTAAATGAACTTGTAGCCGGAATCGGTAGTGTTCTCAATGCCAATGAGCAGGTTGCCGCCATCATAGATGTAAGGAGTGGCAAACTCAATGGTCCACGATCCAGCCTCGCCAGTTTCGTCAAGCACAAACGATGCAGTGCCCTGGTAAACCATGGTGGCACTTGCTTTGGGCTCAAAGTCGTTGATTGCGGTGTAGTCCACCTCCATCAAGTAAACATCGGCAGTCGAAACCGAGGTGTAAGGGAGGTTTTGCTTGGTTGTGTAGAATGTCATCGAGGTGATGGTGCCGCCGGCCATGTTGGTCAAATCGGTGGCAGGAATCACAACTTGACTTCTTGTGAAGTCGTCCCAATAACCTAAGTAGGCAGGAACTTGACCATTGCTGACTGTTCCGTCATACACGGTCAACGTCTCCTGTGCTGTGGCAGTTGTGAACGCCGCCAGCACTAAGAGCAATAGAGATAATAATTTTTTGTTCATAAACAAACGGTTTTAGTTAATAATATAGTTAGAAATCACAATAGTAATCTTCTTCTTGTTATACCGTATTAGAGGGTCGAAAAAAAGCTATTTTCAATAAATATTGGTATTCAAGTGGCAAATATAGCGATTATTTTACGATTTGACAATAAAATAGGTGTTTTTCTTAGGAAATTATTGCTATCTTTGCTCTATCTTTATTAGTTAATCAAAATATGCAAGCCGTTTCTCCCATATTAGAACTGCAGCGACAGCGCATGCTGCTCAAGGCCGAGCACGAAGCCGAGCGAGAGGAATTCCAGCACCAAACCGCGACGATGGGGCTGGGACGCAAGGTGAAGCGTGGCGACTGCTGGTGGCCCATCGCCGTGGGGCGCAGCTACTACAACTCGCTCAACCAGCTGGTGGTGGAGGTGAGCCGCAGCGAGGACACCGACATCGAGCACAACTTTGAGTATGGCCGCCAGGTGGCGTTTTTCAGGGTTGACGCCAGCGAGAAGATTACTTATTTCAAGTTTGAGGGCACGGTGAGTTATGCTCAAGAGAGCCGCATGGTGATAGTGGTGTCCAGCGCCAGCGCCGTTGCCGAGCTGCAGGGCCACGAGCGCGTGGGGGTGCAGCTCTCGATGGACGAGCGCAGTTATCAGCTCATGTTCCAGGCTCTCGACCGGGTGATTGCCGCCAAGGGCAACCGCCTGGCACAGCTGCGCGACCTGTTCTACAACCACAGCAAGACTGAGAAGTTCTCGTTTGCTCCCCTGAGCTTCCCCTGGCTCAACGCCACTCAGGAGCATGCCGTCAACGAGGTGCTGCAGGCTAAGGATGTCGCCGTGGTGCATGGCCCTCCCGGCACGGGCAAGACCACCACGCTGGTCGAGGCCATCTATGAGACGCTGCGGCGCGAGAACCAGGTGCTGGTGTGCGCTCAGAGCAATATGGCGGTCGACTGGATTAGCGAGCGCTTGATGGACCGCGGCGTGGAGGTGCTGCGAGTGGGAAATCCCACGCGCGTCAACGACAAGATGCTGGGGTTTACCTACGAGCGCCGCTTTGAGGCGCACCCCGACTATCCGCAGCTGTGGGCGATTCGCAAGGCGATACGCGAGCTGCGCAGCGCCAAGCGTCGGGGCTCCGACAGCTATCACCAGAAGCTCGACCGCCTGCGCAGCCGCGAGACAGAGCTGGAGCTGCGCATCAACAACGAGCTCTTCAACAGCGCGCGGGTAATCTCCTGCACTCTCGCCGGCAGTGCCAGCCGTGTGCTGGAGGGAATGAAGTTTGCCACTCTCTTCATCGACGAGGCGGCACAGGCGCTCGAGGCGGCGTGCTGGATAGCCATCCGCAAGGCAAACCGAGTAATCTTCGCCGGCGACCACTGTCAGCTGCCGCCCACCGTCAAGTGCCTGGAGGCGATAAAAGGCGGACTGGCACGCACTCTCATGGAGCGCATCGTGCACAGCAATCCGCAGGTGGTAACGCTGCTCAAGGTGCAGTACCGCATGAACGACGACATCATGCGCTTCTCGAGCAACTGGTTCTACAACGGAGAAGTGGAGAGCGCTCCCGAGGTGAAATACCGCAGCATCCTCGACCTCGACACGCCCATGACATGGGTCGACACAGCACAAATGGACCTCGAGGCTCACGAGGAAATGGTGGGGGAGACCTACGGACGCATCAACCGCGCCGAGGCGCAGCTCACCATCGACACGCTGCAGCAGTATTTCGAGCGGCTGGGACGACAGCGCGTGATTGACGAGCGACTCGACGTGGGCATCATCTCGCCCTACCGCGCGCAGGTGCAGCTGCTGCGTCGCCTCCTGCGCAAGAGTGCCTATTTCAAGCCGTTGCGACACCTCATCACGGTCAACACGGTGGACGGCTTCCAGGGACAGGAGCGCGACATCATCGTCATAAGCCTCGTGCGTAACAACGACGACGGGCAGATAGGGTTCTTGCGCGACCTGCGACGCATGAACGTGGCAATCACCCGCGCACGCATGAAACTCTTCATCATGGGCGACAGCACAACCATGACCCGCCACCCCTTCTACCGCAAGCTATACGAGTATATCAAGAAGTGTTAAGTAGCGCCTGCGGCGCGAGGAAAAGTGGAACGTAGAACGTAACGCCTGCGGCTTTAATTAATGCATAATTGATAATGCACGAACTATGTTAAATTCCAAATAAAATGAATAAGAAAATTTATTTTTTTATTTCACGAGTTTTTATTCCGCTCGTCGGGGGCTGCTCGCCCCCTTGCCGCAAAGGCGCTCCCCTCGGTGTTTTTCATATTATAAAGTTTGGTCTTTAGATGAAACACACTTTTGGGTTTCGGGCTTTGTAGAGACAAAGCCGTCAATATATGACATGTTGGAATTGGCGACAGCAAAACACTGACGCACAAGTTTGTTTGACACGGCAACCAATGCAACTTTTGCCGGCTTTCCATTGCTGCGCATCCGTTCATACATCTGCCTGCAAGAGGCATTGTACCTTATGGCAGACCAAGAAGCTATGTAGAGCATTGATCGAAGCGATTCATCTCCGTTGCGGTTAATGCTGCCATGGATGCTTATCGATGATCCAGATTGGCAAACGGTCGGGCAAATGCCAATGTAACGCGACAGTTGCTTTGCATTGTTGAAATAGGTAAAACCACCTGTGGCAATAATCAGGGCCGTTGCCAAGGTCACTCCGATGCCCTTAATTGAGGTAAGGCGTTTGAGTAAGGCGTCAAACTCCGACTCTGCCAAGTTGACCAGCTCGCTCTCAAGAGACTTTATTTGCTTCTCCAGAAAAGAAATTGTCTTTTTAAGAGAGTTTAAACAGGTTTTGTCAGCGTAAGGCAGGACGGTTATAGACTCAAGCAAGTTGTGTGTAGCATTTAGCTGTTTCTTGAGCTGACTGATAACGGTTCGCTTCTGTTTCAGGGTTAGAATAGTTGCCGATGGTAGCTTGTATGATGCGGGATTCATTTTCTCGCCGTACAGAGCAATCAGGCAGGCATCTTTGGCATCGGTCTTAGTCACCGTCATCATCATTCTCGCAAAATGCTTGATTTGCTTGGGATTCACCAGAGCCGCCTCAATCTTCGCATTGTGAAGAAGATAGAGAAGCAGAAAACAATAGTTTCCTGTAGCTTCCATGACGACCATGCAACTATTCGGTAACGAACCGATAAACTTACGAACACCTCGCGGAGTGTTTTCAAACTCCTTCGTCAAATAGCCATTTGCCGAAGGAAATGCTGCCACAAAGGACTTTTTACTGATGTCAACGCCAATGTATGTCATATCTTTACTTTGTAAATTCAAAATAGGTCATTACATCTTTTGCACTCTCGTCGCAGACACGGGGTCAACACTCTTGCCCCACCGAACTATCCAGTCTTTAGATGTAACAAACTTGGGGACATATCGTGCATTTCGGTTTCAGCCAACAATGCATCGGCCTTATTCCAAGTTGTGAGATACAACCTAATTTTGAAGTAAAATTACATCAAATTTATTAACCGTACAAATGTACGACAATGCACAATTAAGTCCTCGAACACTCGACTGCTCGAGCGTTCGATTGCTCGATTTTCCATCTGCCAGCCCCAATTCTCGAACCCTTTCGCAAGCAAAAACCACACTTTTCTTGGGGAATAATTGTCGAAAACCACATTTTTCTTGGGTTATGGGCAGTGGAGTAGTAGAATAGTGGAGCAGTTAAGCAGTTAAGCGGTGGAGTAGTGCATAGTTGTTGATTGTGTGGTTTTATTTTTGCCTAAGTGGGCGAGAATGACTACTTTTGCAGTGTTTTTATAGCACTATCCCTTATTTGTTAATGAACAGGCTTATCAAGATATTGAAAGAGTGGACTTTGCCGGTGTCGATGTCGACGGGCATTTTGGTCTATTTCATTTTCTATTTTACCCCTGCCCTCGACGGGGCGGCACGGGTGTTCAACAGTTTCTTCGACTTTATCCTGCCCTGGATTTTGTTTGTGATTTTGTTTGTCACCTTCTGCCGTGCCAACTTCCACCGCATGCGCCCTTGCTGGTGGCATTTCGTTATCCTTGCCTTGCAGCTGGTGCTCGTGATAGTGAGCACTGTGCTCATCATGCACTACGATGCCACAGGCAACGACCTGATACTGATGGAGTGCATAATATGCTGTGTGATATGCCCTTGCGCCACAGCGGCTCCAGTGGTCACCGCCAAGCTCGACGGCGACCTGGAGAAGATGACCACCTTCATGCTGCTGAGCAACTTTGTGGCAGCGGTGTCGATTCCCGTGGTGTTCCCGCTTGTGGACAAGAGCATCGACATGCCCTTCTGGGACGCCTTCCTGGCGCTGCTGCAGCGCGTGTGCTCGGTGCTGGTGGCTCCCATGGTGCTCGCCTATGTCGTCAAGCACTTCACGCCGCGCCTGCACCGTCTCATCACCAGCAACAAAGACCTGTCGTTCTACCTGTGGGGAGTGCTGTTGCTCGTGATCTCGGGCGCCACCATGCGCAACATCATGAACTCGGGCACCACCGTGGGATTCATCGCCATAGTGGCTGCCACCAGCCTCGCCATCACCTTTGTGCAGTTTGCCATTGGCCGCTACGTGGGGCGTTTCTTTCACGCCACCACCGAGATGGGCCAGGCGATGGGCCAGAAGAACACCGCCTTTGCCATCTGGGTCTCGAGTGCCTGGCTCAACCCCCTCGCCGCCGTGGGTCCCGGCTTCTACATCCTGTGGCAAAACGCCTTCAACAGCCTTGAGATATGGCACCACGAGAAGAGCAAAAAATGATGGTTTATGGTTTATGGAAAGCAGAGGTGAGAGGTGAGAGGTGAGAGGTGAGAGGGAAGAGTACTCAACTACTTTACTATTCTACTACTCAACTATTATACTGAAAACTGACTACTGATAACTGACTACTGATCAATGACCGTTTCATTTCAATATTACAACGAGAGCGAGGATGCTAGCGAGACTTTCCGTTTCGCCAGCGAGGAGAAAGCCATGAACAAGTTCTGCGAACTGGCGGAGCTCATCAGGGAGCAGTTTGACAACTGCCCTGACGCCGAGGTAATCGACGAACCCGACTTCTTCGGAATAATCGACCACGACTCTGGCGACTGGGCTAAAGTGATAATACAGTAGAACGTGGAACGTGGAACGTGGAACGAGGAACGAGGGAAGAGGGAAGAGGGAAGAGGGAAATGCACAATGCATAATTAATCCCTCGAATGTTCGACCGCTCGAATGTTCGACTGCTCGACCGTTCGACTGCTCGAATGTTCGACCGCTCGACCGTTCGACTGCTCGATTTCCCATCCCCGATCTCCTATCCGCGTCCGCAGGCGTCGCGCGGCGTCAAAAAAAATCTCAAATTGATTTTGCCATTAACTTCTATTGCCGTAACTTTGCACGATTTTTAGAAGTAAATGGAGAAAAACTACCTTAATCGAGTCGTCTGGGTGGTGCTGGCAGTGGTGCTGGTGCTGCTTGGTTTATACTGGCTTCCCGAGATAAAAATCGGGGACTGGACGATGCGCAAGGTAGACCTCCTCGCCGACCTGCGCAATGGTGCTGCATCGGTCGAGCCCACCGCTACTGGCACTGCTCCTAACCCCGACTCTCTCACTGTGGCACAGAAGGCGGCACTAAAGCTGCCCCTGCTCGACGGGTCACGCCTCACCCACGACCAGCAGGGCAACGTGGTCACCGTCGAAGACTCGATAATGAGCGCTTTGGCAGCGCTGTTGCCGCAACGGAAAGGCGTGACGAGCATTATCGACATGAGCGGTGGCGAACCAGGAGGCATGACAATGTTCTACGAAGCGCTGGCGCAGAGCGATAGCCGCACGGTGCGCATCGCCGTGCTGGGCGACTCTTTCATCGAGGGAGACATCCTCACGGGCATGCTGCGCGAACTGCTCCAGCAGCGGTTTGGCGGCTCGGGATGCGGCTTCTTGCCCATGGCATCGCCAGCCACGAGCAGCTTCAGGCGCTCGGTGCGACAGTCTTCACAGGGCTGGAGTGCCCATCGCACCAGCGACCGTGCAGGCTATATGGCCACCTACAACAACATCACGGGCAGCTATTTCAATGGCAGCGACGGCGCTTGGGTGGACATGGAAGCCAGTGGCGCCAACTATCGCCATAGCGGCTCTTGCACCAGCACGTCGTTCTACTACCTGGGCGGTGGGGCAATGGGCTCGGTCACTGCCTTTGTCAATGGCATCAACTCGGGCAGCTACAGCCTGAGCAGCAACGACCCGGTGGGCGTGGTGACGGTGCGGGGCAACATCACTCAGGCAAAGTGGCAGCTTGGCTCCTCGGCGGGAATAGTGTTCCTGGGAGCGTCGATGGACGGCGACCGTGGCGTGGCTGTCGACAACCTGGCGTTGCGCTCCACGCGTGGGTATCACCTGACCGACGTGAGCGACCGCATCCTCACGGGATTCAACCAGGTGCGCCCCTACGACCTGGTCGTTATCATGTATGGCCTGAACATTGCCTTTAAGGGCCGCCGCAACTTCGGTGACTACTGCAAGCGCATGGACGTGGCAATCGACAACATCAAGCGGTGCATGCCTGGCGCTGGCATCCTGCTCGTGAGCTGCAGCGACCATGCCGAGCGTGGCAGCGACGGCTTGCGCACTATGCCCGAGGTGCTCGCTCTCAACCAGGCGCAGAAGCGCGTTGCCATCAACAACCGCATCGCCTTCTGGGACCTCTACAGCGCCATGAGCGGCGTGGGAGGCATCACAGGCATGGTGAGCAGGGGAGAGGCAAGCTCCGACTACACCCACCTCAACTTCAAGGGAGGCGACCACCTGGCGCGACTGCTCTACGACGCCATTATTCTAGGATATGAAAACCGCTGACAGCAACCTATGGAGGACATCTTAAACAGCATAATAAAGTTCTTTACCGTCACGCTTGGGAACCTCAACTGGGGCTTCCTGAGCGAGCAGTTCAGCAATCTCGACCTGCGGTTGCTGCTCGAGCAACTGGTCTACGACGAGAAGTCGCCGCTCATCTTCTCGAGCGGACTGTTCATGTGCATGTTTGCGGTCTTCATTGTCATCTACACCATGCTGAAGAAGAAGTCGCTCGCGCGCACTCTCTTTGTGGTGGCGTTCAGCTATTATTTCTACTACAAGAGCAGCGGCTTCTATTTCTTCTTGATAGCCATTGTCACCTGCAGCGACTATGTGATTGCCGACGTCATGGCACACATGCGCTCGCGTGCGGGGCGCAAGTGCATGGTGGCACTGAGCCTGATAATCGACCTGGGATTGCTGGGATATTTCAAGTACACCAATTTCTTTGGGCAGCTGTGGAGCGACCTTAGCGGAGCGCCCTGGCACAACCTGGAGATATTCCTGCCCGTGGGAATATCGTTCTTCACGTTCCAGTCGCTGAGCTACACCATCGACGTGTACAGGCGTAAGATACAGCCCGTCGACAACTTGCTCGACTATGCCTTCTATGTGTCGTTCTTCCCCCAGCTGGTGGCAGGACCCATCGTGCGCGCCAGCGATTTCATCCCGCAGATGTACCGTCCCATCAAGGTCACGCGCGAGATGCTGGGACTGGGATTCTGGTTTGTGATCACAGGCCTGTTCAAGAAAGCTGTCATCAGCGACTACATCAGCGTCAACTTTGTGGAGCGGGTCTTCGACACGCCCATGCAGTTCAGCGGACTGGAGAACCTGCTGGGTGCCTATGGATATGGATTGCAAATCTACTGCGACTTCTCGGGCTACAGCGACATGGCGATAGGCTTGGCGCTGCTCATGGGATTCAGGTTCAACATCAACTTCAACAACCCCTACAAGGCGGTGTCGATTACCGACTTCTGGCACCGGTGGCACATCTCCTTGAGCACATGGCTGCGCGACTACCTCTACATCTCGCTGGGCGGTAACCGCAAGGGCAGGCTCCGCCAGTATCTCAACCTCTTCGTCACCATGCTCCTGGGCGGACTGTGGCACGGCGCATCGCTCAACTTTGTGATGTGGGGAGCACTGCATGGCATCGCACTCGTCGTCCACAAGATGTGGATGGGCATCACAGCTGGCGCCAAGTGGGTGAACAGCCGCTGGTGGAGGGCACTCATGGTGCTTGTCACCTTCCACTTCGTGATTTTTGCCTGGCTGCTCTTCCGCAATGCCGACGTCACCTGCAAGGGCCTTTTCCTCGCTGGCGACTGGGGCAACCTGGGAGTGATGCTCACGCAGATTTTCACCAATTTCCACCCCGAGCTCTTCGTCGACGTGCTCACCAGCTACTGGCATGTGTTCTCGCTCATTGTGCTGGGATATGTGCTGCACTTCGTCCCCGACCGCTTCTCGCAGCGCTGCAAGCGCGCCTTCGTGCGCATGCCAGTCATCGTCTACGCCCTGGTTCTCATAGTGGTGATAGTCGCAATCATTCAAGTGAAAACCAGCGAGATACAACCATTCATCTACTTCCAGTTCTAAAGAACGTGGATGCAACAATAAAAAGCAATTCCTCACAGCGGCAAGCCATGAGGAATTGTTTTTATTTTATTATTATGGTAGATGATTAGTCAAAGAACACGAAGCTGTAGGTGTACAGGACAAAGCATCCCAGCAGGTAGCTCACCACATTGGCAATCATTGTTGCGCGGGCCACGTTCTTGAAGCCGCGCCGCTTCATGAGCATGCCGTTGATCAGTATCTCGACAAGCACGGTGGCGACAAGTGCCACAACGAAATAGATGATCAGGTGATAGAGCGACTCGGGATTGGCAGTGTCGACCTCTACACCGCTCACCCAGGGAAACCACACCACAAGCATCCACCCGTCGTTTATAGCCTTCGACACGGCGGCACCCAGGGCACCGCTCACGATGTTGCTCACCACCACCGGGGCGATGATGCGTATGTTAAGACTCTTGCGCGACAGGATCTGCGACATTATCACAGCCTCTAAAATAACTATTAATGCCATGAATATCCAACCCATGGGCATTGATGCGTATTTGCCAAATGATGATGCGTTTAAAAGCGGCATACCAGATAAACTTTTTTGTGAAATGATAGTTTGAGGCAACAAAATTAGAAATATTTTTTCACATTTAGACCACAAAGAAAGAATTTTTGCACAAAATCTCCTCTTTTTAAATGCTCAATGCACAATTAATCCCTCGACTGCTCGAAAACTTGACTGCTCGAGTGCTCGATCCCCCATCCCCGCTCCCGATCCCCGCGCCGCAGGCGCAACTTAACACTTAACACTTAACACTTAACACTTTACCCTTAACACTTAATTTTCCATCCTCGTTCCACCTTCCACGTTCCACGTTTCACGTTTCACAAAAAGGTAAAAAATCAAAAAATCACACATTATATTATAGAAATTGCGAGTTTTTATCTAATTTTGCACCCGATTTTTAATGTTTAGAGCGTTGCCACTTGGATTTCAGAGCGCGTAACGCATTGATAATAAAGCAAAAAGCAGATAATAAACTTAGATATGGCAGACAATCTGGTAATCGTGGAGTCTCCCGCCAAGGCGAAGACAATCCAGAAGTTTTTGGGCAAAGAGTATAAAGTTATGTCGAGCTACGGTCACATCCGTGACCTGGAGAAGAAAGACTTCAGCATCGACGTTGAGAATGACTTTCAGCCAGTGTATGTGATCCCCGACGACAAGGAGGCACTGGTAAACGAGTTGAAGAAAGCTTCACAGGGCGCCAAGACGGTGTGGCTCGCCAGTGATGAGGACCGCGAGGGAGAAGCCATTGCATGGCACCTGAGCGAAGTCCTTGGGCTGAAGAAGGAGAACACCAAGCGCATTGTCTTTCATGAGATTACCGAGCCAGCAATCCTGGCAGCCATCGAGAACCCACGCGACATCGACAAGAACCTCGTCGACGCCCAGCAGGCGCGACGTGTGCTCGACCGCATCGTGGGATTTGAACTCTCGCCAGTGTTGTGGAAGAAGATCAAGCCAGCCTTGAGCGCAGGACGCGTGCAGAGTGTGGCAGTGAGGCTCATTGCCGAGCGCGAGCAGGAGATTCGCAACTTCAAGAGCGAGCAGTACTACCGCATGAGTGGCGAGATGCTCACTCAAGAACAGAGCAGCGTATCGTGCGAACTCAACAAGCGCTTCACCTCGCGCGAGCAGGCAGTTGAGATGCTCGAGCACTGCAAGGACGCAACCTACACCGTTGCCGACATCCAGGTGAAGCCCGTGAAGAAGAGCCCAGCGCCTCCTTTCACCACCTCTACCTTGCAGCAGGAAGCATCACGCAAACTCGGTTTCTCGGTAGCGCAGACCATGCGTGTGGCGCAGTCGCTATATGAGAGCGGTCACATCACCTACATGCGTACCGACTCGGTCAACCTGAGCAGCCTTGCCATTAACACCATCAGCAAGGAGATTAAGCAGACTCTGGGCGACCAGTACCTCAAGGTGCGCAAGTACCACACCTCGTCGAAGGGTGCCCAGGAGGCTCACGAGGCCATCCGTCCCACCTTTATCAAGAACCACGACATTAGCGGCTCTGCCCAGGAGAGGAAACTCTATAACCTGATTTGGAAACGCACTATCGCTTCTCAGATGGCCGACGCCCAGCTCGAGAAGACTCAGGTGGACATCAACATCAGCGGACGCACCGAGCGCCTCGTCGCCAACGGTGAGGTAGTGAAGTTTGACGGCTTCCTCAAAGTCTATTTCGAGACCAGCGACGACGACGATGCCATCAATGCTTCGGGAGAGTTCCACATGCTGCCAGTAATGAAGGTGGGCGACCAACTCGAGCTACGGGAAATGATTGCCACTCAGCGCTTTACTCAGCAGCCCAACCGCTACAGCGAGGCAATGCTCGTGAAACGACTCGAGGAACTGGGCATTGGACGTCCTTCTACCTATGCACCCACCATCTCTACCATTCAGGCGCGTGACTACGTGGTGAAGGGCGAGAGCAAGGGTGTGAAGCGCAGCTTTGAGCAAATATCTCTCAAGAACGGCAAAATCAGCACCAAGAGCAAGAGCGAACTCGTGGGCAACGAGAAGGGCAAACTCATCCCCACCGATGTGGGTATGGTGGTTAACGAATTCTTGACCAAGTACTTCCCACAGATTCTCGACTACAACTTCACCGCCAAGGTGGAGAACGAGTTTGACGACATCGCCGAGGGCAAGCGCAAGTGGAACGACGAGATTAAGGACTTCTACAAGGGCTTCCACAAGAGCATCGAGGACGTGTCGTCAATGAGGCTCGAGCACAAGGTGGGAGAGCGTGTGCTGGGCAATGACCCCGCCACTGGCAAACCCGTGTCGGTGAAGATTGGCCGCTACGGACCACTGGTGCAACTGGGCAGCACCGACGACCACGACAAGCCACGCTTTGCCTCGTTGCAGAAGGACCAGAGCGTTGCCACCATCACCCTCGAGGAGGCTCTCAAGCTCTTCGACATGCCACGCATGCTGGGCGAGTGGGAAGGTGCCCAGGTGAGTGTGGGCATAGGCCGCTTCGGGCCCTATGTGAAGCACAACGGCAAGTATGTGTCGATTCCTAAAGAGATGTCGCCCTACAGCATCACGCTCGACGAGGCCACCACGCTCATAGTGGAAAAGCGTGCCAGCGAGGCGAAGAAGGTGCTCAAGACCTTTGATGAGGAACCCGACATGCAAGTGCTCAACGGACGCTATGGCGCTTACATCAGCTACAAGAAGCAGAATTACAAGATTCCTAAGAAGGTGAACGCCGAGGAAATCACGCTTGAAGAGTGCCGAGCCATCGTCGCCGAAGCCGACGCCGCACCCAAGACTGCCCGCAAGCGCACAGCAACACGCCGCAAAACAACAACGAAGAAATAAGGGCTAAGTGTTAAGTTTTAAGTGTAAAGTTTTAAGTGTGAAGTTTTAAGTGTAAAGTTTTAAGTGTGAAGGGTTAAGTTTTAAGTGTGAAGTGGCGCCTGCGGCGCGGGGATCGAGGGTCGGAGATCGGGGATCGAGGATCGGAAATCGGGCTCGGGAATTGGGCGCCTTGTAGGGACAAGGCGTGCCTTGTCCGCCGGAACGAAGTTAAGTGTAAAGTTTTAAGACTAAAAACCATAATAAAACATATGAGAAAGAGTTTTAATATTATCGTTGCTGCAACACTGCTATTCGCCTGGATGGCAGTGGGATGTGGCACTGCCACCGAGAATAAGGCCGACGACGCAGCTCTCAACGCTTGTCTCGATTCTATCAACGGCGTGCTGCCTGTTGCGCTCGATGAGTTTGGCACCCTCGACAGTGTCTATTTTGATGGTGGTGGCAACACCGCAGTGTTCAATCTTGTTGTCGATGAAGCGGGAGCGAAGTTCCAGGCTGCCTCGGGCGAGGCTGCATCTAAGAAGGCGATTCTCGATGAGCTGAAAAATAGCCCCGAAATGTTGTCGCTCTACCAAGCCATTGCCCGTCACGAGGTGGATGTGCGCACTGTGCTCATGGCGCCCAGTGGCAGGAACTACGGCCAGGTGGAACTCACTGGCGAGGAGATTAACGGCATCACGGCTTCGGCTCCCAAGCAGCAAGCGCCTGCCACTAGCGACTCGCTCGCTATGAAGCGCGACTCGCTCGATGTGCTGGTCGACTCCATCAATGCACTCTGCCCCGATTCTATCAACTCCAGGACTGAGTTGACCAAGGTGCAAGTCGAGAATAACTACCTGGTTTACAACTATGTGTGCGAGGAGACAAAGGGCCTCACTGTCGACAAGATGAAAAGCGAGATAGCTGGCCGCAAGGAGCAGACCGAATCGAAGTTGCGCAAGCCCACTCCCGAGATGAAACACCTCATTGAGCTGTGTGTCGACAACGGACTCGGCATCAAGCATCGATATGTGGGGAAATCTACTAAGCAAACTCAAGATTTTGCTTTCTCGGCAGTAGACTTGAGCAAGATGTCCAACCATCCCCTCCCCGAAGGTTATGAGGCTATCAAAGAGCGCATTAAGACACCCAAGAAGCAAGTGATAATAGGCGAAAAAGGTCCCACAGAGGGCATCTATTGATAGCCGTTTCTCAAAACGCATAAAATGAGGCAATGACTCCACCAGGTCATTGCCTCATTTTTTTACTTAAGTTTCTATTGTAACGCTGGAAATAGTTAAACAGCTGTGTCTTAATTCCCCCTCTAAGATAGAGGGGGATAAAGGGGGAGTATGACAGTGACTCAAATGATATTTGTTTGGCTGAATTTCAAAATAATTTTCATACTCCCCCCAGCCCCCTCTACTTAGAGGGGGAGCTTATCGCCTGATATTGAGAGCTCTTGATGTACATAATCACTTTAGAAACTTGAGTTATTGTGATTGATGAAAATTAGTTGTATCTTTGCAAAAGTTTATGTTTCCCCAAACTCCCATATCTGAGAATATTTATGCCGATGAAAATGAATGCTAAGAAGTTGGTGGCGTTAATCGCAGTTGCCACCATGTGGCTGGCAACTGCCACCGCACAGATTACGCAAGAGCAATTGAAAACCGGAAGCGACGAAGAGTTGCTCAGGCAGTGGACAAAGGTGCTCTCCCATGATGAGTTTGGTGGAAGAAAGCCCATGACGTCCTTTGAGGACAAGACGGTTGACTATGTTGCCCGTCAGTTGCAAGTAATAGGTCTGGAGCCTGCATTCAACGGCAGTTGGTTCCAGCCCTTTGAAATGATTTCGGTAACTGCCAAGCCGGTGGGCAGCATTCTCACTGTGAGGGGGAAGAAAAAATCGGTGCTTAGCTATCCCGACGATTTGATCATCTGGACCACTCGCGCCACCAAGGAGATCGACCTGAAGAAGGCTGAGTATGTGTTCTGCGGTTTTGGCATTAATGCGCCTGAATATGGCTGGAATGACTACGAGGGCATCGATGTGAAAGGCAAGATAGTGATAGTAATGGTCAACGACCCAGGCTTTTATGACAGTGGGCTCTTCAGGGGACGCAATATGACCTACTACGGTCGCTGGACTTATAAGTTTGAAGAGGCTCAGCGCCAGGGTGCAGTGGGTTGTCTGGTGCTCCATCACACTCAAGCCGCCAGTTACGGATGGCATGTGTGTGTGAATGGCCACCTGAGCAACAACCTGGGCATCTATCATCCCGACACGCGCAATGCCGACGAACTGGCAGTGAGAGGATGGTTGCATGAGGACGGTCTCAAAAAACTGTTTCTTGCGGCAGGTATGGATATGGACAAGGCACTTGCCGATGCGAAAAAGCCAGGCTTCAAGAGTTTTGCGCTGAATGTGAGAGGCGATGTGAAGATGGATGTCACCTACGACATTAAGCCCACGCGCAATGTGGGCGGCATTCTGCGAGGCACCGCTGGGGAAGGCGAGGCCGTAGTGTTCTGCGCCCACTGGGATCACCTGGGCATAGGCAAAGCCGACGAGCGCGGCGATACGATATATAACGGTGCTGCCGACAATGCCTCGGGCATGGCAGGAGCGTTGCTTATTGCCAAGAAGTTCAAGGAGATGCCACAGCCGCAGCGAGACCTGCTGTTCTTCTTCCCATCGTCGGAGGAGAGCGGACTTTTTGGCTCGGCTTATTATTGCGATCACCCTGTCGTACCCATGGAGAAGACGGTGGCATGCCTTAATTTTGAGAGCATAGGCCCTGCCGAGTTGACGCGCGATGTCGTGATTTTGGGCGGTGGAGAGAGCGACTTGGACAATTATTATGTGGCTGCCGCTGCTGCTCAGGGCAGGTATATCTATTTTGACGACGACAACTCTGATGGCTGGTTTTACCGTTCCGACCATTATAATTTCGTGAAAAAGGGCGTGAGAGCAGTGGTGTTGGAGAACGGCCGTCATCCGGTGGATGTGAGCAAGCCCAATAAATACCCTATGCCAGTGTGGTATCACAAACCATGTGACGAGTATCGTGAAGACTGGGATCTGAGTGGCACATTGTCAAACTTGAACCTGATTTTCAGCGTAGGTCTGTCATTGTCAAACAATTCCCGCTAAGACATGCTTACCCGTTAGTGTCCCCAAAAAATGAAAACGGCACAACTATAGCGTGGCGTGGGGTATCGTGAGTTTTCCTTTATTCTGAGCCAGCCGCAGGTGCTTCTTAAACCTTAGCACTTAACCCTTAACACTTTACTTCGTCCCCTGCGTCGCAGGCGGACAAGGCCGCCTTGTCCCTACAAAGCCCCATCCATCATCCCCGCCCCTCGATTCCCCATCCCCGCTCTCCGATTCCCCATCCCCGATCCCCGCGCCGCAGGCGCCACTTAACCCTTATTCTCTCTCTATCTCCATGAGAATTTAGAAAAGTGCTTTAGGAACAGAAATTCGTTTACAAGTAGAAATTTTTCGACAATTTTATTAATACCTTAAAAATCAGCAATATAAAAAGTTTTCCACAGGATTGTTAATAACTTTTCTGTTAAAAAATGAAATTTTTTCTATTTATGTTTGTAAATTTTGATTTTTATTTTGTAATTTTACACCCCAATACAGAAGTAACAAAAAAATCTGGTTGAAAAACTATTCAAAAAAAGAGAGATGGAAGCCCCTGTTTATCACATACCAGCATTGCTCGACGAGTGCATTAACGGCTTGAATATCAAGTCGGATGGCGTCTATGCCGATGTCACCTTCGGTGGTGGCGGCCACAGTCGCGCCATTATGAGCAAGCTGGGTGAAAATGGCAGACTTCTGGGCTTTGATCAGGATATCGACGCATTGTGTAATAAGTTGGACGACAGTCGATTTACATTTGTACACGGCAATTTCTCTTTTTTGAAGAATTTTGTGCGATACTACGGCATCGACGCTCTCGACGGCATTCTTGCCGACCTGGGAGTCTCGTTCCACCACTTCGACGACGGCGAGCGCGGGTTCTCCTTCAGGCAGGACAGCCGCCTCGACATGCGCATGAACCAGAAGGCTACCGTCGACGCCGCAACAGTGCTTGCTACCTACAGCGAGGAGCAGCTGGCATCGGTGCTTTACCTCTATGGCGAACTCAAGCAGTCGCGACGCATGGCAAGCGCCATCGTCAAGGCGCGCAGCGAGGGCGAGATCGACACCACAGCCCGTCTCACTCAAGTGGTGATGCCATTCATCCGCAAGAGCCAGGAGAAGAAAGAACTGGCGCAAGTGTTCCAGGCACTTCGCATCGAGGTGAACCACGAGATCGACGCCCTCAAGAGCATGCTCCAGCAGTCGCTGCAGGTGCTCAAACCTGGTGGTCGACTGGTGGTAATCACCTATCACTCGCTTGAGGACCGCCTGGTGAAGAACTTCATGCGCAGCGGCAATGTGGAGGGAAAGATTGAGAAGGACTTCTACGGACGCGTCAACACTCCCTGGCGACTGGTCAACAACAAGGTCATCACCGCCAGCGACGAGGAGGTGGAGCGCAACCCTCGCTCTCGAAGCGCTAAACTGCGCATAGCCGAGAAAATCGCACAGTAACGTAATTCCACCGAGCAGGCGACTAATTATTATTTAAACACTACACACCCAGTAATCAGCAATTTACAGGACAATGGCAGCAGCTAAGGCTAAAAATAAGAAGCAAAAGAACGAAAACGAAGACCAGGGGTTCACTCTCAATCCCCTGACACTGGTGCAACGCACCTTGCAAGGACGCATGTTTCTCACGCTTGAGTTTTTCAAGCGCTACTGGCTCTATGTGGTGGCAGCAACGGTGATGATGCTCATGTACATCTCCAACAAGTATGTGTATCAGAGCGACATGGCAAAGCTGGGCGAACTCAAAGTGTGCCTTAACAATGCCCGCACCGACTATGTCGACGCCAGCTCGACCTATAACTCCAGAATCCTCGAGAGTCAGATGAAAAGTTATATCGACTCGATGGGTATTGACTTGAATGTATCTAAACAACCACCTTATAAAATCACAACTGAAGAGAAATGAAAACAACTAACAAACAACACATCCTGCTTCGTTATCTTATTGTCATTGGAATGATCCTGGTGCTGGCAATAATGATCGTTTACAACATGGTGAACATCTCGGTAGTTCACTCACAAGAATGGAATGATAAGGCCGACGCGTTGCTCAAGCTAGAGACAAAACTGGAGCCTGAGAGAGGCAAAATCCTTTCAGACGACGGCCGAGTGCTGGCTGCCAACCTTAACTACTACACCGCCCGCATCGACTGGAAGGTGGAGAGGTTCAAGAGCGAGGAGTTCTTGAAGAACCTCGATGCCTTGTGCGACAGCCTCGCAGCTTTCATGCCAGGCAAGAAGACTGCCCTGCAGTGGAAAAAAGATCTAACCGAGCAGTTCAATGCTAAGAAAAGCTCGGTATACCCTCTATTTACCGGATTAACACATTCACAGTTTGTACGCCTTAAATCTTTCCCCTTCCTGAATCTTGCACGCAACTACAGCGGCTTCTATTCCGACCCCTACGTGAAACGAGTGAAACCGTTTGGGAAGATGGCCGCACGTAGCATTGGCAACATCAGCGAGGAGGTGCGCCATGAGGGACAGCATGGCCGGTCGGGGCTCGAAATGGCTCTCGACACACTGCTTTATGGTGTGCCTGGCGTTAACAAGCGCATCCAGTTGACCAACAAGATTGTCGACTGGGAGAGCACACCAGCGGTGCCTGGCTATGACATCACCACGACTATCAACGTGCAGATGCAGGATATCGTGGAAAACGAACTTTACAAGATTTGTAAGGAAACCGACGCCGTGTGGGGCACTTGCGTGCTCATGGAGGTCGCCACTGGCGAAATCAAGGCTATCTCTAACCTTGAGCGCAACGGCGGCGACTACTACGAGGGCGTCAACAACGCCGTGCTGGGCTACGAGCCTGGCTCGGTAATGAAGCCCATATCGATGATGGTGGCGCTCGAAGACGGCATCGTGGGCGACATCAACACGCCCATCGCCACTGGTTCGGTGTGGGGCAAGTACAACGTCTCCGACCCGCATGGCGCTGCGGCACTCTCGCCCAGGCAAATCATCGAGATGTCGAGCAACATTGGCATATCAAAGATTATCCTCAGGAAGTATGAGAGCAACCCCGCCGGATTCCGTGAACGACTCGAGCAGATGGGATTCTTCGAACCGTTCAAGTCGGGTATCGGTGGCGAGCAAGAGCCAGTGATTGCCAAGCTGGGGCATGCCAATGCCGACAGGGTGGCTCTCACACGCATGGCCTATGGCTACACCACTCTCATCCCACCACTGCACACGCTTGCCATCTACAACGCTATTGCCAACGACGGCAAGTATGTGCGCCCACACCTGGTGAAGAAACTCACGCGACCAGGCAGCAATGTCGACTCTATCGTTCCGGTAACCTACATCCGCAAGCAGGTGTGCAGCCCCGAGAATGCCGAAAAACTGCGCACCATGCTGCACGACGTGGTGTGGGGCAACCGTGGCACGGCACGCAAGTGGGTGCAAGACGAGAATGTGGAGATCGCCGGCAAGACGGGAACAGCCTACACCGTTCGCAACGATGGCACCTATAGCGACCAGAAGCGACTCGCCTTCTGCGGGTTCTTCCCTTACAACGCTCCTAAATACAGCTGCATCGTGCTCATGCTTGGCGCCAACCGTGGTGCCGCTGCCAGCAGTGGCGTGGTGCTGAAAAATGTCGCTGCCAAGATGTATGCCCGAGGCCTGCTCGACGTCAACAGCAACTACGATGACTCGTCAACGCCCAAGCGTGAGACTGCCAGCAAGACGCCCTTTGAGAAAGTGCCCACTTTCTATCACAACAACCAGGCACAGGTGAGACGCATCAACAAGTTCTTGGGTGTCACCCAGTCGAAGGTCTTCTCAAGCAAGGCGCAAGGCACCTCGGGAGTGCCCAACGTGCGCGGCTTGTCGATTCGCGAGGCGGTAGAATGCCTTGAGAAGGTGGGTCTCGACGTGCGCTTCAAGGGCGTGGGCAGGGTAGTGGGCCAGAGCCTGGCAGCAGGTGTCTCGTTCAACAAGGGTGCAATAATAACTCTCACCCTGGCAAGTTAGTAACCACTTAAACAACAATGTAATAAATAAGTAAAAAATGGATACAAAGATATTAAAGCAATTACTGGAGTCAATCGACGTGCTCAGCATCGTGGGTGATGTTGACAAGACCATCGTCGATGTCACTTGCGACTCAAGAACAGTGAAAGAGGGGAGCCTCTTTGTGGCTGTGAGGGGTGTGAGCGTCGATGCCCACCAGTTCCTGCCGCAGGTGGCGCAAGATGGTGCCGCAGCGGTGGTGTGTGAGCAACTGCCCAGCGCTCCCAGCGAGCATGTCACCTATGTGCTGGTGAAGGACAGCAACATCGCCCTTGCCCACCTGGCAAGCGCATGGTATGACTATCCCTCGTCGCAACTCAAGCTCGTGGGCGTTACCGGCACCAATGGCAAGACAACCATCGCCACTCTGCTTTATGAGCTTGCCAATCTCATGGGATTCAAGGCGGGACTGCTCTCTACGGTGCGCAACATCGTCGACAAGCGCGTGGAGCCCGCTAAGCAAACCACCCCCGACCACCTCACCCTCAACCGTCTCTTGCACGAGATGGTACAGGCAGGATGTGAATACGCCTTCATGGAGGTGAGTTCGCACGCTTGCGTGCAGCACCGCGTCGACGGACTCAAGTTTGCTGGTGGCATCTTCACTAATCTCACCCGCGACCACCTCGACTATCACGGCACTGTCGACAACTATATCAAGGCAAAGAAGATGTTCTTCGACTCGCTCGGCAGCGACGCTTTTGCAGTCATCAATATCGACGACAAGGTGGGACCAGTGATGGTGCAGAACACCAAGGCTAAGAAATACACCTACTCGCTGCTCACTCTCGCCGACTTCAAGTGCCGCATGATTGAGGACCGGCTCGACGGCACTTTGCTTAACATCAATGGCACTAACGTCGACGTGCTGTTCACCGGGCGTTTCAATGCCTACAATCTCACCTCGGTCTATGCCGCAGCGCTGCTGCTGGGATGGGACAAGGAGCAGGTGCTGGTGAAGATGAGCCAGCTGGTGCCTGTGGCTGGACGATTCCAGACCATGCGCTCGCCACGTGGATACATCGCTATAGTTGACTATGCCCACACCCCCGACGCTCTCATCAACGTGCTCGACGCTGCCCTTGAGGTGATGAACGGGCGGGGCACTCTCATCACCGTGTGTGGCTGTGGTGGCAACCGCGACAGCGGCAAGCGACCCATCATGGCACGTGAGGCTGCCTTGCGCAGTGGCCGACTCATCCTCACCAGCGACAATCCACGCTTCGAGGACCCCGACGCCATCTTGCGCGACATGGAGGCTGGCCTGCCAGCCGACAGGCTCTCGACCACTCTCACCATCACCGACCGCCGTCAGGCAATCAAGACCGCCTGCAGTCTCGCCCAGCCTGGCGACGTAGTGCTCGTGGCAGGCAAGGGACATGAGGACTACCAGGAGGTGAAAGGTGTGAAACACCACTTCGACGACCGCGAAGAGATAATGAAAATCTTCGAGACCGAGAAATGAGGATCGAGGATCGGGGATCGAGGATCGAGGATCGAGACACAGCCCAGCCCCCGGAAAATCCCGGAAATCCCGGAAATCCCGGAAATCCCGGAAAATCCGGAAAAACTGACAACTGATAACTGACAACTGATAACTGACAACTGATAACTGATAACTGACTACTGAATCATGCTATACTACCTGTTTAGATTTTTAGAACAATACAACATCCCTGGGTCGCACATGTGGCAGTACATCTCGTTCCGTGCGCTGCTCACGCTCATCCTCTCGCTCGTGCTCTCGGCATGGCTGGGTGAGAAGTTCATCCACTACATGCGCAAGCGCAAGATTGGCGAGACTCAGCGCGATGCCAGCATCGACCCATTTGGAGAGAAAAAGGTGGGAACACCATCGATGGGCGGCCTTGTAATCATCACAGCCATCCTCTTGCCTGTGCTGCTGCTGGGACGCATGCGCAACATCTACATCATCCTCATGATCATCACCACCGTGTGGCTGGGATTCCTGGGATTTTGCGACGACTACATCAAGATCTACCGCAAGCACAAGGAAGGCCTGAAAGGCAAGTATAAGATTGTGGGACAAGTGAGCATTGGCCTCATCGTGGGACTGGTGCTGTGGCTCAGCCCCGACGTGGTGATGCACGAAAACGTGGTGAAGGTGCACAACCCCAAGCAGTCGACTCTTGTGCAGCAGGCCAATAATGCCAGCGACGATGCACAAAACACCGTTGTCGTGCACAAGACCAAGGCCGAGAAGTCGCTAAAGACCACCATCCCCTTTGTCAAGAACCACAACCTTGACTATGGCGCGCTCACCAAGTGGATGGGCGACTGGGGAGGTGCTGCAGGATGGGCGCTGTTTGTGATCATGACGATTCTTGTGGTCACTGCAGTGAGCAATGGTGCCAACCTCAACGACGGCATGGACGGCATGTGTGCCGGCAACTCGGCTATCATGGGCGTGGCACTGGGTATACTCGCCTATGTGAGCTCCAATTTTGAGTATGCTGCCTATCTTAATATAATGTATATCCCCGATAGTCAGGAACTGGTGGTGTTTATGTGCGCTTTCGTTGGTGCACTCATCGGTTTCCTGTGGTACAACGCCTATCCGGCACAGATGTTCATGGGCGACACCGGCTCGCTCACCATTGGAGGTATCATTGGTGTGTGTGCCGTGATTATTCACAAGGAGCTGCTCGTGCCCATCTTGTGTGGCGTGTTCCTCATGGAGAGCCTTAGCGTGATTATCCAAACTCAGGTCTACAAGGTCTACAAGCGCAAGGGCAAGAAGGTGAGAGTGTTCCGCTCTACACCCATTCATGACAACTTTCGCAAGCTCGACAAGGACTTGGCGCCCGACAGCCACTATGTGCTGCGCAACTGGCCACGCACCATGTCGCACGAGTCGAAAATCACGCTGCGATTCTGGATTGTAACTATCATCCTGGCAGCATTCACAATCATCACTTTGAAAATAAGATAATAGAGATAAAAAAGTCATCATAGTAAAACGAGAATTAAGAAAAACAGTATTAAGGAAATGAAACGTTTAGTAGTAATTGGCGGAGGAGAGAGTGGAGTTGGCGCAGCAGTGCTGGGCAAAGTGAAAGGTATGGACGTGTGGCTCACCGACATGGGAACAATAGCACCACGCTACAAGGAAATCCTCAACAAGTGGGAGATCAACTGGGAAGAAGGTCATCACACCGAGGAAAAGGTGCTTGCTGCCCATGAGATTGTCAAGAGTCCAGGCGTTCCCTTGACGGCTCCGCTCATCGTCAAAGCAATGGCCAAAGGCATTCCTGTCATCTCTGAGATAGAGCTGGCAGGACGCTACACCGACGCCAAAATGGTTTGTATTACCGGCAGTAACGGCAAGACCACCACTACATTGCTCACCTACCACATTTTCAAGGAGGCGGGCCTGAATGTTGGTCTTGCCGGGAATGTCGGCAAGAGTCTGGCTATGCAGGTGGCTACCGAGAAGCACGACGTTTATGTCATCGAGCTGAGCAGTTTCCAGCTCGACAACATGTATGACTTCAAGGCCAACATCGCCGTGATGCTTAACATCACCCCCGACCACCTCGACCGCTACGACCACAAGATGGAGAACTATACCGCCGCCAAGTTCCGCATCATGCAGAACCAAACGAGCGACGACGCCTTCATCTACTGGGAGGATGACCCCATTATCTCGGCGCAACTCAAGAACATGAAGAGCGAGGCGCGCATGTTCCCATTCAGTGCTCGCGACGACAAGTCGTGCACTGCATTCCTGAGCGAGGGGCAGCTGTGCTTCAACGTTGAGGGCGACGAGTGGAATATGCCACGCGAGGAACTGTCGCTCAAGGGGTTGCACAATGTCTACAACTCGATGGCAGCTGGTATCAGCGCATCGCTCATGGACATTAAGAAGGAAAACATTCGCAAGGCGCTTGCCAGCTTTGAGGCAGTGGAGCACAGGCTGGAATATGTGCGCACCTTGCATGGTGTGAAATATATCAACGACTCTAAGGCTACCAATGTCAACAGCACCTGGTATGCACTCGAGAGCATGAGCGAACCAGTGGTGCTCATCCTCGGTGGCAAGGACAAGGGTAACGACTACAGCGAGATAGAGGCGCTTGTGAGCAAGAAGGTGGCTGCCATCGTGTGCCTGGGAGTGGACAACACTAAGCTGCACGCCTTCTTCGATGGCAAGGTGGCTGTGGTGGAAGACGCGCGCAGCATGCAGGAGTGCGTGGACAAGTGCAGCAAGCTTGCTCACGACGGCCAAACGGTGCTTCTCTCGCCTTGCTGTGCAAGCTTCGACCTCTTCAAGAGCTATGAGGACCGCGGCGAGCAGTTCAAGGAGTGTGTTAATGCTCTCGTCTAAGGAATGATTTGGAAAAAAAGAATGTATAACAATGTAATATCAAGGTAAAATGAGTGAGAAAGCATCAAGATATATAGAGATGTCGCGCCGTTATGGCGATATTTGGATTTGGGGCATCTATCTCACACTCATCGTGTTCTCGATTGTTGAGTCCTACTCGGCGTCGAGTCGTGATGTGGCTAAAATGGGTGTGTATGAACCGGTCATCAGGCAGGTGGTGTTCCTGGCGATGGGCGCTGTGGCTGTGGTGGGACTGAGCCGCATCAACTACAACAACCGCATGTTGTTGCTGGTGCTCATTCCGCTGCTGTGGATCTTTACTGTTCTGAGCCTTATCTATGTGATGGTTAACGGTGAGATTATCAATGGCGCGCAACGTGCGTTCACCATTCCTGGCATTGGGCTCACGGTGCAGCCTGCCGAGCTTGCCAAGCTCTCGGCGGTGACGGCGCTGGCTTATATTATGGCAAAGAACCAGCAGGACCGCGATGTGTCGGTGTGGGGACTCGTGCTCTCTACTGTGGTGGTGGCGGTCTTTGGCGCTCTGATGTTCCAGAGCGGACTCACCAACACGCTCCTGCTCATGTGCATCAGTGGCTCTATGTTCCTCATTGGCGGTGCCAGGTGGAAGAAACTCATTGTCCTGGCACTGGTATATGCTGTTGTCGCAGGGGTGTTCTATGTGTGGAAAGAGGCGAGCGATAAGCGTGAGGCCAACATGAAGCAACTTGCCAACACCGAGAACGCTACAACCGACAAAAAGAAGGTTGACCGCACCGACGTTCGCAATGAGCGCATGTATAACTACTTCCACCGCGACTCGCTCATTTATAAAGATGTGACCAGCGAGAACAGCCAGGAGATGTTCTCCATCATGGCGCAGGCACATGGGGGACTAACGGGAGTGGGAATTGGCAACTCGCGTGAGTGCAGCCGCCTGCCACTGGCGTTCAGCGACTACATCTACTCGATTATTATTGAGGAAACGGGGCTCATAGGCGGCGTGTTCTTGCTGATACTCTACCTGTGGCTGCTCTCAAGAGCTGCAATGATCGCGCGGCGTTGCCACCGTGTGCTGCCGGCTCTGCTGGTAATTGGCATGGCGGCGATGATCACGTTCCAGGCGCTCTTCCACATGGCCATCAACACTGGGGTGTTCCCCGTCTCGGGACAGCCCTTGCCGCTCATCTCTAAGGGTGGCACCTCGATTATCGTGACAAGTATTGCCTTTGGTGTGATGCTCAGCGTGAGCCGCACAATTAATAATATAACTAACAAAAAGAACAAGGATGAGGGCATTGCGCTGCCAAGCGGTCTCGATGCCGAGAATCCTACCGAAATTCCTGTAAAAAATGAGTGGAAACAATAATCAGTTGAAAGTGCTCGTCAGTGGTGGAGGTACAGGTGGACACATCTTCCCGGCACTGTCGATAGCCAATGAGATTAAGCGTCGCGTGCCTCAGGCTCAAATTCTCTTTGTGGGAGCCGAGGGACGCATGGAGATGGAAAGGGTGCCGGCTGCCGGTTATGAGATTAAGGGCCTGCCGGTGCGGGGTTTTGACCGCAAGAACCTGTTGCGCAACGTCAAGGTGCTCATGGACCTGCGACGCAGCATGAAACTCGCACGCAACATCCTCAAGGAGTTTGAGCCTAATGTGGCTGTGGGTGTGGGTGGATATGCCAGCGGACCCATGCTCAAGGAGTGCCAGAAGGCGGGAATTCCCACTCTGCTGCAGGAGCAGAACTCCTATGCCGGGGTGACCAACAAGCTGCTTGCCAAGAAGGCACAATGCATCTGTGTCGCCTATGAGGGCATGGAGCGGTTCTTCCCTGCCGACAAGATTGTGATGACTGGCAACCCCGTGCGACGCAATCTGCTCGAGTGCAACGCCACGGTCGAGGAGGCACGACAGGCCTTTGGGCTCGACACTGCCAAGCGCACGATACTGATAATTGGCGGCAGCCTGGGAGCACGCACCATCAACGACAGCATCATCGCCGGGCTTGACGTGATTGCGCAGCACGACGATGTGCAAGTGATATGGCAAACGGGTAAAATCTATGACGACCGTTGCCGCGAGGCGCTTGAGGCATCTAAGGCTGCCAATGTGAAGCAGATGGCGTTTATCAGCAATATGGATCTGGCTTATCGCGCTGCCGACCTCGTGATCTCACGTGCCGGAGCCAGCTCAATCAGCGAGCTGCAACTGCTGGGCAAGGCATCGATTCTTGTGCCATCGCCTAATGTTGCCGAGGACCATCAAACCAAGAACGCCATGGCTCTGGTCAACCACAACGCGGCTCTGATGATTCCCGATGCCGAGGCTGGCAACAAGCTTGTTGATGTTATGCTCAACACCATTGGGGAAGAGGCAGTGCTTCAAAAACTTGGCGACAACGTTGAGAAAATGGCGCTGCGCAACGCGGCCGAGGTAATCGTCGACAAGGTGCTGCAGATTGCAAGATAGAGCGTTTTTAAGTGTTAAGTTTTAAGTGTGAAGTAATAAGTGCTAAGTGTTAAGTGTTAAGTGTTAAGTGCTAAGTGTTAAGTGTTGAATGTTAAGATGTTAACTTGTTTTGTATGAAAGATTATAAGTCATTATATTTCGTGGGAGCCGGTGGCATTGGGATGGCTGCGCTGGAGCGCTATTTCCTTGCTAAGGGCAAGAAGGTGGCGGGATATGACCGCACACCCAGTGAACTCACTCAGGCTCTGGAACAAGAAGGGGTGGAAATCGTCTACGACGAGAACCCCGACCTCATTCCCAGTTACTGCCGCGACAAGGACAGCACGCTGGTGGTTTACACGCCTGCGGTGCCCAGCGACCATGCCGGGTTGTGCTACTTCCGTGACAATGGATTTGAGGTTGTAAAGCGTGCCAAGGTGCTGGGTATCATCACTCACGACAGCAAGGCTTTGTGCTTTGCCGGAACGCATGGCAAGACCACCACGTCGAGCATGGCGGCCCATATCCTTGAGGTGTCGGGAATTGGCAGCAACGCTTTCTTGGGAGGGGTGCTGCGCAACTACGACAGCAATTTCCTGCTCTCGAGCACCAGCGAGTTCTCGGTGATTGAGGCCGACGAGTTTGACCGCTCTTTTCATCACTTGAGCCCCTACATCGCTGTGGTGACGTCGACCGATGCCGACCACCTCGACATCTATGGCACCTATGAGAACTATCTCGAGAGTTTTGCACATTTCACCTCGCTCATACGCCCGGGCGGCGCGCTCATCGTGCACACAGGGCTGGAACTCAAGCCACGTGTGGCCGATGGAGTGAAAATCTACACCTACAGCAAGCATGAGGGCGATTTCCATGCCGCGCGCATCCGCAAGGGCAACGGCGAGATAGTCTTTGATTTTGTCACCCCATGGGAGACTATTGAGGACATCAAGCTGGGAGTACCGGTCGACATTAACATTGAGAACTCTATCGCGGCGATGGCGGCCTGCAGGCTTGCCAGTGTGCCTGCCACCGCTATGCGGGAGGCGATAGGTTCGTTTATGGGTGCCAAGCGCCGCTTCGAGTTCTGGCTCAAGGAGCCAGGTGAGCATGGCAAGGTGGTGATCGACGACTATGCACATCATCCCAGCGAACTCGAGGCAAGCATCAAGAGCGTGCGCGACTTGTATCCTGGACGCAAGATTAGTGTGGTGTTCCAGCCACACCTCTACACCCGCACGCGTGACTTCGCGCCTGAGTTTGCCCAAGCGCTCTCTCTCGCCGACGAGGTTTTCCTGCTGCCCATCTACCCCGCCAGGGAGCTCCCAATTGAGGGTGTGACCAGCGAAATCATATTAAAAGATGTTAAAAGTCAAAAAAAATCAATTTATACCAAAGAAAATTTTATCAATTCAATTCCTTTGCTTAACTTTGATATTTTATTGACAGTAGGGGCTGGCGACATCGTGAATTTGCTGCCTCAAATTTGCCAACAGGTTAAGAAGCAGTCACGATGAAACTGGCGAGGTACATATTGCTCATCGTCCTCACATCGCTAATGATTGTGGGAATATTGTGGGCGCGCGAGAAAGGCCGCGATGAGGTGTGCAACGACATCGTGGTGCAGGTGCTCAACGACGACAGCACTCATTTTGTCACGCCACAAAGTGTGATTGAGGAACTTGACCGCAAGCACATCATTGTCAAGGGCAAGCCAGTGTGGCAAATCAATGTCGAGGACATTGAGAAGGCGCTGGGTGAGTCGCAGTACATCGAGTCGGTTGAGTGCATGTTTGAGAACGGAGGTTGCCTCAGGATCAAGGTCGCTCAAATTGTGCCGGTGATGCGGGTCTTCGACGGAGACCAGTCCTACTATGTTAACAAAGACGGGAAGCGAATGACAGCAGTGTCAAGGATTCACGCCAATGTGCCCATCGTGAAGGGACATTTCTCCAGCAAGTTCACGCCGTTGCGCTTGATGCCACTCATCAACTATGTGGAACAGGACTCGGCACTGAAGGCGCTGGTGACGATGTACTTCATGCGCGACAGCAACAATATCTTCATTGTGCCGTCAATACAAGGGCATGTGGTTAACATGGGAAACTGCGACGATGTGAAAGGCAAGTTCCGCAAGTTGCAGCTGTTCTACAACAAGGTGATGCCGGTCAAGGGGTGGACCTACTACGACACCATCTCGGTGAAATGGAAACATCAGGTGGTGGCTACCCGCAGGGACAAGACGGTAGAGGTGCAGCAGGAATATAACCCCGAAGACGACGAGCAGGCCGACAATGTGGAGACAATGCGAGTGAGCGCCACCAGCAAGGCGCCTGTCAACAAGATGGTGAAGGAGAGCAAGGCTTCTCGTCAGGCCAAGGCGCTCGACGAGGCTAGCAAGCCGGCGAAACCATAGCGAGCCTCCACAAGCGGCAAGGGCCTGGCATTATTGAAACTGAAAACAATAAATAATACATAATTCATCAACACTTTTATGACGAAGACTCAATATATAGTTGCATTAGAGATAGGAAGTTCTAAGATCGTGGGGGCGATAGCCGAGAAGTCGCCCTCGGGATATGTGCAAGTCAATCACCTTGAAGTAGAAAAACTGATAAACAGTGTGCGTCACGGATGCGTGCAAAACGTGGAAAACACTAAAGGGGCCATCAACAGCATTATCAAGAAACTGGAGAACCGAGTGGACGGTACTATCGATGAGGTGTTTGTGGGACTGAGCGGCAGGTCGCTGCACAGCGAGCCCACCGAGGTCAACCACAACCTCGACGCCACGGTAACCATCACCCGCGACGTGCTGCAGAGCATCGTGCAGGAAGCCGGCAAAGACCCCATCAAGAACTACGACACCATCGAGGTGGTGCCGCGCACCTATTTTGTCGACAAAAACGAGACCAAGAGCCCTATTGGGCAGTATGGCTCCAACATAAACATCAAGCTCAACCTCATTGTTGCCAAGCCCAACCTCAGGCTTAATCTCGACCGTGTCATGTCGGGCTCCACAAGGGTGAAGGACTACATGGTCACTCCGCTCGTGGTCGCCGACGAGATTCTTGAGCCTTCGGAGAAGTCGCTCGGATGCATGCTCGTGGATGTGGGCGCCGAGACCACCACGGTGTCGGTCTACAAGGACGGCTCGCTGGTATATCTCACCACATTGCCCCTGGGTGGCAGGAACATCACTCGCGACATCACTCTGGGTCTCAACGTGCTTGAAGACACTGCCGAGAGAGTGAAAAAGAACATCAGCAATCCGCTCGACAAGAAGGTCGACAGCATCTCTATCGAGGGTGTTAGCTCGGTAGATGCTGCTAACTACATCGTGGCAAGAACGGGTGAGATTATCGCCAACATCAAGCAGCAAATCCAGTATGCCGGTGTCAAGCCGGTTGACCTGCACAACATCGTCCTCATTGGTGGTGGTGCACAGCTGCAGGGCATTGCCCGCCGCATCGAGGATGAGATCAAGCTCAAGGTGCGCATGGGTAGCTATCCTAGCGACCTCAACATCCTTGACCACAACATCAACCGCATGGAATACATCCAGCTGTTCTCGCTTCTGTCGAAGGCGGCAAGGGAAACGCCATTCAACCAGTCGTGTGTGCGACTGAACACCTACAACGACCCCATCGCCGAGGCTCAGCCCACGAGCTATCCACGCAACGATGGCAACGACTATGATTACTCTCATTTCCGCCCCGAGGAGCCCAATCCTGCCAGGAAAGCTCCACGTCAGGAGGAAGAGTCTCAGCCGTCAAGAACTAAAAAGCCACGCAAGTTGTCTTGGCTCGAAAGGTATAAAAGTAAGTTCGACCGACTTTTGTCGGAACCCGAAGACGAGGAGGAAAACGACTTCTAAGCAAGGCTATCACCATTAGTCATAACCCAGTAATAACCACGCAAAATCATCAACAAGATATATGGAGAATATTGACGACAATAGCGGCAACATGACCGGCGCAACTCAAGTGCACAAAGCCGAGCAGCAGGACATTTTCAATGGAATAGAAGAAAATCCCGGGTTCCACCAGAAGGAGAAGCCCGAGAGCATTCCTAACATGATAAAGGTGATAGGTATTGGTGGCGGTGGCAACAATGCCGTCAACCACATGTATGAACAAAACATCAACGGCGTGTCGTTTGTGGTAATGAACACCGACAGGCAGGCGTTGAACAACTCGCAAGTGCCCACCAGGGTGCTCATTGGACCCAACACCACCTTTGGACTGGGAGCAGGCAACAAACCTGAACTTGCCAAGGAGGCTGCCGAGGAGAGTGAGAGTGAGATTGCTGCTCTCTTCGACGACGAGACCAAGATGGTGTTTATCACCGCAGGTATGGGTGGTGGCACCGGTACGGGCGCCGCACCAGTGGTGGCACGCATAGCACATGAGAAAGGGGTGCTCACCATTGGTATTGTGACCATTCCATTCCTCTTCGAGGGCAAGAAAAAGATTATCAAGGCTCTCAGCGGTGCCGACGAGATGCAGAAGTATGTCGACGCTCTGCTCATCATCAACAATGAGCGATTGAGTGAGATATATCCCGACCTCAACTTCATGAATGCCTTTGGCAAGGCCGACGACACTCTCTCGGTGGCAGCACGCAGCATCAGCGACCTCATCACTGTGGATGGCTACATCAACCTCGACTTCAACGATGTGAACAGCACGTTGCGCAACGGTGGCGTGGCAATCATCAGCTCGGGTTATGGCGAGGGCGAGAATCGTGTAACCAAGGCGATTGAAGACGCTCTGAACTCGCCACTGCTCAAGAACCGCGACGTCTATGGCTCTCAAAAGATCTTGATGAACTTCTATTTCTCGTCTAAGGCGAAGAACGAATTCAAGATGAGCGAGATCGACGAGATGCGACGCTTCATGACACAATTCACCCACGAGGTGGATGTAATTTGGGGTGTGGCCTACGACGACACGCTGGGTGAGAAGGTGAAGATGACTATGCTTGCTGCTGGTTTCAACGTCTCGCTTGATGCCGAGACAACGATTGCCGAGGGTTCCAAGAAAGGTGAGACTAAGGCAACCAGCACAGCTACTCGCATCGAGGAGGAGTATGGCTCGAAGTTCAACGAACTCGACATCGACCGAGCCAAGGCACAGTACATCATTCTGCGGCCCGAGGACATCGACAACGATGAGATAGTCGACCTGCTTGAGAAGAATCCGGCCTTCAAGCGCGACCAGCAAGTGAAAGCCACGGTGCGTGAGCTGCAGAGTGCTCCTGCCAAGGTCACTCCCGCCAAGCCAGCTTCGCCCATTGCCAAGAAGAAGGCAGGCACCAGCACCACGGGAACTATCTCGTTCGACTCTTAATAGTCTATAAGATAACTAAAACGATAAACAATATTTTATAACAGGTAATGTTAACACTACAATTCATTAATGAGAACCCTGAGCACGTGATTGAGCGTCTTGCTGTAAAGAACTTTGATGCCAGGGAACCTATAATGAGGGTTGTCGAGCTCGACAAGCAACGCCGGGCTGCGCAAAAGATGCGCGACGACAACGCTTCGCAACTCAACAAAATGGCAGCACAGATTGGCGCACTCATGAAGCAGGGTAAGCGCGATGAGGCCGAGCAGGCCAAGGAGCAGGTTGCCGCTCTCAAGGCTGCCAACAAGGAAATCGACGACCGCATGACGGCGGCTGCTAGTGAGATTACCGAGATTCTGCTCTCGGTGCCTAACGTGCCCTACGAGGGAGTGCCCGCTGGACGCTCGGCCGAGGACAACGTGGTGGAGAAGACTGGCGGACCCGAGCCTCACCTGGGCGACGACGCGCTTCCACACTGGGAACTCGCCAAGAAATACAACCTCATCGATTTTGACCTGGGCGTGAAAATCACAGGAGCGGGATTCCCCGTCTATGTGGGCAAGGGTGCCAAGCTGCAGCGTGCTCTCATCCAGTTCTTCCTCGACGAGGCCTCGCGTGCCGGATATGTCGAGATTGAGCCACCACTGGTGGTGAACGAGGCATCGGGACTGGGCACTGGCCAGCTGCCCGACAAGGAGGGACAGATGTACCACTGCCAGGTCGACAATTTCTATCTCATCCCCACTGCCGAGGTGCCTGTGACCAACATGTACCGCGACGTGATCATCAATCAGGAAGACCTCCCCAAGAAGAATTGTGCCTACAGTGCCTGCTTCCGTCGTGAGGCTGGCTCTTATGGCAAGGACGTGCGTGGACTTAACCGCCTTCACCAGTTTGACAAGGTGGAGATCGTGCGCATCGAGCGCCCAGAGGACAGCTATGCCGCTCTCGAGGAGATGAAGGACCACGTGCAAGGCTTGCTCGAGAAGCTTGAACTGCCATGGCACATCCTGCGACTGTGTGGCGGCGACATGAGCTTCACCAGTGCCATCACCTTCGACTTCGAGGTGTGGAGCGCTGCTCAGAAGCGATGGCTCGAGGTGAGTTCGGTGTCTAACTTCGAGACCTATCAGGCCAACCGCCTCAAGTGCCGCTACCGTGGCGACGACAAGAAGACCCACCTGTGCCACACCCTCAACGGCTCGGCACTGGCATTGCCTCGCATCGTGGCTGCGCTGCTCGAGAACAACCAGACGCCCGAGGGCATACGCATCCCCAAGGCGTTGCAGCAGTACACTGGCTTCGACATCATCGACTAAAGCCCTAACGATATCCCGCGAAATCTCGGGAAGATATACGATAAAAAGGCCGGCACGCGCTGGCCTTTTTTGCGTTGAGTTTTTCACTTCTGATAATTTTTTGTTAACTTTGCACGTTATAAGGTATATTCAACCCAATTAGCATGTCAAAGAAAATTTATTTTGCAGGATCGATACGTGGCGGTAGGGTAGATGCCGGGCTCTACAGGCAGGTGATCGACTTCATGAAGGGCAAGGGCCATGCAGTGCTCACCGAGCATGTGGGCAGCAGCGGCCTGTGCCTCGAGGAGCAGGGGCGTGACCGCGACGCGCGCATCTATGAGCAGGACGTGGCTTGGCTGCGAGAGAGCGACCTGGTGATTGCCGAGTGCACATGCCCGTCGCTGGGCGTGGGCTACGAGCTCGCCTATGCCGAGCATCAAGGCATCCCAGTCCACATCTTTTACAACCGTGCCCGCTGCCAGCTCTCGGCAATGCTCACGGGCAACAGCTATTTCCACCTCCACCCCTACGAGACAATAGACGACTTGTTAATAGAACTAGAAATCATCTTGCAACAGTAATAAGGGCAAAGGGTAATGCACAATGCATAATGCACAATTGAGCCCCCTCGACCGCTCGATTTCCCATCCCCGATCCCCGACCTCCGATCCCCTATCCCCCATCCCCCATCCCCCCAAAAAAGAAATGAACTTGCGCAACATATATGACTCCCGCCGCATCTGGAAGATGGTGCTCCTTGCTGTGTCGCTGCTACTGGTGGCGGTGTTTATCTATTTCTCTAACACGCTCGTCAAGGACCTTGCCAAGCAAGAGCGAGAGAGAATGGAGATCTGGGCCGATGCCACACGCGAGCTCACCACGTCGGCCGAGACTGATGTCGACTTCCTGCTGCGCATCATCCAGGCCAACCGCAACATCCCGGTGCTGCTCGTCGACGACCAGGACCACATCATTGAGCAGCGAAACTTCAAGCTACCCGAACCTGCCGACACCGCCAAGATGATGATTGATGAGTACTCGCAGGTTAACAAGGACTTCCTGGCGCGCAAACTCGCCAAACTGCACAACTCCACCAACAGCATTGAGATAAAAATCGACGACAGCACCAGCCAGATGCTCTACTACGAGGACAGCGACGTGCTGCGGCGTCTGGCCTATTACCCCTACATCCAGCTTGCTGTGATGCTGCTGTTCCTGGGCATCGCCTATTTTGCCCTCATCAGCGTGAAGAAGGCGGAGCAAAACCGGGTGTGGGTGGGTCTGTCAAAGGAGACGGCTCACCAGCTGGGCACGCCCATCTCTTCGCTCATGGCATGGACGCAGATGCTCGACTCGATGGGCGTGGACAAGGAGATTATCAGCGACATGGACACCGATGTGCACCGCCTCTCGGTAATCGCCGACCGCTTCTCGAAGATTGGCTCTATGCCCGACAAGGAGCTCACCTTCATCAACGAGGCTGTGGAGAGCAGTCTTGCCTACATGCGTACGCGCATCCCCAAGCATGTCACGCTCACCGTGCACACCGATGACGACAAGAACTGCGGCGTGATGCTCTGCCAGTCGCTATTTGAGTGGGTGATGGAGAACTTGACCAAGAACGCCGTCGACGCCATGGAGGGCGAGGGACGCATCGACATCGTGGTGACCAGCGACGCCCAGCATGCCAACCTCTATGTCAAGGACACTGGCAAGGGCATTCCCCGCAAGAACTTCAAGAATGTGTTCACCCCTGGCTTCACTACCAAGAAGCGCGGCTGGGGACTGGGACTAACGCTTGTCAAGCGCATCATCGAGGAGTACCACGGCGGCAAAATCTACGTCAAGGACTCCGAAGTGGGCAAAGGCACAACCTT